>SLJO01000166.1 GCA_007135095.1 Bacteroidales bacterium | reverse complement strand
TCAGCCAGTTCATTTTTTACGGCATGGGACAAAGCAAAATGGGGCCATTTACCTTTACTTCATGGGGAATTCTTATGGCGCTGACCATAGGGTTTGCCTCTGTCTGGGGACTTATCCGTGGTGAATGGAAAGGTGCACCTGCAAGGATTTATGTTATTATGGCATTTTCGCTGCTTATTCTCATTACAGCTTCTTTTATGATTGGCATCAGCGGATCAATTTAATTGAAACAAAAAAATACAGTTTAACATGAATAAAAAAATGATGACTTCACGCGAAAGAGTTTTAGCCGCCATAAATCACCAAAAACCTGACAGGGTACCTGTTGATATGGGAGCAACTCCCAGTTCAGGAATTTCGGCCATTGCATACAGTAACCTGGTAAAACATATCGGGATGCCGGAATTACCGGTGCAGATATACGATGTGGTACAGCAACTGGCGCAACCAGACATGAAAGTGCTGGACAAATTCGGCGTGGATGTACTTGATATCGGAAGGGAGTTTAACGACCAGCCATCCGACTGGAAACCAGTTACCCTGGCTAACGGCGGCGAGGCATTTTACCCGAAATGGTTTAACCCGGTAAAGCTGGATGATGGTTCGTATGCCACTTATGACGATGATGGAAAAACAATGCTTTCCAGGATGCCCATTGGGGCAACTTTTTTCGATCAAACCTATTTCCCTTATGTTGACGGGTATCCGGACAATTACGATAACCTGGATGCAGAAATGGGCCGTATAATGTGGGCACGCGATGCACACAGCCCCTGGGACCATGCCGGTGATGAAGGATTCTGGGAAACCTTACGTGAGAAAACCCTCCGCCTTCGGCAAAATACCGACAAGGCTTTATTGGTAGTTTGCGGCTGCAACCTGTTTGAGTGGGGAACCTTTCTCAGAAGAATGGATAATTTCCTGATGGATTTGATGTGCGACCAGGCTAACGTGGAGAAGTTGCTTGATGAATTGCTGAAACGCCACATGGCAACATTGGAAAAGGTATGCAATGCCGTGGGCGATATCGTCGATATTATTCGTTTTGGCGATGATCTGGGAATGACCCAGGGGCCGTTTATGGAACCTGAAATTTACCGGCAGTTATTTAAACCGCGCCATAAAATATTATGCGACTATGTCAAAAAGCACAGCCAGATGCATACCTTCCTCCACTCATGTGGTTCTATCTCATTACTGATGCCCGATATGATAGATGCCGGAATCGAGGTCTTCAACCCGGTGCAAACCAATGCCTACAGGATGGAGCCTGATTTTCTGAAAAAAGAGTTTGGCCGGGATTGTACACTTTGGGGAGGGGGTATCGAAAACGTTGGTGTGCTGAACAACGGCACCCCTCAGCAAGTCCGCGACCAGGTTTTCAAAAGGCTGGAAGTCTTTTCTGAAGGAGGGGGTTTTGTTTTCAATACTGTACACAATATTTTGCCCGATGTGCCTCCTGAAAATATAGTTGCTATGTTCGATGCTATTTATGAATTCAATAATAAAAGTCAAAAATCATGAAACGATTTGGACAGATCATAGGTGTGAAACCCGAACATTTTGAAGAATACAAAAAATACCATGCTGCGGTTTGGCCCGAAGTACTGGAAAAAATCAAGGAATGCAACATTCAGAATTATTCCATTTTTCATAAAGACGGGCAGTTGTTTGCCTACATGGAATACACCGGCGACGACTTTGAGGCCGACATGGCTAAAATGGCCGCCGACCAGAAAACCCGGGAATGGTGGGATATCATGATGCCAATGCAACAACCCGTTAAAAACCGCGAAAAAGGCGAATGGTGGGCCAATATGGAAGAGGTTTTTCATTTGGATTGACGAATGATTTCAATTCGGAATTATCTCTTTTCCCAGGAATGATTTCAAATCGGGGTTATCCGTTTTTTATCCGGCTTTTAATCTGCAATTATTACATCCTTTTCTCTTGCCGAGGGGGTTACCCTGAGGAATTCTATTTCTCCATTCTTTACCCGTCCTTCGATAGTAGTATTATATGGTGCATGCAATTTGAATTTGGCATTCCAGTTTTTTGGCCATGCAGGCAGGAGATAAATTTTTTCGGAGTATGGATCCGCCTGAATAAGCATTGACTGGATAGTTTTCATAATTACCCCTCCGTGAGTCTGATCAGGAGTCCAGTCATAATTGGGACCCCAGAAGGCAGGGAAACGTGAACCCTGATCATAGTTTTTAGAACGGCTTACAAGATTTTCTCTGGCCTGATCAGTCAGTCCCAGGTATGCCATAAATATGTCATCCTGCCTCCAGCCGGAATCTCCTCTATCCCAGCGATGCTCCAATGCATTTTTCCCCCACTCTGAATTTGGGTTGCCAATGCCAATAATCCTGTACGGAAATACTCCGTAAAGCTCCGGATTTTCAATATTGCGCTTATTTTCGAACCGTTCGGCCGGGGCAAGCGCTGTTCCTGAAGGAGTATCCCTTACGGGGATGTCAGCGACCTTCGAACTTATGCTTTTCCAGAATTGCCTGTTTTGTTCACTTGTAATAGATTCCGGCAAATTCAGCAATCTCCTGGTAATACTCTGAAATCCGGCCACTTCAGGCATAGGATTGGTGCAATCCCACCATGTTTCCAAGGCCTGGGATGGATGCATGATCCATTTCCCATTTTCTCCGGTAGAATAATAGTTATCATAAAACTTCATAATATCATTGGCTAACGGTATTATTTTGTCCGCCAGGAAACCATGGTCTTCTATATGATCATAATAATCCAGCATCATAAACACAAATTCAATTCCTGAGCTCCATGCCCATTTATGCCACGGACTATCCTGCAGCGGGTCTTCGCGCTCCTCAAAGGGGGTGTAGCCATAATCACCGGTGAAATTTGCGCCCCAGAAATAGACGCATTCCGGGAAAAACACACCGTCAAATTCAAAATATTTTTCTGTTCTGAACCTGGAAACCTGGTACAGGTCCTCCGCATACATTTCAATAAACGGTTGCATCAGGTCGTAATCACCGGAAGTACTCATGCTGTAGTATGGCAACCTTGTGTTCATCCACCAGTATCCCGGACCCCACCTCCGGTAATCAGCATCTCCGGGTTCACCGGCAACCGGTACAGTAAAAATTGAACCATTGAATTTTATCGGATGGCTGCCCCGTCCACCTGAAGCATTGATGAACCTTTGAAGGGCATATGCCCGTGAAACGATAAAAGCATCATTCTTTTCAGAATTATCATTATCCCCGGCAGATGTTGCATGTATCCAGCTCCTGTTCCAGAATCCGGCCCACCATTCTTCATGTGCTTTTCGCCTTTCCCGGAAAGGAACGGATTCAGTACCGGCAGATATCTGCTCTATTGCTGTTTGCCATTCTTCAGGTTGAGAAGGGTGCCTGGTAAGCACATATACATTCAGCCTGCCTGTTTTTGAAGGTGCTGTTTGCAGGGTTTTATCATCAATACGGACCGACTCTGTTCCAGTTATAATAGCGCCAAATGTACGGTGTAAAATAGAATCCTTATCAAAATACTCCGACAGCCCTTGTAATTTATTGGTAAAGTCAAAGCCAACAGACTTTTTATTATGATGGAACCAGCCTATATAATCGCTGGCATTTGTTATGATAACATCGGGTTCTACGGTCACCGGCTTATGCAGCCAGCCGGGTTTTGAGCGGTCCTCCAGTAAGTCACTGGTGGTCAGTTCCGGCAATGAGTATGGTTCTGTCCGCCAAAGTTCAATATCAGCAATCAATTCCAATGGTATGGAACTTTCATGGTTAACATGAATTACGGGGTTATTTGCATCTACCCATACCTGGAGACTAATATCCACCTTTTCCCCTGCAACCTGCCCGGAAGAAGTGATCTGAACCGTGCCGGATAACAAATCCAGCTCCTGTTTGAAATCTGCATCTCTGAAAACAATTGCCGGATTACTCCTTACCCTGACCTTTCCGACTTTTTTTAATCGTCCGTTATCCCCCCATGAGTCCGTTTTACCTATATAAAAACAGATATCGCCATTCTCCTCCACCCATACATTTAATCCGATATCACCGTTACCCAGAGGCATTGAGCCATTATAATCCTGGCTGGGAGTATCCCAGATTATATTGTACTGCTTTAAATGTTTCCGGTTTTCCGGAGAAACAATTTGATTATTTGTGCATGAAGAAACAGAAAATATTATGATCAGGATTACAAGCAGGGATTTTTGAGATTTTGCGGCCATTAATTTAAAAGTATTTGATTAAATAATTATCCAAATTGAAATTTTAGTGCCGGGGCTCACCAGGTTTTTTGAAGATTACACGTGCTAGTTAATTGCTTTTACATCAAAATCCTTCTGATGCCAATGCCAAAAACAAATATAATGTTAATGAGGTTAAAAAAAACACATATATTTGATTTTAACAACGGTATCAGAAGAAGCATTGATCGCTGACCACTGTGGCACCCGGCGGTTTTTTACAATTAAATTGATTGTTATGCAAAGGAAATTGATTACTGCAATAGCTGGTGTTTTATTATTCATTCATTTAACCTCCTGCAAAAAGCATCATGATGTACTTTATACATTTGATAGTATTCCTGACCGTGTCTGGATTGGGGAGGATTTCTGGACGGTTCCGCTTGAGGGGTGGCGCATTAATAATGGCAGGGTAGAATGTATAAGTAACATCCAGCAGGCAACTCTGAGCGTATTACCCTATGTGCTGAAAGAAAGGGGTAATCAGTTCAGAGTCTCCTTTGATATGGGATTGCTTGAGCGGGGAGAGAATGAGGGCTCCGCAGGAGTGACCATTGGCCGCAAGGCTTTAGAGGAAGACGATGTCCGCGCATCGGTTTTTTTTGGCCAGGGTATTAATATGGGTGTCAGTACCCAGGGTTATGCTTTTATTGAGCAGCAAACAAGCAGATTGCCATCCGGTTTTGACTACGGCAGTTTCAAAATTGAGGTGACAGGAGGCAGGTCTTCCGGTGAATATGTATTGGCGCTGAATATAAGGGATAAGGCCGGGAATCAGGTAACGGAACTGTTTTTTTCACCTGATGACCCCTTAGCAGGAATTATTCAGCTGGTTAATAATTTCCGGACCTCAGGTTCTTCAAATAATGGTCCTAAGTTCTGGTTTGATAATCTTAAACTGGATGGTAGAAAATTTGAAGAACAGGAAAGCAATCGTTTTGGCCCGGTAATGTGGACTATGCATACTTTGAGCAGCAATACACTGAAGATGACTGCTCAAATGCCTCCGGTAAGTATTGCTGAAAACCAGGAAGCTGAATTGCAGATTAAACAAGATGGCAGCTGGAACACAGTATCAACGGGGTTGATGCATCCGGATGCGAGAACGGTTACCTGGAAACTTGAAAACTGGGATTCCGGGAATGATCATGAATACAGGGTGTTGTTTGAATATAACAATGCCCACGGAGATGTTGCCATTGACGAATATACCGGTAAAGTAAGCAAAGATCCTGTCGACAGGCCATTGCGGCTGGGGGCTCTGACCTGCCAGATTTGGATGGGGTTTCCTTATTCTCCTGTTGTCAGAAACCTGCATCTTTCGGAACCGGATATTCTTTTTTTTTCAGGAGATCAGATTTATGAAAGCAATGGAGGATATGGAGTTGTGAGATGGCCGGAAGATGAAGCAATTCTTAACTATCTCGGTAAGTGGTTCATGTTTGGATGGGCCTTTGGTGACCTTATGCGGGATATTCCAACTATAGTAACTCCCGATGATCATGATGTATACCAGGGCAATCTCTGGGGAGAGGGTGGCGTGCCCTTTGATGATCAGCATCTGATTAAAGTGACCAATCAAATTGGCACAGGTGATAAAAAGGGGTTTCTTCATACAGTAGGGTTTGTTAATGTGGTGAACCGGACTCAGTGTGCTCACCTTCCTGATCCATATGATCCGGCCCCTATAGAGCAGGATATGAGTGTGTGGTACACCGGCCTTGATTATGGCAGGGTCAGTTTTTCCATTATAAGTGACAGGATTTTTAAATCTGCACCTGAAAGGGTGTCTCACTGGGACGGCAGGCATGATCATGTTACCGAGCCACTGGAGGATCCGGCAGCAATAGAGATAGAGGGTCTGGATCTTCTTGGAGAAAGGCAGGAAAAATTTCTCCGTGAGTGGGTCAGGGACTGGAACTCAGTGGATATGAAGGTGGTGTTGTCACAAACGCCCTTTGCAGCAGCCGCCACACACCATGGTCAGTATGATGCTTATCTGTATGGAGACCTGGATGCAGGGGGCTGGCCAAAAACCGCCAGGGACAGGGCATTGAGAATCCTTCGAAAAGGATTTGCCTTTCATGTTAACGGCGACCAGCATCTTACTTCGATACTGCAGTATGGTATTGATGATTACCGTGATTCAGGGTATGGCTTTTGTCCGCCGGCTATTGCTGCCGGCTACTCCCGTTGGTTCAGGCCGGACGATTTGGGAGTACCTGTCCGGAACCGCCCGGCCCACGGTAATCCCAATACCGGGGAATATGAGGATGCTTTCGGGAATTTAAACTATGTTTATGCAGTTGGCAACCCGGGTAACTTTGCACGGGACCCAAACCGTTATCAGACCAAGCATAATAAAGCGTCAGGTTTTGGAATGGTTATTTTTGACCAGGATCAAAGGGTTATAACGATGGAGAGCTGGCGCTTTCTTGCCGATGTTGCCAATCCCGGTCCGGATGATCAGTTCCCTGGCTGGCCATTAACTATTAGTCAGTTTGACAACTATGGACGTAAGGCTGAAGCATGGCTTCCGGAAATTCAAATAGAAGGAGAGCCGGACCCTGTTATTGAAGTAATAAACCAGCAAACCGGTGAACTGCAGTACTCGGTGCGGATTAATGGCACATTCTTTTCACCAAAGGTATTTTCGGAAGGGATTTTTACTATCCGGCTGGGCTACCCGGAACAGGATAACTGGAAGACAATTGAAAATATTGAGACTACTGTTAACAAAGATGATAAGGAATTGCTGATAGCATTCTGACATAAGTGGTTGAAAAAAATCACGGCGCAAAGTAAAAACCGGTGGGATGATTGCGGTGCTTGCGGGGCTCCTGACCTTCCCAATACACCTCCTGCTGATGCATTAAAGAGTATGACGTTTCAAAGGATGCTTGAATTGAAGGAAAAAGAAGAGCTCAATGAAGCTCAGATGAATGTTTTTATAAGCCAGTAACTAATAATATATCTCAGCTATGAATTGGTACAAAATTGGACTTGCAACAACAGGAGTATTTGCAGCTTCATTTACAGCAACTGATTGCAAATTTTCTAATGAAAATTCAGGAATAATTAAACCAAATATTATTCTTATCAATATAGACGATATGGGGTGGCGTGATGTGGGGTTTATGGGATCTGAGTATTATGAAACACCCAATCTGGATGCACTGGCCGCCGATGGGATGATCTTTACAAATGCTTATGCTTCTGCCTCAAACTGCGCTCCAAGCAGGGCCTCTATGTTTACCGGACAGTGGACCCCGCGTCATGGTGTCTATACGGTGGAATCTTCTGAAAGGGGAAGGAGCATGGACCGCAAACTTGTCCCCACGAAAAATACTCTGTTCCTGCCCGAAGACCAGTATGTTTTTTCCATGGCACTTAAAGATGCCGGGTATGTGACCTGTCATGCCGGAAAATGGCACGTGAGTGAAGATCCCACCGACTATGGATTTGATGTAAATATCGGGGGATGGAAGTCGGGTAATCCCGGAAGTTACTATCCTCCTTACACGCTTGTGCCTCTGGAGGCCCCATCGGACGATTATTACCTGACTAACCTTATCATGGATAAAACCCTTGAGTTTCTGGAAGAGGTTAATGACCGGCCTTTTTTTCTCAATTATTCCCCCTATGCCGTACACACTCCCATTCAACCCGTGAGGGATTTATTGCCCAAATATGAAAACAAGCCTGCATGGAAAGGACAGGATCATGCTGCGTATGCCACTATGGTTGAAAATCTTGATACACAGATCGGACGATTGATTTCCAGTCTGAAAGATTCAGGTAAATTTGACAATACTCTTATTCTTTTCATTTCTGACAATGGGGGACATTTACGCTATACTTCCATTCCTCCGCTTCGGTCGGGTAAAGGTTCATATTACGAAGGGGGGATCCGTGTCCCGATGTTTGCTCATTGGACGGGGCATATTTCCGGAAATACAGTTTCTGATATCCCGGTTACAATGCTTGATTTTTTCCCTACGTTTCTTGAGTTAGCCGGTATTGAAAAACCAGCAGGCAAACTTTTGGATGGTCGGTCTCTTCTGCCTTTACTAACAGGTTCAGGTACTGTTGAAAAACGTCCGCTGTTCTGGCATTTCCCTGTTTACCTGGAGACTTACCTGGGAGAGGGAGACCCTACACAAGATCCCCTGTTTCGTACCCGGCCCGGTTCAGCGGTGAGGTTTGGTGACTGGAAACTAATCCAGTATTTTGAGTACAACGACCTGGAGCTCTATAACCTTAATGAAGATACTGGTGAGAAGAAAAATCTTGCAGAAACTGAGCCTGGAAAGCGGGATGAGTTACTGCAAATTCTTGAAAACTGGAGAAAGAAAACAAATGCACCGGTGCCGACAGAGCTAAATCCGGAATATTGCCACAATTGATATGAGGTTATGTTGAATATGGGAACCAGGCTTATTAAAATACAGAAAATGAAAACTTTCTCCACAGCTACCACCGCACTGGCATTCCCATATTCCATATTTTTTGAGAAAGGAACTGAGCAGGAATTTCAAAACTGGAATGTACCCGCGGTTATATACTGAGAGCTATAATATTTATTATGAGAATGTTTTATTTTTTTTTGGGGGGGGTACTAACCATTTTAGTTAACTGATGACATTTTCTTGTTTTTATAACCAAACCGATAATCAGCAATGCAAAAACTGCAAACTACATTTATCCTTCTCTCCGGCAGTGTCATGGCCTTGGGCCAGGCCGCGGCCGCAAACTCCCAGGGTTCTGCATCTAGTGGCGTGGACTATCAGGACTCAGCTTCACCAGACACCTCCTCCCATTATGAAGCCAGCCGGGAGAGACCTAATATTTTATGGATCAGTGTTGAAGACATTGCGCCAATTCTGAGTTCCTATGGGGCAAAGGGTATTTCGACACCCAATATTGACCGCCTCGCCGGTGAGGGTATACTTTACAGGCATGCCTATTCCACTGTGGGCGTCTGTGCCCCCAGCCGCAGTTCAATAATTACCGGCATGTACCCGGTCAGCATCGGCAGTCACAACATGCGTACCGGTCCCCACTTCGCTTTCCGCAGTCCTGAGAATGAGACTTATCAGGGTTATACAGGTCTATATGACCACAGGGGCCGTGTGGTGCCCCAGTATGCCGCCGTTCCACCTCCCTATGTGAGGTGTTTTACAGAGTATCTCAGAATGGCCGGGTATTTCACGACAAACAACGCCAAGACCGACTATCAGTTCAACTCACCCATAACGGCATGGGACAGGATAGGACGGCAGGCTCATTACGTGGACAGGCCCGAAGGAGCTCCTTTTTTTGCCGTTTTCAATGATGAGATCACCCATGAGTCACGAATCTGGATGAAGAAGGATGATCCGATGCTGGTTGACCGGGAAAATGTTCCCGTTCCGGCCTATTTTCCGGTTATCCCGTCTGTTGTTGAAGCAGTTTCGCGCAACTATTCCAATATAACAGAGCTTGACCGGAATGTGGGCAGGATGCTGGATGAACTTGAAAAAGAAGGATTGCTGGAGAATACAATTATCTTTTTCTGGAGTGATCATGGAGGGCCGCTTCTAAGGCAGAAGAGGGCCGTTGGCAATAGCGGACTGCATGTGCCCCTGATCGTTCGTCTGCCCAACGGAGAGATGGCCGGAACAGAGGTGGATGATATCGTTTCGCTGATGGACCTGGGGCCAACGGTGCTTTCCCTGGCGGGGATCAGGCCGCCGGAACATATGCATGGCAGGGCATTCCTTGGTCCCTATAAAACAGATAATCCCCATAGGTATGCATTCGGTTCGGCCGACAGGTTCGATGAGGTTTACGATATGAGCCGTTCCGCGATAGACGGAAGATATGTTTATATCAGGAATTTCCGTCCTGAACTTCCCCTTATTTACCGGAATGCTTACAGGGAGCAGATTGATATGACGCCGGAACTGATAGAGATGGACCGCCGTGGAGAGCTGGAGGGTGATGCTGCATATATATGGATGAAAACCAAACCGCTGGAAGAGTTGTATGATTTGCACAATGATCCGTGGGAAGTAAATAATCTGGCTGAATGTCCCGATCACCGGGAAAAGCTGGTTGAATTGCGGACTGCCCTGGCGGAGTGGCAACTTGAGGTAGGTGACCTGGGATTTGTTGCGGAGCATGACCTGGTGCAGATGATGTGGCCGGGACTGGTACAGCCGGAAACCGAACCGGTTACTTTCGTTAATAATGGTGGAATGCTTGAGCTCTCCAGTGCCACCGGGGGAGCAAGTATCGCCTGGCAGGTTGAAGGCAGGGATGATCCCGCCCACTGGAGGCTTTATCACCGGCCAATTGAAATTGCCAGCATCGATACCGGCAGGGGAGAGGTTACAAGGGGGGAGATTGTCAGGGCCAGGGCCGTCAGGATCGGATACAAAACCTCCGGAATCACTGTTTTCGGGAATTGATAATTTTCCTGCAAACTTTTGAATTTCCCGGATATGGGTAAATCCGGGATGACAGAAATGGCATTATTACCGGAACCTGGATTCAGCTTTTATGCGCCTGGTGCTGTTCCGGGAACGGGTATGACGGGCTTCATGTCAGGATACGCGCCCATATGAAATTCTGTTGGCCCCAGGGTCAGGCCTGATTCCATCATTTCTTCCCAGGTTACCTCGTTCCCTGTGTATGCTGATTCCCGGCCCATAATACCCACCATGGAGGAAACGGCCAGATCATGGACTTCATTTACCGTCTTGCCGGTTCTTATCGAGGTAACAAAATTTATTATCTCCTGGTCGAATGGTGAAATTGCCACGCTTCCTGTAGGACGGCCATTGTCTCCGATCGGGTATTCATATTCCCATACCAGGTTATTGTCATAGTCCCAAATCCTGTTCTGGCAGTTTGTATATCCTTTTGTCCCGAAAATTATCTCTCCCACCCTGTTGTGGCAACCGTCTATTTCACGGGTGGTGCCGTGCAGGGTCCTTCTGTCATCAAAAGCAAAATCGACGCTGAAGAAATCATACATATCTCCCGATTGCCGCCGGTGCCGTCCGCCGAACCCTGTTGCCCTGACGGGGTGTTTTTCAAAGAACCAGTTAACGACATCTATATTGTGAACAAGAAGGTTGACAATGGAGTCGCCGGTTTGCCAGGTCCAGTTCGCCCGGTCCCTTATCATGGCCTCCATGTCGCTCCAGCCTTCCTGTCTCCTGGTAACAGGTTGCGCAGTCCTGTTCCAGTTGCAGTTGGCAGAGACAAGATCGCCAATCATCCCGTTCTTTATCATCCCGAAAGTGGTGATATAATCCAGCTGATGCCTTCTCTGGGTTCCGGCCACGACACATAATCCCGCCGATTCAGCCATTCTGCCCGTAGCCATTACCGATCTCACACCCACAGGGTCAACGCCGGCAGGCTTTTCAATAAAACAATGTTTTCTTGCCTGTACGGCTGCCTCGAAATGTTTAGGCCGGAATTTTGACACGGAGGCCTCGAGGATTATGTCCACCCCTGAATCAATTACTTTTTGATATGCATCAAAGCCAACGAAACAGTTTTCATCGGGAATTTCCACACCTCTTTGTTCCCTGAGTAATTCCCGGCACCTGTCAATGCGGTCCTGGAAAACATCTGCCAGGGCTGTAATCTGCAGGTTGGGGCCTGCGTCAATGAAATTGAAGGCCGCTCCCGTACCTCTGCCTCCACAACCTATTATGCCTGCTTTCAGGACCGGCCCGTCAGGAGCCCTTTCGGGGAAAACAGGTACTTCATATTTTCCTCTTCGCGACCCGCAGGAGGACAGTAGATGGCCTGCCCCGATGGCACCAATGGCGCCCAATGCAGCCATATTTCCAATAAATTCACGTCTGCCTTGCGGGTATCTTTTTTTGGGGGACATAATCCAGGGTTTGATGGTTAGGGTTTAATTTTTAAAACTCACAAATTACTGAATTATTTCAAGAATCCCAATACTAATAATAAATTGCCTGTGCCGGGCCGGGGTGGCCTTCCCTGGTCAACCCTGCCCAGGTACTGGCATCGTTTTTACCGGAAGCCAGGCGTGCCTGAACCGGGGTTCACCGGCAGGCAAATAATGCCGGTCAGATTATATATTTATCTGTTTTTATGAAAAAATATTGGAAGTTTTTTATATGTTGCATGTCTTATAAGGCACCTGCAATCATAATAAGTCTTTCTATGTTTATCAAATAACCCCCGAGATGAGAATCAAATCCATTGCTGTTTTATTGCTTTTGTCACCCCTGACATCTTTAAACTCGATATGCAACGATTCTGACTGGCCAATGTGGAGGTATGAAGCCGGGAGACAGGCTTTCGCGGAAATATCCCTGCCTGATAACCCGTCGCTTTTGTGGACCAGGCAGCTGGAGGAGCCGATAAGGGCATGGCCCTTTCAGCTGGAGGACTATTATACCGGCGGAAATCCCGACCAGGTGGGAAAACTCTCTTTCGATATCTCCTATGAACCTGTTATCGGCGGGGGAAGATTATTTGTCCCCTCCATGGTATCGGACAGGCTGACTGCCTACTCTGCCGAAAGCGGGGAGGAGCTCTGGCGCTATTATGCCGGCGGACCGGTACGGTTTGCCCCGGTATACGATTCGGGCAGGGTATATTTTATATCGGATGATGGGTACCTCTACTGCCTGGATGCTGCAACGGGTGAGCTTGCTTGGAATTTCCACGGCAGCTACTCAAGCAGGATGGTGCTGGGTAATGAAAGAATTATAAGCATGTGGCCTGCACGCGGAGGTCCGGTTATAAGCGAGGGTATAATTTATTTTGCAGCCGGGGTCATGCCGTTTGAAGGAACTTTTATTCATGCAGTAGATGCTGAAAGCGGGAGTAAGGTATGGACCAACAGCACCACCGGCACTATATGGAACCTGCATCAGCATGGAGGAGCCTATTCCTATGGAGGACCTTCACCACAGGGATACCTGGCTGTTAGCGGTGACAAGCTTATTGTTCCCGGTGGAAGAACCCCCCCGGCCGTATTTGACCGGGCAACGGGTGAATTTTTGTATTTTAACCAGGCCTCCGGGATGGTTGGAAAAGGTGCAGGCGGATACAGGGCGTTTGCCTCGGACGACTGGTTTATTAACCACGGGATGCTTTATGCCCTTGAAGACGGGGCGCAATTCGGACATGTTCCCGGTGATGTCATTACAAAAGATGCTTTTATAGGTGTATCGGGAAATCATATTGTCGCCCATAAATCGGAGCTCAAAACTGTGAAGACGGAAATCAGCGACAGGCTCGAAAGAGGAGCAATAGCTAAGCAATATGAGCTGCAGGAATTATGGAAGGTTGAAGTGGACAATGTGGATCGTATCCATTTTATTACAAACTCCCTGTTTGTGGTAAGCAAAAACAATGGAGGCACTGCTTCCATAATTGCCGCTGATGACGCCGGAAGGCCCGGTGAAGTGATATGGGAACATGATGTATACGGGGAAATATGGAGCATGTTTGCAGGAAACGGCAAGTTGTATGTGGTAACCAGCGAGGGCAAGCTGTATTGCTTTGCAACCGGGGTTCCCGCTCCGGTCAGGCACTACGCCTTGAAGACAGGGGATTACAGGCCTGATCCAAATGCTGAACGACTTGCAGGTTCCATTATCCGGTCTGCCCGCATCACCGGGGGGTACGGGATGATCTGGGGGGGAGATGACATCGGCCTTATCAGGGCACTGGTTGACAAAAGCTCCATGCATTTTGTTATTGCTGAACCTGACAGACGAAAGGCGGACATGCTAAGAATGCGGTTTGACAATGAGGGCATATATGGTAATAGGGTTTCCGTGTTAAATGACAGCCAGGCCAGGGCAGCGTTCCTGCCTTATATATATGATCTGGTGGTTTTTAATGGCAGCGATGTTACTGATGATCAGGTAAAGACAGTTTTTCAATCACTTCGTCCCTACGGCGGTGCAGCCTGTTTTGCCGGTGCCGGCACCGGATTTAATGAAATATTCAACAGGCTCGGCCTTGAAAACGGGGTACTGCAAATGCAGGATGAATATGCACTTGTAACAAGGGCCGGGGCACTGCCGGGTTCGGCGCAATGGACACATCAGTATGGTGGCGCCTCCAACCGCACCTATTCAGATGATAACCTTGTTAAACCACCGCTGGGAACGCTATGGTTCGGCGGGCCCTCAAATCACAATGTTCTGCCCAGGCATCATAACGGACCCATACCCCAGGTTGCAGGCGGCAGGCTGCTTATTCTCGGGATAGAGACATTGAGTGCCAGGTGCGTTTATACAGGACGGGAACTCTGGGTCAGGGAATTTCCGGGTATTGGCCACCCATTTACTGATCTGGAGCTCGAGGAACGTTTCTGGGCGGGCAACGAAGTATATATGTCAAACCACCCTGGGGCAAACTTTATTGGCAGTCCGTATGTTTCTCTCGAAGACGCGGTGTATGTAATAGACCGGGACAGGCTGATAACCCTGGATCCTGCCACGGGAAAAATAGTTGCGGAATTCCGGCTGCCTGCGATGCCCGATACAGGAATCAGCGAATTCGGCCATTTGATGGTGGCTGGAGATTACCTTATTACCACCATTGATCCCCAGGTTTTCGATCAGGGCCAGCCGGGAAAGACGGAAAACTGGAATGCCACCTCCAGCACGCTGCTTCTTGTAATGGACCGGCACAGCGGCGATGTGTTGTGGACCAGGAAGGCGGATAAAGGTTTCAGGCATAATGCGATAGTTGCCGGCGATGACCGGGTGTTCCTGGTTGACGGATTATCCCAGGGAGTGATAGAACTGTTTCAGCGAAGGGGAGCCCGGGTCATTCCCGGATCTGAGCTTCTGGCACTGGATTTAAAAACCGGCAGGGAGTTATGGTCATCGAAAGAAGGAATATTCGGAACATGGCTTGGCTATTATGAGGATAAGGATATCCTTTTGCAGGGCGGCCGAAGCGGGCAGAGAGGAGCCCCTGCCGATGAACCGCGTGAGCGGCTGCTTGCTCACAATGGATTGACGGGTGAAATAATCTGGGAGAATACCAGTGGCTATACAGGCCCCCTGGGACTGCATCCCGACATGGTAATATCCGGCAGGCCGGGTGAGCTGGCGTTTAATCCCTACACGGGCAACAATATTCTTAAGGACCACCCCATAACCGGTGAGGCATATAACTGGAACTGGCACAAGTATTATGGCTGCGGAACCATGAATTCAAGCAAGTACCTGATCATGTTCCGGTCGGGTACTTCCGGTTACACAGATCTGCTTAATTTCGGAGGCACCAGCAATTTCGGCGGGTTCAGGTCAGGATGCACCAACAGCATGGTTGCAGCAGATGGAATACTGAATGCGCCGGATTATACCAGGACCTGCACATGCTCATATCCGTTGCAGACCAGTGTCGGACTGGTGCATTTGCCTGATGCGGGAATAGAGGTATGGGCACTTAACAGGCTGGAAAGCGGGAGCGGTGCCATACGCTCGCTGGGTATCAATTTCGGTGGACAGGGAAACAGGAAGGAGGATGACGTATTGTGGCTCGAATATCCGAAAGTCTACGCGGCCGGGCCTGACCTGCCTGTTAAAATTGAATCGAATTCCCATACATGGTTCAGAAACCATGCGACATGGATTGAGAACACAGGGGAAAAATATGACTGGGTGGCATCTTACGGTGTAAAAGGCATCACATCAATATCGGTCGACCTGATGCCGGAAGATTCCGCGGGAGAACATTATTATACTGTTACACTTTACTTTGCCGAGCCTGAGGATCTCTCAGCCGGCCAGCGGGTTTTTGATGTCAATATCCAGGGAGAGAAAGTCCTTGAGAACTTCGATATTGCAAAAGAGGCAGGCGGGTCAAGGCGAGTTCTGAAAAAGGAGTTTAGCGGGATCAGGGTAGGCAGTAGTCTCAGTATCGGGTTCTCAGACAAAATTAATGCGGCGGTTATCTCGGGAGTTGAAATAGTGATTGACGGGCATACGGCTGCATCTGAACGCGGAATATAAAAAAACCAGAAAAAAGTTGGCGGAATTATGCGAATGAAGATATTTATACTGATGCTGATAATCGGCGGGATCAAGCTGACTAATTCCCCGCATAGCTATGCATGCCCTATTCCCGTTTTCAGGTATGCGCTGGAGTACTGGGATGCAGACCCATACAGCATCGTGATATTTTATGAAGGTTTATTTGATCCCCCTGAGAAAGAACTTGTGGATTACCTTTTGGCTGCATCCAGGGGAGGAGAGTCAAAAGCCAACATAGAACTCAGAAATGTCGATACAGGCGGCGGAATGGATGATATTACCAGGGGGTATCTAAAGAGTTTTTCCCCGCCCGAATTACCATGGGTGGTACTCAGATACCCCAGGGTCAGCGGAATCAATCGAGTCATCTGGTCAGGCCCTTTGAACAGAACCAATGTAGAGCGTATTGTCAGCTCACCAGCCCGTGAAAGCATAGCCGGGAAGCTCGTTGAAGACGCAACAGCCGTATGGGTTTTCCTGGAAAGCGGCGACAGGCGCAAAGACCGGGCTGCACTGGAGTTGCTTGGCAACCACCTGAACCGGCTTGAGCGCACACTGGTGCTGCCGGACATGGAATTATGGTGGAAGGATTCAGGAAAAGACATGGATGATAAAATGCCGGCTGTGAAATTCGAGGTGGTAAGCATATCACGTAATGACCCCCGTGAGGAGCAATTTATAAATATGCTTATCAACAGCGAAGATGACCTCAATAAATTTGAAACGGAGCCAATAATATTCCCGGTTTACGGCCGTGGAATTGCACTCTGGGCAATAGTGGGGAGTGGGATCAACGAGTGGAATATATCGGAGGCAGCTGAGTTCCTGACAGGACCATGCTCCTGCCAGGCCAAGCTGCTTAACCCGGGAGTGGACCTTCTGATAGCGATGGACTGGGACAATGTTGTCATGAATATCACTGATATGAATATAGCAAACCCGCTGAGCGGGATGGGTGATTTCTCCAGCCGGGAGGCAGAGGTCAGAACCCGCCTGGAGAAAGTAACTCGTGAACGGCTGGGAACATCCGGCGGAAAGGAAACAAATGAAGATAAACAGGCACGGGTGGTATACCTTGATATTTTCTCTGCCACCGGTCATAATAGTCAGCAGGGTAACCCCGGCAATCAGGATGAAAAAACTAAGCCGGCAACGCCAACCGGAACCACTATCCGGGCCGGGTCAGAATCCGGTCCTGGTGAAGCTGAAAAGATGTTAACGGAAAAACAGGTGCCGGAGTCTCCGGCCGGAAGGACCCTGCCTGATCAGCACGGGCCAGCCGGTGAGGCACAGGAAAACCGGAGAGCTGCGATTGATTTGCCGGAAAACGAAAAATCCATTAAATATACTATGGTATACATTTTTACCGGAGTGATCGGATCAATACTGCTTGGGGGCATTGTTTTATACCATAAAAACATCAGGTAGAGAGAATTATCAAATGTCACAGGACTGACGGTCATCCGGCGCCATTATCAGCAATAAGCAAAGCCGGAACTGCAATGCCTTGAATGTCCTGATTCTGATTATTATATTTCAATTAGGAACAGTAAAATTAAAAGTATAGATGGAAACAGACAACAAAACCGGCAGAAGGATGAACATCTGGCTGATCATCAAAAATGAGCTGGAACACAAGAAATTAGGGTTCATAACAGGGGTTCTTTCTCTTGTTATTGCAACTGCCGGATTGGTGGGAGCCTTAATAGTGCTCAGGGGGGATGAAATAGCTACCCGGCAGCTGTTCATTGATAAGGAGAGGGAGCTGAGGGCTGAAATGGCACAGCTTGAGGATGATTACAGGATAATCATGCGTAATATGGGGTACAACGTCCTCATCCTTGACGGAGAACAGAGTATCCCTGCACTTGAAAGGGATGGTTACGCAACTGCATACCTTGATTATGAGGATGTATGGAAAATTGCTGAAAGCGGCATAACCACACTGAACCATCTACTGCCTGTTCTGCAGGAAAAAATATTCTGGAAAGAGAGAAATACAGAAATTCTTCTTTCTGGCGTCAGGGGGCAGGTACCTGTGTACGCCAAGCCCGGCCACCTGACAGAAGATCACGAGTACCGCTCGCCGATAATGGACAGGGTGCCTGAAGGCAAAGCCGACCTGGGCGAGGAGGTAGCAGTGTCGCTGAACATCAGGCCGGGTGAAAGCATAGTAATCGGGGGTGAAGCGTTTGAAGTAAACAGGGTTTACTCCAGGCGGGGTACAAGGGATGATCTTACCGTATGGATACCGCTGGACAAGGCACAATCCATACTGGGCAGGCCCGGGAAAATAAATGGTATACTGGCACTTGAGTGTGTCTGTGCCACTGAGGAGATCGGCCAGGTTAAAAGGGAAATAAAGGAGATACTTCCGCACGCCCAGGTATTTGAATTCAGCTCGCTGATTGCTGCCCGTGCAGATGTAAGGGACAGGGCCGCCAGGTTGCACCAGGAAATCCTGTATGCTGAAATGGCCCATCAGCTTCAGCTGAGGGAGGAGAAGGAGCGGCTGGCAACTGTCCTTATTATCCTTTTGATTGCCGGTGCCTCGGTATGGATATTTGTGCTTATATTAAACAATGTGAGAGAAAGAAAACACGAGATCGGCATTCTGCGTGCAATTGGTTTCCGGAGGCTCCAGGTACTCAAGATATTTCTGGGTAAATCAGTGCTGATGGGACTGGTGGCCGGAATAAGCGGTTGCCTGCTTGGTATGCTAGTGGGTGTTTTATGGAGTGGCCCGGGTTTAAGCTATGGTGGTGCAGAGAGCCTGATAACCCTGCCGCTTATTATTACCGGTCTGCTGCTTGCACCATTACTGGCACTGGCAGCGGGTCTGCTGCCTTCTGTTCTGGCGGCAAACCAGGATCCTGCAGATATCCTGAGCGAACAGTAAAGGCAAGCATCCTGAAAACATCACTCCCTCCAGGGGCATTTGAAGCAACGGGTCGCGTGAACCAATAAAGGGCTGTCAGCCGGCGCCCCGGAAGGCCTATCAGCCGGAACCCGGAAGGACCGTTTACAGAGCTGGTTTTTCACGGAACACCGGAGTACATTGTTAATGATTTAATGAGAAACATAAAATATGCATTTGTGGAATTAATTGTAAAAAATGTAAGGAAAGCCTACAGATCAGGAAAAGTAAAAGAGGTGAAAGCTGTTGACAGCGTGACGATCGGTGTAGGCAAAGGGGAACTGGTTTCAGTGACAGGCCAGAGCGGTTGTGGAAAGACAACACTGCTTCTGATGGCTGGCGGGTTATTGACCCCCGACGAGGGGGAAGTTTTTCTGGGCAACCTTGATATGTATAAGCTTTCTCCAGAAGAGAGGGACAGGGAGAGGGCAGTGAGGATAGGTTTTGTTTTCCAGCAGTTTTACCTTGTGCCCTATATGAACGTGCTTGAAAATGTACTGATACCCACCATCGGCTCAAATTCATATTCGGCCTCTGCAGATAAGAGGGCAAGAGAATTGATTTTAAGGTTCAACCTGGAGGGAAGGATCGATCATAAACCCGGGCAGCTTAGCACCGGTGAACGCCAAAGGGTGGCACTGGCCCGTGCACTGGTCAATAATCCCGGTGTTTTGTTTGCCGATGAACCAACAGGAAACCTTGATGATGACAATGCAGAGGTGGTTTTACGATATATTTCAGATTTTGCCGCAGAGGGCGGGGCAGTGCTCCTTGTAACACATGATAAAAGAATCAGTCACCGGGCCCACCGGTCATATCAGATGAAGGAAGGCAGGCTGTTGAACTGATCACAGCTATGGCCATTCTGAGATATTGCATTTTATAGCTGAAGTTTTTTTTAGTATCCGGGATTAATATTCCAGTATTGCCCCATCATGGAATCAAAGGATCCGGGTTTCAGGCGGCCTATGCCGGGGCTTCACCTTATAGCTGAGGTTTTTTCTGCCAGTACCCGGGTTCAATATTCCAGTATTGCCCCAGCATGAAATCAAAGGATTCGGGTTCAAGCCTGCCCATACCGGATGCTTCATAATGGGTTAATTCACCAAAATAGGTTTTTTTGCCGATACTGTACAAATCCACCCTCACATAATCGAATGGTTTAGACAGGCATTCTGCCAGGGAAATCATTTCACCCAGGTTGCCGGGCTTATCATAAGGATGGTTGCATTTATACCCGGGAACACCGAAAGGCAAAAGATTCCAGTCTGTGTCAAAATAACCTGAAAGCACCTCTTCACCGAAACGGTTTCCGGATACCCTGATTAGCTTACATTTACCATGGAAACAATATAGTTTGTAATCAAGGGGCATCTCTCCGGTTTCAGTTTCCAGCATCTTTTCAACGAGGATCTTCCTTTTTATGTTCCTGTAAGCCCATTCTCCGGTATAGAAACCAAAATTAACTTTAAGCCATCTTTTACATTCCTTTATTATAAGTTCGTATGGCAATTGGTTTTTATCCTCTACGAAAATATGCATCTGGCTTCCATGGTTTGGCTTTACAACAAATTTTTCAGGCAGCTCCCCAAATGGGATATTTTCCGGTTTATCAGTCACATGATAAAGTGGAATTAGTAGTTCGCTTGCTGATTTTTCACCCAGGACGGACTTTAAATAAGATCGTACAGCATATTTATCAGCCGTTACTGTAAGAAGGGGGTTGCGGTCGTACAGCTTTTTCCACTGGATCTTTTCATTATAGGATCGCGGCGAATCCAGGTTCAGCTCATATTTGAGCTTTTCGAAAAACTCCTTTTTCAGCTGCCTGGAATCATTGAGCCTGTCAATATTTGCCTTGAGGGAGGAATAATAAAGGTTGAAAAACTGGGGCATGTAACTCATGAAGTATATTTTCTTACTTCTCTTGATTTTGCCTCTGTTAAGAATAGTTTCTTCCATATATTCCCGGTTAAGTATTAATGGATTTAAAACGGAAATGTATATTTAATATACAATTATCTGATTTAAAAGTTCATCAGGTTTTCATTTTTCCCGTCACGATTTACGGCCGGGTTGTTTCACTTTTTTATTTATTTTAGCGGCTCAAATCACTCCTTGGGCATCCTTATATTATTGTTGATCATGAGAAATTTAGTTTCGTTTTTAATTGTATTGGGCATTTTTTTGTTTGTTGATTCTTCTGCACAAGCCGGTGATGTTTTCACCGTTAAGGGAAGAGTATATAACACTAAAAATGCCAGGGGGATTGCAAATGCCAGTATTGTTGTCAGGGAGACCAGCATCGGCACCAGTTCGGGGCCGGATGGGTATTTTGAGCTCCGGTTGCCGGCAGGCAAATACAATATCAGGATTTCCTCCATGGGTTTTTCCGGAAAGGATGTTTCCCTTCTTGTTCCCGCAAAGGAACCGGAATTTCTGAGGATAGGCCTGGAACCCGGGGAGATTGTAATTGAGGGCATTGATGTTGTTGGTGTACATAACAGATTTGACAGGGACACTTCAATTAACAGCGAACCGGTATCGTTAATGCCTTCTGTAACCAGAATAAGTTCGGTGGAGATAGAAAGGCAGGGTGCTGTTACGCTGACAGATGCATTTAAATATGTGCCGGGAGGATGGATCGAAACAAGGGGGCGAAAGACCAAGCAGTTTTTTTCAGTCAGGGGACAAAAGTACCCCTACCCTGATTATTCGATCAATGGCATATTGCAGAAAGAGTTTGAGGAAACGGTATACTTCTTTTCTGCCATGGACATAGAGTCAGTGGAGATTGTCCGCTCCAGCGGTGCCCTGGTAAAGGGATTGTCAGGGCTCAGCGGCCTGGTCGACGTCAGGACAAAAAAGCCGGAACGGCAGACTGTTTCTTTCTCTTCGAGATACGGGGAGCAGAACCAGTATGCCACCAACCTGCGCTACGGGAATAAAATAAATGGTCTTAGAATAAATACTTCGGCTTCCTTTTTTGGCACTGACGGACCACCGGGGAGGAACGGCAGGGAACGCATAATAAATCTCCATGGCGACATGGACTGGGAAATAAGCAACCGGCTGGCAATTCAGGCCGGTACAACTTACATCGGCGGTTCCAGGGCATTTGTGAAAATTTTGGAGCCTGGCTCTCCCAATATATTAAACAGGGAAGAGGAATTTGATCCAATGCAGACATTTATTTCCTATGCCAAGCTCAATTATCTGGGAGAATGCGGATCTTTAACCGAGCTGCAAACAAACCTGTCATACCGTGATGCTCATTACTCGAGCCTTAATATTTCCTCGACAGAGGGGCACATTTCACACCAGGAAAAGGATTATGAATACGGTCTCAACCTGTTGCACAGCCGCCCTGTAACTTCCTCGAACACCCTGCGGGCAGGAGTTATATATAACCACTGGGTGGCTCCTGACGGGAAACGATATTATGCCGGCCGCCGGGCTAACCTTCATACCTGGTCGGGGGTGGTTGCCAGTGAACAGTCGGTGGGCCGCTTTATCCTCGACGCCGGATTCAGGCTTATTGGAGGGTATATTGTCGAATGGGGCGGTTTTGGCATTGAAGGTAGCGCTGCCGGTTTCCAGGATGTGCCGCCCGTTAAAGACCAGGCCGCGCCTCTGGAATGGCAATCTGTGCTTGGAGCATCTTACCTTTTATCCGGGCAGTCATCTATTCACTATAATTTTGCCGGCGGAACTGTTTCCCCGCGAAGGGGGAGTATCGACGAATCCCTGAACAGGCCGGGACAGGAAGCACGCTTTCAGCACGATCTTGGATTAAAGTTCCGCTCATCCGATCAGGCAGAATTCTCAATGAGCGCTTTTTTCGCCACCAGAAATGATGCACTGGAATTAAGCGGGAAGCTGAGAGAATCTGAAGATGGGTATCTGATTGAATTGTATGAGAATCTGGACAAGCGCAGCTACGGAATGGAACTTTCCGGAAAATTTGATGTTACAGTTTTGCATAGCACCATATTTGCAAATGCAACATTTATGAAGGGCGAAAATGAAGCAAATGGTGAATGGGAAAATGACGATAAGATGCCAAACATGATTTTTAATTCCGGGATAATGTTCGGTTACCTGGGGTTTGATGGCAACCTTTTTGTAAATTATACCGGCCCGTACACAAACAACAGGTTTGTAAACAGGCAATGGATCATGGAATACGGTGATTTTCCTCTCGGAGATTTCTTTTCACTGGATGTGACCGCCGGCTATACATTCGTGGGCAGGTACTCCACTCGGGTATTTATTGAGGCTAAAAACATCCTTGACCAGGAATATCTTACCGTTGCGGGCTATCCTGACGCCGGAAGGTTAATATCAATGGGCGCAAGGGTTTATTTCTGAGTACTGAGGAAAGCCAGGTGAATCACATGGAGAAAAAAAATGGAAAGGAAAATGTGGGAAAGAGTGGTGCCGGGGCAGGGTATCGACCGGATATACAGTTAATTTACAACCCGGGCTTGCTTGTTCTGAGAAAAATTTCCCATAATGAGGTCATTCTTCCCCAATGGTTTTGCCGGTCATTATTTTATTTACAGATGACATGCTGCGCATGGACTGTATGATAGCTTTCCAAAGTTTCATGATTTTGTTAACTGGTATCAGATTTGTCATAATTAAAAAAAAGGCCTGTAATGGAAATTCATGGAATAATCCCGTAAAACGATTCACGCAGGAAAAGCCCGTAATGGCGAACGCAGGGAGGAGGGCCTGGATAATTGCAAACTTAAAATGGTAAAATAATGAACGTCCTTATAACTGATACCAGTTCAGGTTTCGGGAATGCCCTTGCCAGGGAATTCCTGGAGACCGGAGCAACTGTTTACGGGATCAGTCCCCGTCCAAATGACCCTTTGAACAGTTATGCTAACTATCATCACCTTACACATAGCCTCAAACAACTTGATGAACTCAGGTTGCAGCTCAGTAATTTCGTGGGCAGTGTCAAAGAATTGGACCTTGTGATATTGAATGCAGGGATGATTCCCGAGTTCAACGATATAAGAAAAACCCCAATTGAGAAGATCTCAACCGTGATGAATGTTAATTTACTGGCCAACAAACTGATTATTGATACACTGCTTGAAAGGGTGCCTGATATTTACCAGATTGTGGCTATCTCATCAGGGACCGCGATAAACGGTGACAGGGGCTGGAATGCATATGCCATTTCAAAGGCAGCGCTGAATACGTTAATGAAATTGTATGCAAGGGAGGTACCCGAAACTCATTTCTCAGCTATAGAGCCCGGAATAGTTGACGGGGTTTGGGATGAGGGCATTTCCCGGGTACCAGACGATACTTATCAACAAGTAAACGGGCTGAATATTAACCTTAATGGCAGAATAACCAATCCCGAATATGCTGCAAATTATCTTGTTGAGGCAATGGGCATTGTATTGCAGGAAGAAAGCGGAACATACACGGAGGTGAAGGATCTCCTGCTGGCCCCGGAGCTGGGATACTGATAAAAACAGTTATTCCGGGACAGCCGGATTAATGGGCAGGATACCATAAATAAACCCCGAATGCTATTCGGGGTTCATTCCGGTAATATCTTTCGCCGGGCATCCGGATCTTTCATCAATCATTCAGGCGAATACAAATACTTCCGAAATTTCATTTTTATGTGTTTCCCAGTAATTTGCCATTACCCAGCGATGTAATTCTGTCATTTCTTCAGGTCTGAGCCAGCCTATTGACTTTTTTAGTTCTTTTTTGAAAAG
>SLJO01000105.1 GCA_007135095.1 Bacteroidales bacterium | reverse complement strand
TTGCTGGATTATTATGAAGCGGTAAGAGTTGTGAATTAAGGAACCGCCGTATACGAGAACCGTACGTACGGTGGTGTGGGAGGTCGAAACGGGAATTAATCCCGTTTCTCCTACCCGATTTGTGCCGTGTATGGCCCGCAATCCGCCGGTGCCCGGTAATCAGAAATGGCGGGGTTGCGCAGTTGAAGGAATTCCGGCCGGTGTAAAACCGATCCGGACACATGGAATATTGATTAAAATACAGTGGGCCGGGGGCAAACAAGAAAACCCCGACCGCAGGGTCGGGGTTTTTGTGGAGCTGGAGGGAATCGAACCCTCGTCCAAACAAGGAACCTATAAGCTTTCTACATGCTTAGACTGTTATTGATTGTCGGGAACAGTCCGGCAACAGACAGCCTAACTGAACCTTATTCCCTGTTTTCTTGTCCGGAACACGGGAAAAATTCCGAACCAGCCCGATCTTACTGGTGCCTCGTATTCAAAAACCGCCGGGCAGGGTTTTTGAGAGACAGCTTGTTCACGATCCTTGACCGTGAATAATGCATAAATCTTCTTAAGACTTATGCTGCAAGCGCGTAGTTATTCTCGCCACTTAATTGTTTGCACTACAGTTTAACGAGATGTACTGCTTAACTCGGCATGCTTACATATCTGTTCATCTTGCTGTCAAAACCAGTCAGCCCCGTGAACTATTTGCAAATGTACAATTATCCTGCCAAACTAATGCTTTGATTACAAACTTTTAAACAGTAAAGCAGATTGCTGGCATGATCCTTATTCTGATGAAAAATTATTTACAAATATTGCATAACCGCCGCTAATGTTTAATTTAGCAGAAAAACAAGCTATGCATATAGGGATACTGAAAGAAACCAAGGTTCCTGTTGACCGAAGGGTCGCACTGACTCCTTTATCTGCAGCCAGGCTGCTGAAACTTTACCCTGAATTCGATTTATCTGTTGAGAGTAGTGATATCAGATGTTTTAAGGATGATGAATACAGGCAGGCAGGGATAAGGGTAACGGAAGACATTTCAGACTGCGATCTGCTGGTTGGCATAAAAGAGGTCTCTGTTTCGGCTCTGATACCGGGTAAAACATACCTGTTTTTTTCACATACTGCTAAAAAACAGCCCTATAACCGTCAGCTTCTTCAGGAAATAGTAAAAAAGCATATAACCCTGGTTGATTATGAATACCTGACAAATCAGGAAAACATCAGGCTTGTGGCATTCGGAAGATGGGCCGGTATTGTTGGCGCTTACAATGGTTTACGTGGATATGGACTACGCTATAAACTATTTGACCTGAAACCTGCCCATAAATGTCACGACCTGCAGCAGATGATGGCTGAACTTGCCAAAGTCAGGCTTCCTCCAATAAAAATTCTTATAACAGGAGCAGGAAGGGTTGCTGCCGGGGCAAGGGAAACACTTGCTACCCTTGGATACAGTGTAATTGAGCCTGCAGAATAACAAAAAAAAAAATATGACCGGCCTGTTATATGTCAGATTGAACCATGGGACTATGTCAGGAGAAAAGATGGTGAAGAATTTGACCTTCAGCATTTTTTTTATTACCCGGAAGATTATGATCCGGACTTTTACCGTTACGCCACCGTTACTGATCTTTTTATTCCTTGTCACTACTGGGATCCCCGTTCTCCCGTCTTTCTTGAAGAAGAAGACTATCGCAAACCCGATTTCAGGATTTCAGTAATTGCCGATGTAAGTTGTGATATCAAAAAACCTGTTGCATCCACCCTCAGGTCCTCATCCATTGATGAACCGTTCTATGGTTATGATCCTGAAACAGGTACTGAGGGCGATCCGTTTGATCAGAAAAACATAACCGTAATGGCAGTTGATAATCTTCCGGGTGAACTTCCCAGGGATGCTTCAGCTGAATTTGGTGACAAACTTATAGACAGCGTATTTCCTGCCTTTTTAAACGACCGGGACGGCATTATTGAAAGGGCAACAATCGTCAGGGAAGGTGGTCTTACCAGGAATTTTTCATATATGGACAAATTCCTGGCCGGAGAGGAATAGTAACCGTTTTGTGCCCGGTGTCATGCTAATCTTGTGTCACAATTCTTAAGCGTGGTTATTGCTTCAGCCGGATCGGGCGATCCGAACACGGCACTTCCTGCAACCAGCACGTTTACCCCGGCCCTGACAAGGGATGATGCATTTTGAAGGTCCACTCCGCCATCCACTTCGATCAGGGCAGCCGAACCTGTTTCAATTATCAGTGCTTTTAATTTTCTGATTTTCAGGTAGCTGCTCTCTATGAACTTCTGACCTCCGAAACCCGGGTTAACGGTCATTAAGAGAACAAGGTCAAGCCAGGGGAGTATCTCTTCAAGCAGTAGGACAGGCGTATGGGGATTAAGGGAAACCCCTGCCTTCATTCCCAGTGAACGGATATGTGTAACTGCACTGTGAAGGTGGTCAACAGCTTCATAATGCAGTGTAAGCACCGAGGCTCCGGCATCCCTGAACCGTTCAATATAGTTCTGCGGATTTTCTATCATCAGATGCACATCCAGGGGTTTTGTCGATTTTTTTCTCACGGCTTCCAGCACCGGAAACCCAAAACTGATATTGGGAACAAATACCCCGTCCATTACGTCGATGTGCAGCCAGTCGGCCGCACTGTTATTGATCATTTCAATATCAGAATCAAGATGTCCGAAATTTGCCGAAAGCAATGAAGGCGCTACAATTGGTTGCATTGAAAATGATTTAAACAGATTTCCCGCGATTTCCCGGGATAATAAACAAATGTACATGAATTTTCCATTAACCGGAAATCTTTCAGGGCGCAATAAATGGCATGGGAAATCGACCTTCAGTTCATTTTTTTCCTAAAAATCCACACAGACGGATGAAAAATTACTCTTCCTTTTTTTCTGCAGCAAAAAAAAGGAAGCAAAAAATGCCTCCGCTACAGTAATTTACTGAAAATCCAATCCATTGTCTAAAATCCGGGAACTCGCTACGCTCAGACAGCCCGGATTTTTAAACGACAATAAATTTGATTTTTTTACCAGAAATTCCTTGAGGCTGGATGAAGAGAATTAATGGGAATTGGACCTTCAGGTCAATTTTTTTCTGCGTAAAATTACACACACACAGACAATCATGAAAAATTTTTGGAGCAGGTTTACAGGTATGTTTTAAGTATTTTATTCTTGGTGGTGTGTTTCAGCCGTTTTATTGCCTTTTCTTTTATCTGCCTCACCCGTTCCCTGGTGAGATTAAAGGCCTCCCCGATTTCTTCAAGCGTATGGGGATGTTTGCCGTTAAGTCCGAAATACAGCCTGACGATATTTGCTTCCCTGTATGTAAGCGTGGCCAGCGCTCTCTCGATTTCCTTACGCAGGGATTCGTTCAGTAATTCCCTGTCGGGTTCAGGTATGTCATCTGTAAGCAACAGATCGTACATATTGCCTTCTTCATCAGGATTTATGGGTGCATCCATGGATAAATGCCGGCCTGCCGTTTTCAAAGATTCCTTCACGTCCTTCGGGGCCAGTTCCAGGGCCCGGGCAATTTCAAGCACCGAGGGTTCACGTTCAAATTTCTGCTCTAGTTCGGAAAAGGTACGGTTAATTTTGTTAATATAACCTATTTTGTTCAGGGGCAGCCTTACAATTCTTGCCTGTTCGGCAAGGGCCTGCAATATGGATTGCCTGATCCACCAAACAGCATAGGAAATAAATTTAAAGCCTCTGGTTTCGTCAAAGCGCTGAGCAGCCTTAATCAGTCCGAGATTGCCTTCATTAATCAGGTCGGGGAGACTCAATCCCTGGTTCTGGTATTGCTTGGATACTGATACCACAAATCTCAGGTTTGCCTTAATAAGCAAATTCAGGGCAGTTCCATCGCCGGCCTTTATCTTTCTGGCCAGTTCAACTTCCTCCTCAGCGGATATAAGTTCAACTTTAGCAATTTCATGCAGGTACTTATCAAGCGATGGTGTTTCCCTGTTGGTTACCTGTTTGATGATCTTTAATTGTCTCATGCAACACGAGAGTTTAATTTATTAAAGCGTACGTGAAAGGAAGAAAAAAAGTTGCAGAAATCCTCAATTGCAATGTTATTGCACGTTTTCGGAAAGCCGGGGTAATTTATTTTTTTATTAATAAAAAATACATTAATTTTGCTGATGGTAACAAACATAACTATAAGTTATTTAAAACTGCAATCTGAAGTCGAAAAATCGTAATTTATTTTGCGTATTAATTGCTTATTTCCCCGAAATACTTATTATTGCACAATAATTCCACTTTAGACTTGCACACTCATTCCATATTTCCTGTGAAATAGTACGCCGGCGTTTTAGGTGCCGGGGTAAACATCACCATAATTACTATACTACTATACATTACTCATTAACTCCAATTAAACATATGTATGATATTCTTGAACTGAACAAGAAGCTTGTTTCTGAACTGCGTGACATTGCTAAAGAGCTGAAAATTAAGCGTGTTGAGTCTTTAAAGAAACAAGATTTAATTTACAAGATCCTTGATCAGCAGGCCATAAACACTTCCGAAAAAGACGCTGAAAGAAGCAAGAAAAAGCCGGGACATGGAGCAGTTAAACGCCGTGGCAGACCACCATCAACCCCGAACCAGAAGACCGGGGAACAGCAAAAGGAAAAACAGCCCCATACCCAACCTTTAACCGGGGATCCACGGACCACTGGAACTACTGCAGGCGCTGAAAAATCAGACGATACCAAAACTCCTCCCACGGCTGGCCAGCCTGTCAGAAAACCACAATTCACAAGTGCCAAGGAGCAGGACAACAGGCAAAGGAAGCCCCGTCAGCAGACCAGCCGGCCCCAGCAAACCAGGCAGACGGATGAACGTAAAGTTCAGTCGCCGCAGCCGGATGAGCATAAAGAGCAGCAGTCACAGCAACCCGACGAACGGAATTTGCAGCAATCCCATCAATCCGACGAAAGGAAATCCCCCCCGGCCCAGCAAACACAGCAGTCCCAAAACCCGGATGAACGTAAATCACAACAATCTGAAAGGCAGGGTAAAGAAGGGTTTCATAAAAAACAGCATGACCGCAAAGGATCTGCACGTGAATATGATTTTGATGGTATAATATCAACTTCCGGTTTACTTGAGATAATGCCTGATGGTTATGGCTTTTTGCGCTCGTCAGACTATAATTACCTGAACTCGCCTGATGATGTTTATGTTTCTCAATCGCAGATCAAGTTGTTCGGGCTAAAGACCGGTGACACTGTGCTGGGTACCATACGTCCGCCCAAAGACGGGGAAAAGTATTTTCCGCTGATCAAGGTGGAACAGATAAACGGAAGGTCACCTGATTATATCAGGGACAGGGTTCCGTTCGACTTTTTAACCCCTCTGTTTCCTGATCAGAAATTCACCCTTGTAAGTGAAAAAAGCAATAATTTGTCAGCCAGGGTGGTAGATCTTTTTGCCCCCATAGGAAAGGGACAGCGTGGTTTGATAGTAGCACAGCCCAAAACTGGCAAGACGGTTCTGCTTAAAGAGATAGCTAACTCAATTGCTGCAAATCATCCTGAAGTATACATGATGATCCTGCTTGTTGATGAAAGACCTGAAGAGGTTACTGACATGGCCCGGAGTGTAAGGGGTGAGGTAATATCCTCAACTTTCGATGAACCTGCTGAAAGGCATGTGAGGGTTGCCAATATGGTTATTGAAAAAGCCAAAAGAATGGTTGAATGCGGACATGATGTAGTTATACTGCTGGATTCCATAACCCGTCTGGCACGTGCTTTCAATACTGTTTCGCCTGCCTCGGGCAAGGTTCTGTCCGGAGGTGTTGACGCCAATGCCCTTCAAAAACCAAAACGTTTTTTTGGAGCTGCAAGAAATATCGAAAACGGGGGATCACTTACCATTCTTGCCACAGCACTTACAGAAACCGGATCAAAGATGGATGATGTAATTTTCGAAGAGTTCAAGGGAACCGGCAATATGGAACTTCAGCTTGACAGGAAATTATCAAATAAAAGGATTTATCCCTCTGTTGATGTTAATTTATCCAGTACCAGGAGAGAAGACCTGCTGCTCGACAAGGAAATGATGAATAAAATATGGATACTGCGTAATTATCTTTCTGACATGAATCCTGTTGAAGCTATGGAATTCCTGCGTGACCGGGTTTCAAAAACCAGATCCAATGAAGAGTTCCTTATTTCAATGAATACAGAGTAAAGTTCTGCAACATTGAAGACCGGGACTGTTTCTGCGGGGCTGCCGGTTTTCATCATGAGTATTATCATGTAATTTCTTTTTCATGTTTTATATTTTTGTTTGTTTTCAGAGTTTCCTTGCTTTGTTAATAACCATACTACCATATATATTTATTTAATCAACTAATAGATTTACAGATATGACTAAGAAGAAAAAATTCATTACTTGTGACGGGAACCATGCAGCGGCTCACGTTGCCTATATGTTTAGCGAGGTTGCTGCCATTTATCCCATAACGCCTTCCTCCAATATGGCTGAAAACGTTGATGAGTGGGCAGCCCATGGGCGAAAAAACATATTCGGGGATACTCTGAGGGTGGTCGAGATGCAATCCGAAGGAGGCGCTGCAGGAGCAGTTCACGGCGCATTGCAGTCAGGAGCCCTGACTACCACATTTACAGCATCACAGGGCCTTTTACTTATGATACCCAACATGTACAAAATAGCCGGAGAGCTTTTGCCAGGGGTGTTTCATGTGAGCGCAAGAAGCCTTGCTGCCCAGGCTCTTTCTATTTTTGGAGATCATAGTGATGTTATGAGCACCAGGCATACCGGTTTTGCAATGCTGGCCACAGGCAGTGTTCAGGAAATCATGGATATTGCTGCGGTTGCTCATCTGGCCTCGATTAAAACCAGGATACCCTTTCTCCATTACTTTGATGGATTCCGTACATCTCACGAGATTCAGAAAGTTGAGGAATGTGATCAGGAAGAAATGGCCAAACTTATTGATTATGATGCCCTACAGTCATTTCGTGAGCGTGCCTTGAATCCCGAACATCCGGTAACAAGGGGAACCGCGCAAAATCCCGATATTTATTTCCAGTCACGTGAAGCAGCCAATAAATACTACGATGCCGTACCTGACGTGGTTGAAGAATATATGCAGGAGATGACAAAAATAACAGGCCGCGAATACCATCCGTTTACCTGGTATGGTGCCCCTGATGCCGAGAACATTATAATAGCGATGGGTTCTATTACCGATACCATTAAGGAAACCGTTGATTATCTCAATTCAAAGGGGGAAAAGGTTGGACTTATCAGTGTTCACTTGTACAGACCATTTTCAGCGCGGTATTTTATGAAGGTTTTGCCAGAATCGGTTAAAAAAATAACCGTTCTCGACAGAACAAAAGAACCCGGGGCAAATGGTGAGCCCCTCTATCTTGATGTTAAAGACTTGTTTTACGGGCAGCCTGATGCACCCGTTATAGTTGGTGGTCGTTACGGACTAAGCTCCAAGGATACAACTCCCGCGATGATAAAGACTGTTTTCGATAACATGAATATGCCCGAACCCAAAAACAGGTTTACAGTTGGAATAGTCGATGACGTAACATTCCTTTCTCTTCCGATGACAGCTGAAATTGATGTATCTCCCAAGGGTAACTATGCAGCCAAGTTTTTTGGCCTGGGTTCCGATGGTACTGTCGGTGCAAATAAAAACTCAATTATAATTATCGGTGATACCACAGATAAATTTGCCCAGGCTTACTTTGCCTACGATTCCAAGAAATCGGGCGGTATTACTGTGTCACACCTGCGTTTTGGTGATAAGCCGATACGGGCACCCTATCTTGTCAATACAGCCGATTTTATAGCCTGCCATGTACCTGCATACCTTGAAAAATATGATCTGCTCAAAGGTCTGAAAAAAGGCGGCACCTTCCTGCTCAACAGCATTTGGGATGTGGAGGATACAAAAGAAAAGATTCCCGCTAAGATGAAAAAATATATGGCTGAAAATGATATTCAGTTCTATATAATTAATGCGACAAAAATTGCTGAAGAAATCGGGCTTGGAAACAGAACCAACACAATCATGCAATCGGCATTTTTCAAAATTTCGGGTGTAATTCCCTACGAAAAGGCTGTGAATGAGATGAACAAGGCAATTGTCAAGTCGTTCGGCATGAAAGGTGAGGAAATAGTTGAAATGAACAAAGCTGCCGTTCAGCGTGGAGGAGATGTGACCAGGATAGAAATTCCGGGCAACTGGAAGGATGTTGATGACAGAACCCTTGAAGATACAAGAGACATACCCGATTTCATTAAGAATATTATGGAGCCCATAGTGGCACAAAACGGTGACAGCCTGCCGGTAAGTGCTTTTGCTGGCCGCGAGGACGGTACATTTCCTGCAGGCACCACTGCCTATGAAAAGCGTGGTATTGCAGTGCATGTTCCTGAATGGTTGCCGGAAAACTGCATCCAGTGTAACCAGTGTTCATATGTTTGCCCTCATGCTGTAATAAGGCCTTTCCTCCTTACCCAGGAAGAAGTTGAAAATGCCCCTGAAGGAACAGTGACTCTCAAAGGACTGGCAGGAACCAAAGAATACCAGTACCGCATGCAGATAAGTCCCCTGGACTGCACAGGCTGCAGCAACTGCGTCGATGTTTGTCCCGCGAAGCAAAAAGCACTGGTGATGAAAACCCTTGAATCTCAAATGATTGAGGATAAGCGTTGGGATTATATGCATAACAAGGTTGGATACAAGGATACTGTGCTGGACAAGGAGAAATCTGTCAAGAACAGTCAGTTTGCACAACCGTTATTCGAATTCTCGGGCGCATGTGCCGGCTGCGGAGAAACACCCTACATCAAGCTTATCACTCAACTCTATGGTGACCGAATGATGATTGCAAATGCTACAGGATGTTCATCCATTTACGGTGGTTCTGCACCTTCTACCCCATATACCACCAACAAGGATGGATGCGGACCGGCCTGGGCTAACTCCCTCTTTGAGGACAATGCAGAGTACGGCTTCGGTATGGCGCTTGGTGTGAAACAAATGCGTGAAAAGATCGGTGATATTATGAAAGCCGGACTCGAAAAAAATATTTCTCCGAAGATTAAAGAGGCTTTCAGCCAGTGGCTGGATGGCAGGGATGATGCTGAAAAGTCAAAGGCTGCTTCCGCCCGGGTCATTGAATTGATCAGGGATGAAAAGGATGATGTTTCAAAGGAGATTATGAAACTGAAACAATACCTGGTGAAAAAATCCGTCTGGGTATTTGGTGGTGACGGCTGGGCATATGATATCGGATTTGGAGGCCTTGACCATGTTATTGCCTCTGGAGAAGATATTAACCTGCTGGTCATGGATACCGAGGTTTACAGTAATACCGGGGGACAGGCTTCAAAATCCACTCCGATTGGCGCTGTCGCCAAATTTGCTGCAGCCGGAAAACGGATAAGGAAAAAAGATCTTGGAGTTATGGCAATGAGCTATGGTTATGTATATGTTGCCCAGGTAGCAATCGGAGCAAGCCAGTCTCAGTTTCTAAAGGCAGTTAAGGAAGCCGAATCATATCCCGGTCCCTCTATCATAATTGCGTATTCACCCTGTATCAATCACGGATTGAAGCTTGGAATGGGCAAGACCATCGAGGAGACCAAAAAGGCAGTTGAAGCAGGCTACTGGTCAAACTGGCGGTACAATCCTCTGCTCGAAGGCCAGGGTAAGAATCCTTTCGTCCTTGATTCCAAGGAGCCGGACTGGAGTAAGTTTCAGGATTTCCTTCTATCAGAGGTCAGGTATACATCACTTCAGAAGGCTTTCCCCGATGTAGCCGGTGAATTATTTAAGGCCGCAGAAGAAAACGCCCGCTGGAGGCACAAGAGTTATTTAAGATTAGCCTCGATGGACTTTTCCACGGTTTAATTGAGAATAAACAGAAACAATCAGAAGCGGCCGGTTTTCCGGCCGCTTCTGCTGTTTCTGTGTTTGCATGACCGGACCTCTGATGGTTGAAGGTGAATCTGCATGGCCGGATAACCTGATTGTGAAAGCCGCTAAGGGAGGTAAATTCCTTTGTTTTTCAGGAAGTAGTCAAAAAACATTAATATCTGCTCGTTTGATTCCCGGTCCTGTGCATGGGTAAGCCTGTTTGTCATTCCGACGCGGTTACTGTATCCCAAAAGGCTGTTCACATCAATAGTGTGATTAAGAGCAATCCACCTGTCAGGAGGATCCTCAGAGCCGGCAGACACCAGGAAAGGCCGCGGAGCCATCAAAGCATGAAGCTCATGCAGGTCATAGCCTTCCCTGAGCAGTTTCGGGTAGAGCCCCCTGGCGCCTTCAATGTCGCCTGATCGCCGCCAGGTCTTTTCCCATGGCGGAGGATAATAACCAAGATACCAGGGCTCCCAGTAGTTAACATTAGGACGGGATTCATCAAAAACTATACCCGGATCGGACCAGACTCCGCATGCGAACTTCTCGAATAAACAAGAGGCAAACAAGGCCCATTTACCGCCGTAGGAATGCCCCATGACACCTATGCGCCCGGGATCCACCTCGGGAAGGGCTGCAAGCAGATGCCATGCATTGGCTGCTGCATATGCCATTACTGACAGTGGCTCTATGGTTGAATTGCTCAAATCAGGGAAGTATAATGAATGTGCTCCTGTGATGGCTCTTGAATCATCAGTTCCCAGGGAAAGCGTCACAAATCCTTTTTTTGTAAGCTGACGGGATAAATCAAGATAACTCCTGTCACTCTCCCCGATAGCTGTTTCGGGTTCATAAAATACTGTTATGACAGCAGGTTTGTTAAATGATCCATGCGGTATCAGCAGGTATCCTTCAGTCTTCTGTCCTGGAAGCCATTCAAACCTGATACGGTGCTGCAGGTAGCCGTCTTTAATTGTTGTATTCAATATTTCAGGATCCTGCGTTTCTATAAAAGGAGGCCATTCGCCCATCATCTCATGCCAGCGCGCCAGAATTTCTTTTCTTCTTAATATCCAGTCTTCCGGGGTTTTCACCGCGGTTCCGTCATAAAATTTCAATGGCGAGCGGTAATCACCGTAATTATTCTGGTACTTTTCCGGTGGTGAAAAATATTGGGATATTTCTTCCCATAATTTTTCAGGCCCGGAAACCTGGCCTTCCGGAATTTGGCTGTTAATGCTAACAGGTATTCCCAGGATAATAATAATTACGGTAATCCGGCATTTCCGGGTAATAATTTTCAGTATAGAATTCAGGCAGACCATTTGCTTTGACGCTTTTAATCAGGGTTAGGGATATAATAACGGGTTAATTTTCAGTATAAATTTCAGGCATACCATTTGCGTTCACGCCGTATGCCCGGGCCAAGAACGGTATAAGCAATATTAGCATTTTCAATTACCTGGAAGTCAAACATTCCCACACAGGCAAAATCCGCACCCCCCTCAAAGGCGCGACGAAATCCTTCTTCCGGTTTTATGGCACCTGCTGCCAGTATTTTAAATGCAATCAATGGTATATTGCAGTTTCTGAAAAAGGATTCCACCTTTTCGGGGTCATCACATGTATAACGGCTATTATGGTGGTGAAAAGTTTGCATAAAGAAATCCGGTTTAATCCCGTTGTCCGTACAGGCTAAGGGAACCGTCATTGAATGTGCTGCTGTGCCTGCAATAAGCCCCTGACTTCGAATATATTCAATGGGCTTATGTATGTATTCAAGCTGACTGTTTAAAACGATCCTGTCAGCAATACCCCCCTGAATCAGTGCACCGACAGCCCCGTTATCAACAGCAAGTTTAACATTGGTCAGGTCATCACCATCCGGGTATGTTTGTGCAAGCCATTGCATTTTTCCGCCCCTGCTCCAGAATTTTTTCAGGATCCTGATAGTATCTGCATCACACCGGAAAATAGCGGTATTGATTCCGCTGGCCTGGCAGAGCCATAATGTTTCAATTACCTTTTCATCTGTGAAATATTTCTTCAGCCAGGTTGACACATAGATTAAATCCCTTGAATGGGCGAATCCGCTGATCAGGTTGCCCCCGATAATAAGCCGGCTCAAGGTTACATCTTTTATTATCCCGGCAGGCACTTTTCCTTTCAGTTCATGTATGGAATATTCCTTGCCTAAATACAATGAAGCCCCGGTCATTCCATCCGTCCTTGCTGCAAGATTTTCCTCCTCGAAACTGACCCATCCCCTTTTTTTTGCCATTCCGAAAAAGACTGCGCCAAATAAAGGAATTACAGCAAGATTTTTTATAAGTTCCCGTCGTGTACCGCTATGCCCATTTGCAAAGGTGGCGTTGTCTGCAGGGGGGAATTTATTTTCCTTTTGTTTTGCATGGTAATAATAATATAGCCTTTGTACCCCGTAAAGATAATCCCTGGGGAACATCGCCAGTATTATCATTAAAAAGGCCTCAATAAGATTGTAGTTGATAATGTAAAAATGACTCACCGAAGGTATCGAGGAGTATACAAAGGGGGGATTTGCCACGTAATAAAGCAATAAAAGAAGTGCGCCGGAGATACTTGCGATACGGGTAAAAATACCCGTGAACAACATAAAACCAATAGCAACCAGCCCCCATGCATTGAGAAAATCAGTAATATGCAGGGCTGTACTATTGCTGATTATCCATTGGAAAAATCCGGAAAACAACCATTTTGATTCCCTTAAGTAATGGGCCGATGTCCAGTTCGGATTGAATATCTTGACGATTCCCTCATAAAGAAGGTGCCATCCGATAATGATCCTGAGAATGGTAAAGCTCCAGGCTTTTATCTCGTTTTTTGTTAGATGCAATGACAGGGGGTATTTAGTCATGCTGTTTCTGATTTTCGTGGTTTCCCGATTGCTTGTAAAACGGCAATAAAGATAAAACAAAGTAATCCGTTCGGGTTATGAACCGGCAATAAAGTTAAGACAAAGTAAACAAATTAATGAAAGATCACAGCATTTTATTTCACCCGATCTGAATATATATTCCTGTTCCCTGAAATTATCGGGATGAAGCAGGCTATGAGTTGTATAACAGATTATTGTGAGGATTATGCCATTTTTACTTAATCGTTACCGGTGATTGAAATTTCACAAATTCACGGGCAAGCCCTTATCAGGCATTATATTTATTCGGAAACACGTGAACCAAGTACTTGTAAAATTGTTATTGCGTTAACTAATGTTAAACTAAAAATTTTGAAAAATGGCTGATCTTAGAACCAGGTTTATGGGAATTGATGTTAAAAACCCTATTGTTGTTGGTGCCTGCAACCTGTCACAAAAACCAGACACCCTTGTTCAACTTGAAAAAGCCGGTGCTGCTGCAATTGTTTATAAATCGCTTTTTGAAGAACAAATTCAGTATGAACGGGTACAACTGAATGAAAATTTGCATGAATACGATGATCGTTATGCTGAACATCTTACAATGCATCCTCAAATAGAACATGCCGGACCAGGGGAATACCTTGCGGGATTGAAAAAGGCAAAAGATGCATTATCCATTCCTCTGATCGGAAGTCTGAACGCGGTTTATAAGGAGACCTGGGTTGAATATGCCGGACTGATACAGGATACCGGCGTTGACGGTCTTGAGCTTAACTTTTATTCGGTCCCCAAGAATACCGGTACTGATGCCGGCAAGCTCGAAAACCAGCAAATTGAGATATTAAAAGCCATTAAGGAAGTAATAAATATTCCTGTTTCCGTCAAGCTTGGTCCGTTTTACTCAAATCCTTTGAATGTGATAACAAGAATGGATGAAATTGGGGTAAACGGATATGTCTTATTTAACCGTCTTTTTCAACCTGATATCGATGTCGATAGTGAAGAGCATATCTTTCCGTTTAACCTTAGTGCCGAGGGTGATTACAGGCTGCCGCTCAGGTTTGCAGGAATGTTGTATAATAATATCAATGGCAATATATGCAGCAATACCGGTATATTTAACGGTAAGGATGTTGCAAGGATGATCCTTGCCGGAGCCGATTGCACCCAGGTGGTAAGCGCAATCTACAAATACAAGCCGGGCCATATATCTGTTATGCTGTCTGAACTGGAATCGTGGATGGAATCAAAATCCTACAGTTCAATCAGTGACTTCCAGGGGAAACTCTCTAAAGCCTCTTCAAAGGACCCCTTTGCATACTCCAGGGCTCAGTACGTTGACATTTTAATGAACCCCCAGGAGATAATAAAGAGGTATCCCGTAGTCTGAGAAGCACACAACCGCACGGTCAAACCAGGCATCCGGTCTGAACCGCCCCAGGGAGAGTCACCGCACTCTCCTTTTGAATGTGGGTTCTTTAATGGATACTACCCTGATAACCTCGTGCCGGCTGGTGATCATAATTTATTATATTTGCTTTTTCAATTTCCGGGCCGACCTGATTAATTATGAGACCAACTGTTCTGCTGGCTGACCATGCTATTATTGAGAATATCACCAGGGTATTCAGTGAATTGTCATTTAGCTTTGATGCTGTATATGATAGTTCAAATATAACATGCATGCCCGGTAAACACAGATCGGCCCTGGTCATTGCGGGTTTTGGAACAAACGGACTGGAACGGGCAGAAATGTTCATTTCCTCCTGTGAAAAAACCGGCATCAGGCCTGTCATACTGACCGGAGAAAAAGATGAAGATATAAGATCCTATTTAAAGGATGATTCCTTTGCCTATCTCAACTTTCCTCCCAGCCGGCGGGAACTGGAGATGCTTATGCAATACCATGCCAGTATTCCTTCGGGTCATGACGTTTACTTCAAAGTATACAGGAGGATACTCGAAAATCTTCCCATGATATCAATACAGGGCTATAATCTCAACCGGGAGGTAGTATTCTGGAACAAGTCTAGTGAAAAACTTTACGGGTATACCAGTGATGAGGCTGTTGGCCGTAAGCTGGAAGACCTTATCATTCCCCCCGGGTTAAAAGATCGTGTGTTGAGCGATGTGCACGGTTTCATGGTTATGAACAAGCCGATTCCTTCCTCAGAGTTATTGCTGCAAAGGAAAGACGGCATCAAGGTCTCCGTCTTTTCGTCCCATGTGATGGTAACAAATTATTTTGGGGAGAATGAACTTTATAGTATTGATCTCGATCTTTCTCAACTAAAAAGGCATCAGCTTATCCAGGGAGTAATTAACGAAATAACAACGGCAATAAATTCCGGCGGCAGCTTGCATCAATTCCTGCAATCATTGAGGGAATCCCTTTCAAAGATCATAAACACCCGGAATTTCTTTATAGCCATGTACAATCAGGCTGACAATACCTTTTCGCTGCCAATATTTGTTGATGAAAAGGATCGGTTCAGAGGTTTTCCTGCAGGACGTACATTGACTGCATACATGATCAACATGAACAAAGCCCTTCTTCTTAATGAACAGGAAATAAATGCGCTGGAGGAACAGGGCGAAATTGATAAGGTTGGCTCACCCTGCAGGCAGTGGCTCGGGATCCCTATGACCAGCGACGGCAAGGTGCTGGGGGCCATTGTGCTTCAATCGTATACTGACGATATAGTATATGATGACACAGACATGCTTACCCTGCAGATCGTTGCAGAGCAGATCTCTATTGCAGTCAAACGAAAAGCCAGCCAGGAGGCGCTGGAAGAGAGCGATAGAACTCTTAAGACACTGATATCCAATCTTCCGGGCGTTGCTTACCGTTGCAGGTTTGATAAATTTTGGACAATGGAGTTCCTCTCCGACGGATTCACTCTGCTAACGGGTTATCCTGTTGACGATTGCATAGAAAATAAAACAATCAGTTATTTCGACCTTGTTCACCCTGATGACAGGCAGGAGATTTGGGAGGAAGTGCAAAATGCAGTTTCCAGGAATGAACCTTATTATCTTGTTTTCAGGATCATTGCAAAGGGAGGCGCCGTTAAATGGGTCTGGGAAAAAGGTCAGGCCATTCTGAATGAAGATGGGCAGGTGATCGCCCTTGAAGGCTTTATTATAGATATTACTGATCGAATTGAAATGGAAAATCAGTTGATATCAGCAAAGGAAAAGGCTGAGGAATCGGACCGGCTCAAGTCCTCGTTTCTGGCTAATCTTTCTCATGAGATCCGGTCGCCGATGAACAGCATTATTGGTTTCAGTCACTTGATGAAAACTGAAAATGTTGCTGAACCGGTTGCCCATTATGCTGATATTGTTTATCAAAGTTCCTGCCAGCTGCTCAGCATTATAGACAATATTATTGACCAGGCAAGGATTGACTCGGGAACGATGAGTGTCAGAAAAAATGCATTCCAGCCCGGAAGCCTGATGAATAATCTGAAAAACTATGCATTGGAACAATTATTGCTTTATGATGACAAACAGATTACCGTAAGCGTGTGCCCAGGCCAGGATGTGGATGGAATTATGATTTCCTCAGATGAGTCCCTTATTTGTCTTTTAATGAAACATCTTGTAAATAATGCTGTTAAATTTACAAAAAAAGGAGAAATTGAAATAGGATGTGATTCTGCAAATGATAATATGATTACCTTTTGGGTCAGCGATAGCGGGGAAGGTGTTTCTCCGCTGCACCAGGAAATCATATTCGAAAGGTTCAGGCAGGTGGATGAAATGATTACCAGGAGCTTTAACGGTGCAGGTCTGGGTCTCTCCATAGCGAAGGGCATCGCTGGTTTGCTGGGGGGAGATTTAAGGATTGAGAGCACCAAAGGTGAAGGAGCAGGATTTTATTTTACCTTGCCTGTGAAATAAAAATCTATTTTTGTGGTTTATTCAGGATTAAAATTGTATTAATGGGCAGGATAGTAGGTATGGATGTAGGACAAAAGAGGATAGGACTTGCTGTAACCGATCCTCTTGGGATTTTTGCCACCGGGCTGGATACCGTAGCCGTGTCTGATATATTCAGGTACCTTTCGGAATATATGAAAACAGAGAAGGTTGATTTCCTGGTTGTGGGTTCTCCCGTGAAAATGAATAATACGCCTTCGGAGTCCGTTAAATATATTGAACCTATTGTTAAAACACTGATAAAAACGTTTCCCGGGATACCTGTCAGGCGTATTGATGAACGTTTTACTTCCAGGCTGGCAAAGCAGGCAATACTGGATGGCGGAATCCGGAAAATGGCAAGAAGGAACAAGGCAATGGTAGATAAAATAAGTGCGGTAATAATGCTTCAATCCTTTATTGATCAGGAAAAAAACTTATATAAATGATATATCCTGTTTTTTTATACGGGTCACCCGTATTAAGGAAAATAGCAAAGGATATCCCTGAGGATTTTCCCGGGCTGGATGAACTGATAAACAGTCTTTTTGAGACTATGTATCATAGCGATGGTATTGGCCTTGCTGCACCCCAGATAGGCATGGCCCTGAGAATTTTTGTAACAGATGCATCCCCGCTTGAAGAGGATGATCCTTCCCTTAAGGATTTCAAAAAGGTTTTTATTAATCCCCTGATATTATCCTATGAAGGAGGAATTGAAAAATATAATGAAGGTTGCCTGAGCATACCTGATATACGGGAAGATGTTGAACGGGAAGCGGCCATTCTGATACGCTATTGTGACAGGGATTTTAATTACAGGGAAGAATTTTTCGAAGGGATTGCAGCCAGGATTATTCAGCATGAATACGATCATCTGGAAGGCAGGCTGTTCACCGACCTTATCTCTCCATTGAAAAAACGCCTTCTGAAGAAAAAACTTACTTCCATAAGCAAAGGGAAGGTAGATGTTAAGTACCGGGTAAAACATCTTTAATCTTTCGCAAATAAAACAACACCCTGGTATTGATATGGTCACTGGTTTTCATTAACTTTATTATAAAGCATGTTTACCAACTGACTAATTGATGCCATATTTTAAAGGTTTAAACAGGTTGCCAATGTTCCGCCTGCTTATTCCTTTTATCCTTGGTATTGTTCTTCAATACAAGACAGGGGTTCCCCTCCGGCTAATCACCGTATTGATAATATCCCTTTTTCTGCTGCTTTGTGCTCTTTGGAAGTACAAGCCTGTAAATGCCAGTTTCCGGCTCAGGTGGCTGTATGGATTTTTTCTCAATGTTTTTGTTTTGCTTGTATCCATGGGTCTGATGAGTACAAGGATGAATTCTTCTTCATTTATGGACCTCAGGGACAATGAAAATTTTGTTATAGCCAGGATTCTTGAAAACCCCGGAGAACGGGAAAGGAGCTTAAGGTTGTTAATTAAGCCTCTGGGCGTTATTTCGGGCGACAGCATAATGAAAACTACAGGCAGGGCTATAGCATGGATTGAAAAAGACAGTTTATCAGCCATACTTGCTCCGGGCGATTGGATTATAATTCGCGGTCAGTTTCGTGAAATCAGAAATGCCGGAAATCCATATGAATTTGACTATGTGAGTTATATGAAAACGCAGAGGGTGTATGGGGAGGCCTATATACCGGCCGGTTCATGGTTCAGGTATGATGGCGGGGCCCGTAACAGGGGTTTTTGGCTCGCTCCTCTGCGGTTGCGGAATCACCTGCTGAAAATTTTAAAAAGCAATGGTATCGGCGGCCGGCAATATTCCGTTGCCTCTGCACTGATACTTGGATACAGAAGCGGGCTTGATAATGAAACCAGGCAAATTTATGCCGGGTCTGGGGCCATGCACATACTGGCCGTTTCGGGACTGCATGTTGGAATATTATACATGCTTATCGCCTGGATGCTGGGCTTATTAAAGAATATCAAATATTATTCTGCTTTACGACCGGTGATCATAATCCTGATCATATGGTTTTATGCACTGCTTACCGGCCTTTCACCGTCTGTGACGCGCTCGGCAACTATGTTTTCGTTTATTGCAGTTGCCCGGTCACTGGGAAAACCAACCAGCATTTTCAACACCCTGGCCTCTGCAGCACTTGTTCAGCTCTTTTTCGACCCGTTTTCCCTGTTTATGGTGGGCTTTCAGCTTTCTTATCTTGCCGTTGCAGGTATTGCGGCCTTTCAGCCTGCCATATATTCACTGCTCCGCTCCTTCAATCCTGTGACCGACAGGGTGTGGGCGCTTATTTCGCTGTCCTTTTCTGCACAGGTTCTTATCTTTCCTTTAATTATGTATTATTTCAATCACTTTCCCAGTTATTTTTTACTGACAAATATCTTTGCCGTGCCGCTGGCCATGATAATATTATACAGCGGGCTTTCACTGTTCGCGGTATCATTTGTCCCTGTACTGGCTGCAATAATTTCATTTGTCCTGAATATTGCACTTTTATTACTGAATTATATTACAGCACTCATAAACCTTTTTCCCCATGCCCAGATCAGCGATATTACATTGAGCATACCTCTTGTGCTGATTCTTTATTCGATTATATTATCCACATCACTTTTCTTAATATGCAAAAAGGTCCGGTTTCTGCAATTCGCATTTTTGATGGTTATTGCCGCATTTGTGCTGAGAGCTGATTATAAGGTAAGAACTGCAGGGCAGAATTTTTTCATGGTTTATAACGCAAGAGGAGAATCGGTGTATAATTTTATTTCCGGCAAAGACAACATCCTTGTCACTTCGGGCCACGGGGAATTGAACGGACAGGGAATACCTTATGTTGCCGCCGGTCCTGCACGGTACCTGAGAGCTGACAATCTGAGCATTTATGCCCCGGATGGTTTTTTTAATACAGGCAAATTTGCCAGAACGCCATCACTATACATGGCAGGTGGTAATTTTGTCTATTTTGCCGGAAACAGGATTTGTTTTGCCGGCTATGGGGATATGCACAGTCAGGAAACAGGAAATCCGGTCACTATTGATATCCTTGTGATCTCTTCTCAAACAAAGGCAGACCTGGTGGCGCTTTTCAAATATGTCATTCCCGGCATTGTGGTTATTGATTCTTCGGTTCCTTATTATCAGAAGGCCAGGGTAATTGATCAGTGCGGCGAATACGGGCTGACTTATTATGATGTCAGTGTTTCGGGAGCATTTGTTGCAGGCATGAGTAAATCGGAAACTTCTAATCATTAATTACCGGCACCGGATTATTTTATTGATAATTATAGCTTTATACCCTGGGAAAATTTTGACCTGCAGAAGGAAAAATTTCATTTCCCATGAATTTTAAAAAATTCATTTTTCGGATAAAAAAAGTATATTTGTTCGCTTTTTAATTTCAAACAGTACCACCATGAAGATTATTGTTGCCGGTGCCGGCGAGGTAGGCACCCATCTTGCCAAGATGCTGGGCAATGAAAACCATGATATTATCGTAATAGATCCGGATCCCGAAAAACTGCGTATCATTGAATCAGGTTATGATTTAATGACCGTAAGGGGATCAACGACATCCTTTGAAGTCTTAAAGGATGCCAATGTAAAAAAGTGTGACCTTTTTATTGCAGTGGCTCCTTCCGAGGAAACCAACATTACCGGGGCAATACTTGCTAAAAAGCTGGGTGCCAAAAAAACCATTGCCCGGATTGACAGTTCCGAATATCTCCTTGCCCAGAACAAGGAACATTTCACTGCCCTTGGTATTGATTATCTTATTTATCCTGAACGTATAGCTTCAAAAGAAGTCATAACCCTGCTTAACAAAACATCTACCACCGATTTCGTTGACTATGCCGGCGGTAAAATGGCGTTATATGTAATAAAGCTGGACAGGAATGCACCGGTGATCAATAAATCATTGCTTGATATAGCCAAGCTAAACATTAACACCGAATTCCGTGCGGTGGCAATAACCCGCAATGGAGAAACCCTGATCCCGAGGGGTTGTGACACTTTCCAGCTGAATGATCTGGTCTATGTCATGACCAGCCCTTCAGGCATCCATGATATAATGAAATACAGCGGCAAGGAGGATATACCTGTAAAGGACCTCATGATACTGGGAGGCAGCAGGATCGGGATAAGGACGGCGAAGGACCTGGAAAAACGCATCAGTATCAAACTAATAGAAGTTAACAGGGAAAAATGCGACAGGATAAACGAGGCGGTTGAAAATACCCTGGTCATTAACGGTGACGGCCGTAACATTGATTTACTGAAGGAATCGGGTATAGCTAACATGGATGCATTTTTGGCAGTTACCGGTAGCGCGGAAACCAACATTCTTGCCTGCCTGACAGCAAAAAAGCTTGGTGTAAAGAAAGTAATATGCGAGGTCGAGAATTTCGCATACATATCCTATGCTGAAAATATGGGGCTTGATACTATTATCAACAAAAAAATCAGTGCCGCCAGCCGGATTTTCAGGTTCACAATGGGGGATTCAGTCTCCTCAATCAAGTTTCTTACAGGTACCGATGCTGAAATACTTGAATACATTGCCCGTCAGGGTAGCCTTATAACCAGGGGCCCCCTGAAAACCCTCGATCTTCCCAGGGATGCTATGGTAGCCGGGGTGATCAGGGGTAAATCCTGTTTTTTAACTCACGGAAATACTCAGATAAAACCAAATGATATTGTTATAGTCTTTTCACTTCCCTCCGCCATATACAAGCTTGGGCGTTTATTTAAATAATATGCTGAACAGAGAAAGGATAATTAATATTATCGGGCTTCTGGTAATAATTGAGGGATTTTTTATTTTATTGTGTCTTTTACCTGCCTTTATCTACGGGGATGGAGATTTTATGGCATTTCTGGCAACAGCTGCTATAACTTTATCCTCAGGTTCAGCCATGTGGTTTTTTACACGGAATGCCGACAAGTCGATAACCAAAAGGGAAGGATTTATAATAGTCAGCCTGGTATGGGTCGTTTTCAGTCTCTTCGGCAGCCTCCCTTTTTGGCTCAGCGGTGCCATCCCCTCCTATACTGATGCCTTCTTTGAAACAATATCCGGTTTTACAACTACCGGGGCAACCGTACTTGCAGACATAGAAGCCCTGGGGCACGGACTTCTTTTCTGGCGGTCTCTTACCCAGTGGATGGGGGGAATGGGAATTATTGTACTTTCACTGGCAATACTTCCGGTTCTTGGTGTTGGGGGCATGCAGCTTTTTGTTGCTGAAGTTCCCGGCCCCACAAAGGAAAAACTTCACCCCCGTGTAAAAGAAACTGCCAGGCGTTTATGGGGCATATATATAATTTTCACCCTTCTCGAAACTGTTCTTTTACTGCTGGGAGGAATGAACCTGTTTGATGCTGTAAATCATTCATTCACCACCATGGCAACGGGAGGATATTCAACCAAAAATGCCAGCATAGCTTATTTTAACTCACCATTCATTGAATATGTAATAACGGTTTTTATGTTTGTTGCCGGCACCAACTTCATCATGTCATATTTCGCAATGCATCTAAGGTTTGATAAGATATGGAAAAACGAAGAGTTCAGGTTTTATCTCGGTCTGGTGCTGCTGTTTACCTTAGTTGTTGGTGCAGGTTTATTTCTTGCCGGCGGACACCCGCCCGAAGAATCGTTCAGGCTGGCATTTTTTCAGGTAGTATCCATTATAACTACAACGGGATATGCCACCGCCGATTACCTTGCTTGGATACCACTGCTGCTGGTCATAATTTTAGCCCTTATGTTTCTGGGCGGATCGGCCGGTTCAACGGGGGGAGGAGTGAAGATAATCAGGGTTTTGCTTATACTGAAAAACTCCTACCTTGAAATTAAAAGGCTGATCTATCCAAATGCCGTTATACCTGTCAAGCTTAATAACAGGCCGATCTCCCAAAGCATTGTTGCCAATGTCCTTGCATTTGGTTTTATCTATGTCCTGATACTGGCGGTCAGTGTTGTGGTGTTATCCACCCTGGGCTATGGCATGGACACAGCAATTGGTGCGGCGGCGGCATGTCTTGGAAATGTTGGTCCGGGGATAGGTATGGTTGGACCGGCAGAGAATTATGCTCATTTTCCTGATTTCGGGAAATGGTTCCTTTCCTTCATTATGCTGCTGGGACGTCTTGAGCTTTTTACCATCCTTATTTTGTTTTTACCCTCTTTCTGGAGAAAATGAGTTAAGGAGGGCTCCTTATTATTGCAGGCTCCGATGAGAAAAATGGGTTCAGAGTTTAAGCTCCCCAAGCCCCTGGCGTAAGATTAAAGGTTCATCCCCAGTACAATCAACCACCGTTGAGGGGACATTGTTCCCGTAGCCACCATCTATTACCACATCAACCTGACTTTTGAATTTTTCATGGATGAGTTCAGGATCGGTTGTGTATTCCAGCACACGGTCTTCGTCATGAATGGATGTGGTAAGTATCGGGTGTCCGAAGTTCTTTACAATCTCAAGAATGACAGGGTGGCCGGGGATACGTATGCCGACTGTTTTCTTTTTACTTTTAAAGAGCTTTGGCACCTTGTTGCTTGCAGGAAGGATGAAAGTAAAGGGCCCGGGAAGATTCTTGCTGAGAAGCTTGAAAGTTGAGCTTCCAATTGGCCTTGTATAATCTGAGAGGTGTGAAAAATCATGGCATATGAAGGAAAAATCAGCATCCTTCACCCTTATCCCCTTAATACGGGCAACTTTTTCAACTGCCTTTGTATTGAAAATATCACAACCCAGACCGTAGACCGTATCGGTGGGATAAATAACAAGTCCGCCGTCCTGCAACAGATCAACCACTTTTTGTATTGCGCGGGGACTGGGGGTTGCGGGGTGGATTTTAAGTATCATGTGTATATTCTTTTAACCGTTCAGTTTTCGGTGGTCTGAAAGGAACTTTTCAAGTCCGGCGTCGGTCAGGGGATGATTAAGAAGGCCGGTTATTGCATCCAGAGGACAGGTTGCGACATCCACCCCGGCCTCCATACATTGAAGGATATGGCTGGTGTTTCTGATTGAAGCGGCAATGATCTCAGTTTCAAAGCCATATAATTCGAAAATATATACAAGTCTTTCAATAAGTTCCATTCCGTTTTCACCAATATCATCAAGACGACCGATAAACGGGGATACATAACTCGCACCGGCTTTTGCTGCAAGCAGAGCCTGTCCGGGATTAAAAACCAGGGTGCAGTTGGTTCGTATGCCCCTGCCGGTTAAGTAGCTTATGGCTTTGATCCCGTTTTCGGTTACCGGGATTTTCACTACTATTTGCTTATGCAGTGCAGCAAGCCTTTCGCCTTCAGCAATCATGCCATTGTAGTCTGTTGAAATCACTTCGGCACTAACATCCCCGTCTACTATTTCACAAATATTTTTATAATGGGCAAGAATGTTTTTTTCGCCCTTAATGCCTTCTTTGGCCATTAATGAGGGGTTGGTTGTCACTCCGTCGATAATACCCATCTCATGGGCCTTATTGATTTGGTCAATGTTGGCGGTATCCAGGAAAAATTTCATTTGTATTAATTTTTAGTGATAAACTGGCTTGTTAACCCAAAAACAGGATAATAAAAAGTGGGTAAGCTACTTATATCGCGCCGCTCAACCATCTACCCTTGCTTCCTTCCGGACCTGGGGGAGTTCAACGGGAGCTGGCCGTATAAGACTTACCCGGTGCAAAGATAACAAATCTGTTATATTTTTGCAACCTGCAATCCCATATTATAAAAAAACCAATATATTTGCTTACACTCATAAAAAACAATAAAATGGAAGGGAATACAAAACCGTCACTGATAAAAAGTACCTTAAACTATGGTATAATGCTCGGATTGGGACTGGTAATTTACACCCTTTTGTTATGGATGTTCGATGCAACAACCAACCAGAGCCTTGGTTATGTTTCATTTGTTATTACAATAGGGGGGATCATACTCGCAACCAGAACTTACCGTGACCAGGAACAGGGGGGATACATTACCTATGGACGAGCAGTCAGCGTGGGAACACTTACCGTATTATTTGCAGGAGTAATTACTGCTGTCTTCACCTGGCTATTGTATGCTGTTATAGATCCCGGACTTGTTGACAAGACCCATGCATTGATGGAACAGGCTTATTATGACGCCGGGATGAGTTACGAACAGATTGATATGGCCATGAATATGGCAAAGCGGTTTGCCAACCCGGTAATGATGGGTGTCATGGGTTTTATCAGCAGCGTGTTTTTCGGTTTTCTGTTTTCACTGGTTACCT
>SLJO01000035.1 GCA_007135095.1 Bacteroidales bacterium | reverse complement strand
TTTCTTTGCCATAACAGATTATTTTATTTCTCGGTGAACAGTCATTTTCTTTAAAATAGGATTGAATTTCTTAATTTCCAATCTCTCCGGGGTGTTCTTTTTGTTTTTCGTGGAAATGTACCGTGAAGTACCCGGCATACCACTTTCTTTGTGCTCTGTGCATTCCATGATTACCTGCACCCTGTTGCCTTTTTTGGCCATGATATAATTGTTTTACTTAATAAACACTAATGAAACCATTGCTTTTGGCATCCTTGAGGGTCTCGTGAAGCCCCTTTTTATTAATTAGCCTGATGCCGGAAGCCGAAACACGAAGTGTGATCCAACGATCTTCTTCCTGATAGTAAAATTTTTTATCGAAAAGATTCGGATAAAACCTTCTTTTCGTCCGCCTTTTGGAGTGAGAAACATTGTTACCCACCATCATACGTTTTCCTGTAACCTGACAAACTCGTGACATTCTGTAGTGATTAATTATCTTCCATTTTTAACAGAGCGCAAAAGTCGGCATTTTTATTGATTTAGTCAAATAAAACAGAGTTTTTTTTTAAAATTCATGGTAATTCACATCAACCTCTGGTACTTTTCCCAAGAAACGTTCCCAATAGAGGGGTTGCATTTATGGAATTTGATTAACCGGTAGAGGAAAATGGCAGGCATTGATTAAACATAACCTTTAATACAAGTCATTAAACGCTTATAATTTAATTATTTATATTAATCTTGGTCGTTTATCAGCTTTCTGAGCATATTCAACGCAGCAACCGAGGCTCTCCTTATATTTCTTTCGCGGTTATCTCCAAACCTGAATTCTGATGACCTGATGGATTCTTTACAGGAAACGGCAATCCATATCATACCTACGGGTTTGTTATCAGTGCCACCTGATGGTCCTGCAATTCCGGATACTGCCAGCGAGTAATCAGTATTAAACAGAAGACGGGTATTAATTGCCATATCTTCAACTACCTGTTTACTTACAGCACCGTATTTATCAATTATAGAGCGTTCTATCGCTAGTTGGTCTCTTTTTATTTCATTGGAATAAGCCACTATCCCACCCTTAAAATAATCTGAACTCCCGGGTATGCTTGTTACTAATGAGGCAATGGCACCGCCTGTGCAGCTTTCGGCAACAGATAAGGTCTGGTTCCGGTCTCTCAGCATTTCACCAATTATCAATTCAAGTGTATCTTCATTAAATCCCACAATGTATTCAGGAATTAACTCCTGTAATTTCCGAATCTGTATTTCAATTTCGGTTTCCAGTTTTTCCAGGTTGTCGCCGCTTGTCACAAGCCGCAGGCGAATTATTCCCGGAGAAGGCAGGTATGCCAGACTTATGCTTTCCGGAAGTTCGGCTTCGAAATCTCTTAGCTGTTCTGAAAGCTGGGCCTCGAAATTCCCCTGGGTAATAACTGTTTTAGAATAAATTACAGGAAAGCTAAACCTCTCTTTTAAGGCTGGTATGACCCTTTTTATAAACAACGCTTTCATTTCAAAGGGTACTCCGGGCAGGCTGATATAAATTTTGCCCTCTTTTTCAAACCATAGTCCTGCGGCAGTCCCCTGGTCATTATGAAGGATTATTGCTGATTCAGGGACTTCGGCTTGTTTAAGGTTGTATTCATTGATTCTGCAGCTTTTTTTGGCAAGCAGTGTGGCAATATGGTCGGATATCTCAGGCCTGAACACTAGTTTTGTATCAAAAAATTCACATAATGCGGGCTTTGTTACATCATCACTTGTTGGCCCCAGGCCTCCGGTCATTATGATTATTTCCGCCCTTATCCCCGCTTCCATGAGAATATTCAGTATATCCTTTCGTGTATCGGATACAGTGGATATGCGGCTCACACGGGCTCCAAGGAAATTGACCTGCTGTGCCAGCCATGCGGAATTAGTGTCTGTGGTCATGCCTGACAGCAGTTCGTTTCCTATTGTAACCAGCTCGACTTTCATCTATAAAACAGGTTTGTATTTGTAAAGATAACCGGAATATGGATTATACAAAACAGCCACTTGTAATTAGTTCTACAAGCGGCTGTTTTTCAAGAGCGGGAAAAGGGGATCGAACCCTCGACCCTCAGCTTGGGAAGCTGATGCTCTACCACTGAGCTATTCCCGCAATATCCTCCTGCACCCCGCTTTATTCAATTCCGCTTTTTCCGTGAGTGACGCTGCTCCGCCAGATTGTTGGCATGGGAAAATGCTTTTAAATGTAGCGGGTTCAAAAATCAAAAATAATTTATATTTCCCATTATTCGCATAGTATAAAAGTAAAAATTCACTAAATTGTATATACCATATCAGAGGAGGCGGGTTTAACAGCCGGATATGAACAGTAAACCAAAGTAATTTTTAATATTCGGGAATATAAGTCCCTTTATACTTAAATTTCAATTATTGTTATTATTTTTGATACAGAATCAGATACTGATTTATTATTAAAAATGAATTACAAGGAATAATGATTTATTTATCTACCACTTATAGAGTTGAGGATTTTAAAAAATGGTACAAAGCCTTCGGAGAAAACGAGTCAATCAGGATGCAGGCGGGCCTTAGGGTTGAAAATATTTTCAGGGAATTTGAAGATCCAAGCCAGATAAAAGTCCTTATGAGTATAGAGTCACTTGTAACCGCAAATGAGTATATCGAGTCGGTTAATACCCCGGAGTATCTTGAGAAACTCAGTATTGTAACCCCTATCGATATTAAATTCTGGGACGTTTTTTATTAAGAAGACCGCAGTATGGTTAAAAATCACTGTGATTAATTCTTTCTGAATCAGAATCATCCACATCAGATTGAACCTTTCTGTATTATTAATGTTAAATGGTCTGTTTACTCTGTTTCCTGACACCAGGATCCCGTCAGAGTATAATTAAATTTATAACTTAAAACAAATTAATATCATCATGGAAGAACAGGCACAAGTTCATGTTATGCCGAGAATCGGTGATCTTGCACCCGATTTTACTGCAATTACTACAGTTGGCGAACTAAAATTTTCTGACTTCAACTCAGGTAGCTGGGTTATCCTTTTTTCTCACCCGGCTGATTTCACCCCGGTATGTACGACCGAAATGACAGCTTTCGCTCTAAAGGAAGATGAGTTCAAGGCCATGAATACAAAATTAATGGGCCTTAGCATCGATAGTATTCACTCCCATATTGCCTGGGTAAATAATGTAAGGGAAAAGATGGGAATACTTATGAAATTCCCGATTATAGCCGATATTGATATGAAGATATCAAAGCTTTACGGTATGCTTCAGCCCGGAGAAAGCGAAACTGCTGCTGTAAGGGCCGTATTTATAATCGATCCCCAGGGCATTGTGAGACTTGTAATGTACTATCCGCTGAATGTTGGCCGCAGTATGAGTGAAATAATCCGTTCATTGAAAGCACTGCAAGCCGCTCATAAGTATAAGGTTGCCATGCCAGTTGACTGGCAGCCGGGAGACAAGGTCATTGTTCCTCCCCCAAAAACTGTGGACGACATGGAGGCCAGGGTCAAAAGCAAATACGAAATGGTAGATTTTTATCTTGCCAAAAAGGAACTTGAGGAACAGTCATAATTGAAACCGGAATATTTCTTTTATGTGATTATTCATTGGTGCGGGTAAAATCATATGGTATACGTCAAGCAAAAAAGAGGTGGCCGGTTCCACCTCTTTTTCAGTAGTAACCTGTTCAAATACATCTGGTAAGGAAAAACTACTTTTGCAACTCAAATAATTTAGCTATTTGCCCGTTCATGCATTGATATTTAATTTTATAATGGTATTTATATCAAGAAATCCGAAATGCTGGCTCTCATAATTTTTATAGTATTAATACTGCTCATTGATATTTATTCATTTAAGGGCCTGCGAACCATCTGGAACAAGCCGCCAAATGCCGGTCTTGCACTTTTCATCAAGATTGTTTACTGGCTTGTGCCACTGGCACTCATTTCTTCAGTTGCTATTATGCTTTTCCTATGGCCCTCCGGACCCGATCCGCGCATATTCAACGGGCACTTTTATATAATAGCCTTTACAATGCTGTTTTATCTGCCTAAGCTTGTATTCATATTTTTTCATTTGATTGAAGATATTATCTTCCTTACAGAAAGGGCCATTAAGATTGTTTTCAGGTTATTCAAAAGGGAAGGCATTGCTGCCGGCAAGAAAAGCGTTAGGAGAAGCTTTCTCAGCCGCGCAGGTATCGTTATTGCGCTTATTCCATTTCTTGCTGTAATTTATGGAGTGGCAATAGGGCGGTTCGATTTTCAGGTAATTAATAAAAAAATCGAGTTCACAACTCTCCCGGCCTCTTTTAACGGTTTCAGGATCGTTCACATTTCCGACCTGCATATCGGCAGCTTTTACGGCCATAAGGACCGGGTGAGACATGCAGTGAAGATTATCAACGAACAGAAGCCCGACATGATTGTTTTTACCGGAGACCTGGTGAATAATTTTACTGCAGAAATAGATGATTTTATTGATATACTTGCTGAAATGAATGCACCCTATGGAATGTACAGCATATTGGGAAACCACGACTATGGTGATTATTACCAGTGGGAATCCGAAGCCGAAAAGGAGCAGAATATGGTTGATATGATTGCTGTCCAGAAACAAATCGGTTTTCGGCTTCTGATGAATGAATGGGACAGCGTTGTAATCAAAGGCGAGAGAATTGCAGTAATAGGGGTTGAAAACTGGGGGGAACCTCCATTTCCTCAATATGGTGATCTTGAAGAAGCTTCAAAAGGAACCGGAAAATTTCCCTTCCGCATTTTGCTCACCCATGATCCCAGCCACTGGGACGCAGAAGTACTAGTTGAAAATGGTATAGATCTTAGCCTTGCCGGGCACACTCATGGAATGCAATTTGGTATTGAAAACAGATTTATTAGATGGAGCCCGAGTAAACTGCAGTATCCCCGGTGGGCCGGATTATTTGAGGAGAACGGACAGTTTTTGTATGTTAACCGCGGACTGGGTTATGTTGCTTTTCCGGGAAGAATTGGGATGCCTCCGGAAATAACGGTAATTGAACTCAGGGCAGTCCATTAAGATTCAGCGACTTGCGGAGCCAGGATTCTACCGCTTACCTTCCAATTCCCGGCATGCGCATCAGCATATCATAATCGAAATCACCCGCCACTTTTGCAATGGTATGTACATCTAGTTCACCTGAAAGGGTAATAGCCGTTACCGGCCCTGGTTTTCCCGACACTATAGTAACAAGGTCGGTTACTTTTCCGTTATTTTCCTTAATCTTAATGCTGATGGATTTCTCGCTGTCGGAGATGCGTATCAGGTCTTCAAAATCATACCTGCCAAGCATTTCCTCGAGTGATTTCACCAGCTTATTATGTTCATCATCAGAGCGTTCTTCTCCAAAGGAAATAATCCCTACCTGGTGCGCATCGCCGAAAAAATCAATCATGCCCTGATCCTCGGTAGCCCGGAGTGCCAGTGACAGAAGCGCAGGGGGCACCTTAATAAAGTAGAAGCCTTTCTGGCGCTGGTACACATTACGGATTTCCTCTTCGAATGTTTGGGGATCAGCAGAACATGAAGATAATAAGACCGTTAATAAAAACACGACCTTTAGGGAATTTGGGAAATATCTCATTTAAAGATAGATTAAACTCAGTTATTTTCAATCTTCTGCAGTGCATCGAGTCCGTCGATATTCATTGAACGGGACAGTTTTGCTATAGTATTGAGATCAATGTTACCCTGGATACTTATCAGGGCGTTATTAGAATCCCCTCCTGCAACCATAAGCAATTCTGAGATAAGCCCGTCTTTTTCCCTGATAAGAAACTGGAAGTCCTGACCCTTTTCTTTAACCACCATAAGCTCCTGATATTCATCCCGTGGCAGATCCCTCATTATCTCGGAAAAAAAGTTAGCTCCCGAAAGAGCATCTTCGGAGGCAAGAATTCTGATGCCTGTCAGTTTTCCCAGTATATTTTCAACATCCTTGTCTTTGTTTTCAAGGCCGGAAAAAAGGCTGAACATATATTTGGAGATATAAACAGAGGTATACCCTTCGCGGCCTGAATACTTTTCAAAGAGTTTGTCAGCCGGACTCCCCTGAGCATTCGTATAAAGCGGGAGGGCAATAAGTGCGATGATAAAAGCAATTGTTTTCATTCGTATAAATTATAGTTAGCAATTTGTTTAACAATATGTTACAGTATTTCAAACACACCGCATGGTTCGGCATAATGTAAATCTTGTACGATAGTTTATTCGTTTGTCCGACGAATTCCGTTCATGGTTTCATCGAATTTACCGATAGCCTGCAGGTTATTGGCCCCCTTGTTAAATTTATTTATCATTGCGAGCTCACGGGTTGCATCAGTCATTCTTGACAATGCCACCAGCTGCCCGGTTCCCTTATTCATAACCTGCGAAACCAGAAGCAGTGCATCTCTGGCTTCATTGTATGCAATCTGCGTATCGTCAATGGTGGAATGTTCCTCAGTGACCAGGAACCTGTCTTCTATCTGTTTTTCGATAAGGAGGAAATAACTGCCTGCAAGTATTAGTATCCCTGCCGCTATTCCTGAAACGGTTATTAAAAGTTTTGTGATAGTCCCTTTTCTGTCATTTTTCAAGCCCTGTTCTTCAATCGCTGCAAATAGTTTTTCTTCAAACTGCCCGTCCGGGATCTCTTCCCGGGCAGATTCATTGAGGGAAATAAAAAACAGCCTGTCAACCTCCAATTCCGCAGGAACCTGGGAATTCAGGAAGTAATTCATCAGGGCATCTTCGTCCTCCCTGCTTGTTTCTCCTTGGTAATAATCAGACAGTAAGGCTTTTATTTTTTTCTGGTCCATTGTTTATTGAATTAAAGTACATCTCCCTTATTTTCTTCCTTGCCCGCGACAGGTTAACTCTGACCAAATTAAGACTTATGCCCAGCATCTCCTCTATTTCTTCAAATTCATATCCTTCGATATCCCGCAATTGAATTACCATCCTTTGTTGTTCCGGCAAGGAAGAGATCATATGTTTGATATGAATTACCTCATCCTTTAGCTCAGTCTGTTTTTCAATGCTTTCCTCCCTGCTATGCTCAAATACAAGGCTTTTGGTTTGTTCTATAGAGACTGTTTTCCGGGCTTTTATTCTGTCAAGACAGTGGTTCTTTGTAACTTTCATCGCGAATGCTTCAAGTGAATTCAAACTATTCAGGCCATCCCCGAGATTCCATAACTTAATAAAAACTTCCTGAATTGCATCTTGAGCTTCGTCGTCATCGCCCAACAAACCGCCTGCAAACCGGTAAAGCTTATTTTTCAGCGGCAACACCTCTTTTTTAAACCGATTTGAATCCATTCAGCTATATAGACGATTTGTTCAGCAATTAATTACATACTTGATCCATTTTAACCTCTTCCGGCTACCGGATCATTTTTGCAGCCGGAAAAAATGATCCATTCCAGGGGCACTAATGCCTGAGAGAGAGGAAAGATGTTCCATGTCCATATTTCCCTTGATACTTATGAGCGTATTGTCTGTGCTCCCACCGACTATCAGTATAAGCTCCCTAATTATACCTCCGGATTCATCTGCCAGGATAAGGACCTGCTGGCCGGAATTGTCAACTCTCATAAGTTCATTGTAATCCTGCACCGGAAGGTCAGGAACAATCTCATTATAGAAATTCAATCCCTCTGATTCCACCAATTTCTTTGGCGCGTGAAGAATAAGTAGAGAATTTACTGAAGCGGCCATGTTTTTCAGTTCCTCATTTCCGGCATCCATGTTTGCCAGCATCCTTAACATACCGCTGCAGATCTGGAGGTTCGTTATTCCTGCCGTACCTGAATATTTCTGAAAAACGCTTTCAATTACATTTTGCCGGGCACTCAAAGCGGGCGCTATTATTAACATGGCTACTACCAGTGCTATTTTGTTCATCTTTTTTGTTTTTATTAATACGGTTACCGAATTATTTTATTATCAACTACCAGTACTCATGAAACCTGCAATAGCCTTAAGCAAGACAAAATTACTTTGAAAATTCCAAAGCGA
>SLJO01000044.1 GCA_007135095.1 Bacteroidales bacterium | reverse complement strand
TACAAACCAACCTGAGTCCCGTCCGTACCTGGATAAAGAAGGGTATTATCCAGGTTATAGTTATCTGCATAGCTGAATGCAGTGCCGCTCTGGCTGACAAAAACAGGGCTGAATGCCACTCCCTTGTAATTTCCGGCATCCGTATCAGTGCTATGGAACCGGGGTTCTTCGGCCGGAATAATATTATTTCGCCAGGTATTGCCAGTGGAACTGGTTACCCAGTAAAAGTTGCTGCTGTGGTAAAAAATACTGTTCCTGATAGTATTGTTGTCAGAGCTATTAAATATATAAGCGTTGTTTGTAGTGAAAAAGAATATGTTGTTGCTGAAGAGGTTCGCCTCGCTGCCATTAATCCGCCCACCAATTATGGAATTATGGATGGCCAGGTTAACTATATTGTCGAAATAGTTTACCCCGGATGAGTTAATAACACAACCGGTAAATGAAATATTTGTTGAAGCATTGGTCTTATCACCGCGCATGCTTATGTTCCCTGAAATGAAACATCTTACCACCCTTATGTGATTGACAGACACATTTGTTAAGGTTGAGAAGCCACCTGTGATATGAAGCCCCTCCAGATGCAGGTGGTCTGCACCGGCAGCAAGCCTCATTTCCCCATTTATATAAGTCTTGCCTGTTTCGGTCGTTGCATCGGGGTAGTGTCCTGCACCGAATATCACCAGTTGTTTGGTTATTGATAAAGGAGGTGTAAATGTTCCCCCCGGCAGGTAAATAGTATCGCCGTCAACAGCTTCAGCATAGGCCTGCTGAAAACCGTCAGAGCGATAATAGAATATAACCTCACGAGCCTCGCCCTCGCCTGACGTATGCAGGGCTACAGCTATCTGTGGGTACAGGTCCGGTACATTGTAAAAAATAATAAAGACAGAAATCCATAAAATACGTTTCATCATACACTGTATTTAGTTAGTAATATCGCCATTGCAACAAATACATAAGCCACCGCTTCCATAACATTACTTGAATAGCCAGGTGAATCCGGCTCAAATCTACTTTTCCGGCTTTTTAAAGTGGTGTCAATTCGTAAAATACTTATGTCAAAATGTAAATTGTGAATAACTATTTTCTACTTTAGCCCGTATATTAATATTAAGACCCTGTTTTTGATGGCCAAGATAATACTCCTGCTTAATCCGGTTTATGTTACATTGTTCTGGGCCATGGTGTTGACTTTTCAAAACAAAAAACAACCTGCGCCAAAGGTTTTTCTGGGAAGATTCATGCTGGTTGCCTTTCTGCTTTACTTTTCGCATTTTCTTTACTTCACCGGGCAGATGGAAATTTATTATTACCTCGACAGTGTTTATATCCTTGCATCCCTGCTGGTATATCCCCTCTACCATATCTATGTGCGCCTGCTTACGGTTGATGAATGGTTTTCCCTGAAGAACCACGGCAGATTTCTTATTCTGCCTGTCTTAATTTTTATAATGCACCTGACAGGATATGTGTTGATGAGCAAGCCCGAGGGTATGTATTACCTGACTGCCGGCATATCAGGGATGAATAGCGGCTCAGCTATGCTGACATACCAGGATATGGTATACCAGGTATTCAGGGCCGGCTTCATAGCCCAGGTCTTTTTTTATCTTTTCTTTAATTTTCGTCTCATCATAAGGCATAACAACAGGATAGCTGATTATTTTTCAAATCTTGAGGATCGTAATCTCTCCTGGCTGCAGTTCTTTAACTTCAGCCTCGCAGCAACATCCCTTGCCAGTGTAGCTGCGGCCATACTGGGCCGGGATATCTTCTCGACCAGCGAAATTCACCTGGCAGTTCCCTCTGTGTTATTCAGCCTGATGCTTTTCGTTATAGGGTTTCTGGGAAATATACAGAAAGAGGTGAATATTGTAAAGGAGATAAAAGCCGAAACATGGAGCGAAAAGGCTTTTCAGCCGGGTTTGAAGAAAAGGATGGAAACTTTGTTTGAAAAGGAAATGATCTTCAGAAATCCCGATCTTAAAATATGGGACCTGTGCAATATGCTGGGAACAAACCGCACCTATGTTTCAAAAGTTATTAATAATGATTACAGCAGAAATTTCTGCAACCATGTTAATCATTACAGGGTTATGTATGCCAAAAAGCTGATAGCAGAAAACAGGGAACTCGGCAATGATGATCTGGCCGAACTTTCGGGCTTTGGTTCTGTCAATTCATTATACAGGGCATTTGCCTCTTCTGAAGGAATTACCCTGGGAGAATTCAAGAAGCATAACGGGAAATAATATTGCCGGGACCGGCTCTGTCAATCTCGTTTTGTGCTTCCCTGATCTTGTCCGGGACTAATTCAGTCAATATCGTCATATTTTTCTTTGATCTTTTCCGGATCGGCAATCAATCTGCCGCCTCTTACAGTGGCACCTATTACCAGCGCTGCACTTATAATAATAATGTTCTTTATTATGTATTGCCCTTCAAGGGTGGGTGCATAGGGTATCCTGGTAAAAGCGTCACCGGGGAAAAGAAAAAGTGGTGCGATTGTCCCCAGCATCTGGAAAGCCAGCAGTAATAAAGTCTCCTTTAGAAATAATTTGAAAATCAGAAAAATCCCGATAACCACCTCAAGCGTTGCGAGCAAATACAGTGCAACCTGCCCGGTTATTATTCCGAGGGTTAATGTATCAATGGTCATTATTGCCAGTTCAGTGGCAGGACTCCACCCCGGAAAATATTTAATAAAACCGAACCAGAAAAATACTATCCCGACACTTATCCTTAACAATGTAATGCTGTACTTAGCCATCCACCGGGTAAGTGCCACATCCCTGTTGTACAATGATCTGGAAGTGTTCATGTCTCCTGTAATTAATGCCGGAGGGCAGAAACGCCTTTCCGGATATGATTAAACTTCGAATGAATCAGCTTTCCGGTAAGCCTCAATAAGGGCTCTTTCCCCTTCCTTCCCGGAAATACTTCTGCCATGCTCAGCGCAGATAACCCCGTCATAACCCTTGTCATACATATGCTTAAAGATATTGCGGTAGTTAATTTCACCCGTGCCCGGTTCCTGCCTGCCGGGATGGTCGCCTACGTGGAAGGCAGCAATATATTCCCAGGCCATATCCATATTGGGTATTAAATTGCCCTCGGTTATCTGCTGATGGTAAAGATCGTTTACTATGCGGCAGTGGGTGTGTTCAACTGCCTTGCATATCATGTACGCCTGGGGAATTGTGGTAAGGAACAACCCGGGATGATCCCTCAGCCCGTTAAGGGGCTCGATAACAAGTTTCATTCCGCTGCCCTCAACCAGCTCACTGCACATTCTTAAAGATTCAATAACATTTGCTGTCTGGTAGTCCCAGTGGAGCCTTTCGTCATAGCGTCCCGGAACCACAAGTGCTGTATTCACATTTGTCCGCTTATGAACCTCGAGGCCCATCTGCATTCTTTTCCTTAGCATATCCATCATTTCAGGATCACGTGTAACCATCGATTTAACAGAAAAATCGGCATAAAGCACAAATGGTCCGAGATCCATGCCAAGGCGGCCGAGCTCATTGGCAATCTTTTCCTGCACGCCAGGCTCCCTGCCCATTAGTCCGTTATCGAATATGGCCCTGAAGCCCTGGTCATGCATAAACTTAATCTGATCAACCGGGTCAGGGCCTGCATGTTCTCTGAAAGACCCAAGGGAAGGAGCGTATTTCAGGTTAAACCTGGTTTTGTTGGATATGTCTGTTTCAGCGGCAGCTGCAGAGGCGGAAAAGGTGCCGGCCATGCCCGTCAGGGCGACACCCCCCAAAGCAGCATTGCGTATAAAATTTCTTCTTTCCATATTTTCCGGTCTTTACGTTTTGATTTTAGAAAACATAAATATATAAATAGTTGAGGAAAATCTTTTTATTTAATCTGCGTTTATTTAATAATTTTGTATCGGATATTTTCACTCCAGCGCTTAATTTAGCGTTTGCAGGCAACAGCAAGCCGGATTTGTGCAGGTGGATTTTTGTTTTCCGATTTCATGCCTGCCGGGGATATGTATATTAAAACAGATTTGTTAATGCATAGTTCAAACCGATATAAATTTACTTCAGCTTTCATAATCAGCATGGTTATGATTGCAGTCATTCCTCATAATAGTTTACATGCAAATGATGATGACACCAGGAAAAGGGTTCAGCACGGCGTCTATTTCAAGAGTGACCACGGGCTGACATGGGGGGTTTTGATGGATCAGAGAATGTCAAACCTGCATTATGAGGGTCCCGGCGGAGTTGTCAATTTCGGCCGGCGTGCACACCGGAGTCATTATATTGCCGAATGGAGCTTTGCGCGTATTCAGTATAATAATTCCAGGCCTGTTCACGGAAGCACCGTAGTGGAAAATGTGGGAGCCGGGCTCCGGTACCTTCACCTGAGAAAGCTGTATACTCCCTCTGATTACAACATTAATGCAGGAGTGCAGGCAAATGTCTTTGCCAATTTACGAATGGCACCCCGGCTGGGGAATTCATACCTGTTTGCCGATCTGATAGCTGAACTCCGGCCCCAGGCCGACCTTGAATTCGGGAGCCGGTTTTTATGGAGGGAATGGAATGTAGAGCTTTCCATGGCCGCCAGCCTGCTGGGTTATACTTTACGAATACCGGAATACGGCGTTAGCCTTGAACTGGATAAGGACGGGGGGATCAGGATCCAGGGTTACGAGGAATTTTTTCTGTTGCCTCACAATTATGCACATGTTACCACGGGGGTTTTTTTCAGGGAATCATTCAGGGGTGAGTCCAATCCCAACTGGTTAAGGATCGGCTATGTCTGGGATTACTACACTATGGCCGGCAGTCACAACCTGAATATGAACAATGCTCTTCATCAGCTTGTTTTTGAATTTTATTTCAGAATGAGATAATAGTGAAACTAATTTTTTCAGGTTTGTAAAAAGTTGTATCTAAATTTTATCATTATTTTTATGAGAATGCCGGGTTTACATGTAAAAAATATGCTTTTGACGGTCAGTGCTTTGACAGCAAGCCTTTTTATGATCATAATGCTGCCATCGTGCGAAAAGGTTTTCATGAAGGAGGATGCCCGGGTTGATCCGGAAACCATATTCGAGGAAGTCTGGTCATTCACAAACGATCATTATTCTTTTTTCGAGTTGAAAGGGATCGACTGGGATGAAGCATATTCGCGTTTCCGGCCGCTTGTCCGCCCGGATATTAATCCCGTTGAACTTTTTGACATTTGTGCTGCAATGCTTTACGAGCTAAGGGACGGGCACGTCAATCTTGTCAGTCCTTTTGACCGCTCCCGTTACTGGGAGTGGTACCTTGAAAGTCCGGAAAACTTCAATTATCCCATAATAGAAAGATCCTATTACCAGCAAAACCAAAGGCTCATTGGGCCCCTGGAGTTTATAAATCTCAATGACATTATTTATATCTATTACCCAAGTTTTGCCAGTGCCATCAGTAAGAATGACCTTGATATAGTTATGACCAACCTGGAGGGCAAAAAGGGACTGATACTGGATGTACGCAATAACGGTGGCGGCAGTATCGTAAATGCAAAAAGGATCATATCAAGGCTGACCGATGAAAAAAGGCTTTTAGGGCACAATTTTGTAAAGACAGGGCCCGGGCACAATGATTTCAGAAAAGAGGATATTTATGTTGAACCCTATAACGGCAGAAGGTTTACAGGGGATGTGGTTGTTCTGACCAACAGAAGGAGCTACAGCGCGACTACCTATTTTACCCAGTACATGAAAGCGTTGCCAAACGTCACCGTCATTGGTGATGTTACCGGGGGCGGAGGAGGAATACCGGCGTTTTATGACCTGGCCAACGGATGGCTTTTAAGGGTCTCAAGCTCAAGATTCTACAGTCCGTCAGGAGCCGACATTGAATCGGGTGTCTCCCCACATATTAAGGTAGATATGACAAAGGCTTCAATGGATGAAGAAAAGGATGATATACTGGAAAAAGCAATTGAAATCCTTTCAGAAGGCAAGTAATGTCTGAAATACCCGAAATTATGACCGACCTGATACCATTGTTACGCAGGATAGTGCTTCTTATTATTGCCGTGTATGCTGGCATTTCGGGAATTCTGTATTTCTTCCAGGAGCGGATGCTCTTTCACCGCCCGGGAATTACCGAAGGCCGCCTGCGCAGTATCAGGGAAAGGTTTCCTGAAGCTGAAGAGGTAACTGTTGACACCCCCGATAACTACAAACTGCATGGGTGGCTGGTCCATAACGGAAACAGGGAACCCTCCCCCCTGCTGATTTATTTTGGCGGTAATGCCGAGGAAGTTTCATGGATGATTGAGGAAAAAGACAACCTTCCCGGATGGAGTATCCTGCTGATCAACTACAGGGGTTACGGGCTCAGTGAAGGAAGCCCCGGAGAAGAAGCCCTGCTGGGTGACGCATTGCTGATATATGATACCTTTTCAAACCGCGAGGATATCCTCAGGGATGAGATTGCTGTTATGGGTCGAAGCCTGGGCTCTGCCGCGGCTGTTTATGTTTCTGCCAGGAGAAACCTCTCGGCGACGGTGCTCATTTCCTCCTTCGGGAGCATTGAGGACGTAGCCCGTGATAATTTTCCGTTTATCCCTGTGGGACATATGCTTAAGCACAGGTTCAATGTTGAGCCACATGCTGCAAATGCCGATAATCCAATGCTGACAATGGTTGCCTCTGCAGACAGGATAATTCCGATGCGCCACTCGAATAAGTTGTTCCAGGCCTGGAACGGACGGAAAGAATTCGTGGTAATTCAGAATGCGGGGCATAATGACATTTCAGCCACCTCTTTGTACTGGGAAACCATAAGGGATTTCCTGAATGACGACCGGAGCATAAAAAACCTGAAGCTTGTAAAGCGTAATTAGGCACTGTATCTTCCCGGCTTTTGCCGAAAAATCCTTACTGCCGGACTTCACCCTTGAGATCATGGCCGGATAATGGCTGCTGTATTAGAGGGTGAGCCTGGCGGGCTAATGAATTGACCGGCGGGCAATTATGGATTAGCCGAAGGGATTTGACGACGGGCAATAATGGATTAGCCGATAAACTATTGCTTTTTTGCGCCTCTGTAATGTTTTCTTTCGTAACTTGGGCTGAAACCTATATTAATTATAGCCCGGCGCGACTTCCCCGGGTATCAAACCTATTAAAAACCAGTCACCATGGATGATAAAACATCAAAAACCTTATCCCGCAGGAGCTTTATAGGCACAACCTCAGCAGCCCTGGCAGGGTTCACAATTCTTCCCTCAACCACCGTTTCCGGCCTGGGGCATATAGCTCCAAGCGATAAGCTTAACATTGCAGGAATAGGTATCGGCGGCATGGGCCGCGGGGTACTTGAAGATGTGGCAAGAACCGAAAATATTGTGGCGCTGTGTGATGTGGACTGGAACCAGGCAGTAAACAGGGTGTTCAATACATACCCTGCCGCGAAGCGCTATAAGGATTACCGCGCCATGCTCGATAATCAGAATGACATTGACGCTGTTGTGGTAGCAACCCCCGACCATACCCATGCCTGCATCAGTATGGAGGCAATCAGGCGGGGGAAGCATGTGTACACCGAAAAACCCCTCACTCACAATATTTATGAGGCAAGGATGCTTACAAATGCAGCAAGGAAGTATAAGGTTGCCACCCAGATGGGAAACCAGGGTCAGGCAAATGATAGCTCCAGAAGGCTGCGTGAAATGATTTGGGACGGGGCTATAGGCCCTGTTAATGAAGTGCATGTATGGACTGACAGGCCCAACAGGGGACTTGCAGACACCTACTGGCCGCAGGGTGTTTCACGCCCCGCTGAAGTAATGCCTGTTCCCGCCAGCCTGGACTGGGACCTGTTCATAGGGCCTGCCCCCATGCGCCCTTTTAATTCTTCATATCATCCCTTCCGGTGGAGAGGCTGGCTGGACTTCGGAACCGGTGCACTGGGCGATATTGGCTGCCATTCATTCGATCCCGTCTTCCGGGCACTGAAGCTCAGGTACCCAACCAGCGTGCAGGCTGTATCAACACTGGTTAATGATGAGACTTTCCCGCTGGGCTCCATGGTGACTTATGATTTCCCTGCGCGTGAAGGTATGCCTGCCCTGCGGCTGACATGGTATGACGGGGGACTGCGGCCGCCACGTATTCCGGGCATCAGGGAGGGTGTGCAGCTTGGTGCAGGTGGCACATTGTTTATAGGCACCAGGGGCATGATACTCAATAACCAGATCCTTCCCGAATCACTTAGTGAATCCTATCAAAGGCCTGAACCACATATTCCCTCATCTCCGGGCCATCGCCAGGAGTGGCTGCTGGCAGCCAAGGGCGGTGAGCCAGGGGGATCAAACTTTGACTGGGCAGGGCCGCTCACTGAAACGGTTCTGCTGGGCAACATTGCCCTGCGTCCGGAACTCAGGGAGAAGCTTAGCTATCAGGCTCTTGAATTCGATCCTGACAAACTGAATTTCCCCAATATGCCGGAAGCAGACGAGTTTCTCCGGTATGAATACAGGAGCGGGTGGAGCTTGTAAAAATGGCAGGGGATAAGAAGTAGCCGGAGCTTATACAACAGGGATACGGAGCAGCCGGAGCCTGTGCCGCAGTGTACAGGTAACGGATGCTGCTGTAAAAGAGATATACAGGTGAAGGGTATAGCCGGTTAACCGGTAATCAGTTCCTCCACCCTGCCGGCAACCTCGGCGGCGGCATTCCTGCCTGTGCCAGCATAGATCGTGTTCCCGGCCTTCCTGTCAATAAGGTTTACCCTGACCAGCGATGACATGCTTTCCTCGATTTTGCCGTTCATATGTCCCCTTAAGGGTGAAACCAGCGGCGTTGCAGAATCGCGGTCAACAGTGATCTCCAGCTGGTACCTGCTGTTTTCGGCAACAATTTCCACATTATCATTGTCTGCCCTGACTGTTCTCAATACCGAACCGTTATAGGTGGTGAACCTTATCAGCCTGTCCCTGATCCATATTCCTGCTAAAAATCCAACAAATGAACTCCCGCGCCAGGGTATTTTGGCCACCGATATTTTCACCGAAATGCCGGGTTCGTCAAAATGATTTGACTGAATCCAGATATATCCCTCAGGGAAGGAGGTGCCCCAGTCTTTTTCAATGTAGCCCCTTCCGTCAGTGAAGTCTATATGCTCCCCACCGTACTCGAGGCTTCCCGATACCGAATGATCCATGCTTACTATTCCATGATAGCATTCCATGAATGGGGCAAAGGAATAGGGACCCATTATTCCCGGTGAGTACCAGGGCTTTGGCCATTGAATAACGCCGGAAAAACCGAGCTTCCCCTTCAGTCCGGGCAGATCAAGGGAGATCGAATCCCGGGAAAAATGATTGTTCCCGATTGCAACCCTGAAACTGTTGTGTGATGCCGTAAAGCTGTCTACGTCAAACTTATGGTATTCAGCTGTTTTCCTTTTGCCATCCAAAACCTGGATAAAGGAATGGTTGTTGCTTCCATCATCCATTGCAACTCCGGGAATTACAGCAAAGGCCCGGTTCTCGTCGTAATTCAGAAACTTGAAATACCAGCCTTCAAAATAATCGGAACTTTTTCCCCACCCCTGGAAGTGCTCAGGGTTGAACAAGGACCTTATTTTCCTTAGCCACATCAGGTTTTGTAAAAATATATATGATAATTTTCTGCATCCAGCTTCTTTACCCAGTGTGCTACGCCGAGACTGGTGGCCTTGTCAATCAGTGGTGCAGGAAGGAAAGGCGCTTTCAATTCATATATTTCCCCTTGTGGCATTGCGTTCAAATCGGCTATTACCTGGCTGACCGGATGCTCACCGGCAGCCAGCATCACACGGGCATCCAGTCCGCCCCCTATAAGCTCCTCTGAAAACCATACGGGCTTTGTAGTGTTGTATCCTGCCTCGGTGGCACCGGCAATAATATCCTCCTGGCCAAGCTCTTTCCTTAGGCGGTTGACAAGCTCCTCAACCTTTATATTTGCAATGGAGGCAGCCTGCTGAAGGGTTGTAACCCGGGCCACGGTATTTCTCAGCAGCGGGTTCCTGAGATTCCGGAAGGCCGGGACATATCCTATCAGGACCTCCTCGAGCTGTGGATAGTGTTCAATTAAATCGAGCACTTTTGTTTTTGGAGTTACTATAAGGTGATGGCTCATGTCTCTTATTTTTGGGTGTATGACAATATTCTCTGTTCTCCCTCGAGCATCCTGTAACGATTCACATCATGCGACACTTCAAGTGTGCCGAGGTATTCGCCTTTATCGTTGCGCAGGGCGAAATATTCTATATGAATGAACTTGCCCCCCAGCTGTATCCAGAAGGGAGCCCTGCTTTCCCTGCCGCTTTTGAAATCCTCGATGATCCTGTCAACTATATGGGAGCTTGCCGGAGGATGGCAGTGCCGTACATCCCTGTTAAGAATTGCCCTGTTGCGCTGGAAGACCCTCTCCTCCCCCTGGGAGAAATACTTAACCTTGTCATTCCTGTCAACAAGGGTCATATCCAGGGGAAGCGAGTTGAGCAATGCAAGCAGTTCCTCCACGCTGAAGCTGCCGGAAGGCAGCTGTATACCGGATCCCTGTTTTTGCATATCATCCAGGCTGGCTTCGTCCTCGCCCTCCGGAAGCCATTTCTCCTGCGGGTCGTAAAGGCAGTAGCCTATCTCCCGTGACTGCCTGTTGATCTCGAGCCAGTCGGTTTCTGCAAGTGCATCGAGCGACATGGGAAAAAGTATCTCCTCTTCCTTGATTGTCATGTCATCCAGGGCTTTCAGCACGGGTTTCAGCAGTATACCGGCGGCAGCAGTGAATTCATCGCCGGAAATGTTACTGGTGCGCAATACCTCTATTGCTGCCTTGAGCATTTCACGTATTTCATCGTGCTTGCCCCACATGACTTTCGGGGGACCGGTTATTCCCTGGTTTTCAAGAAAGGGAAAAAGCAGGTATTCCTTCCTCTGGTAGTGCTTGTCAACATCATAAAGCTGGTTAAATAAACCAAGCAGGCTCATTATCAATTCAGTGTTATCCCTGTCGGGGTGTTTTTCGATCTGCTTTATAAGGCCGTGTGCCTGAGCGGTGACTTTTTTCAGTTCCCTGTTCTCTTTTTTCATTATATCCACGGGATGGCCTTCGGGTACATCCTTTGATCCGGAAAGGTCAACCCTTCCCTCAAGGACGGCTGAATGGGCATCACAGAGCCTGAGGACTTCGGATTCAGGCAGGCCCTCGCTGATCAGCTCCTGCTCGACCTCGACAACCTCCCCGTAGGGGATATGGCTGAGACTTCTTAAGAGCTCATCGCGCACTAACTCTTCGGGTTCACCGGCATGCAGTTTTAGTATTAGCTCCTTAAGCCTGGCTTTCCTTTGGCGGGAATTATCTATAAGTTCACTCATCGCAGCGGATTTAATTAGGTAAAAGTCTTTGTAGTATTACAAAGTTATAGTATATTGTGTTAAGTGAAGTCTGTCTCCATGCAAAAAAGGTGTGGAAAAAATTCCACAACTTTTAATATTGAAAATAAAATTTTAACCTGCCGGGAAAAACAGGACCGGATATCTGACATCATAACTGACTTAAAACCCAAAATATAGCCTGATCTGTGAGGCATCATGTTTTCGCACGAACCTGATTAAATAGTTTTTGGCATAATTATTTAATAATGTTAATTGAAAAAGAGAGATTAAAGAAAGCAGGAAAACCGGCATGATAATGTTGAGAAATAAGAATATAAACCCTAAAAAATTCACTATTATGAAAAAAATGATGTTAAACCTGATCCCGGTACTGGGAATTGCACTGATGCTGGCCGGATGCCCGGAACAGCCGGCAGACCAGATTGGTGTAGGAAGGAGACCACACGTGGCTATTATTGTTGCCGAAGGTTTTCATGACGGGGAGGCATATATGCCCTATGGTTACCTGACTAACCAGGGCTTCGATGTTACTGTCATCGGGCCGCAGGTAGGACCGGTAACAGCCTATAACAGCGACTTCACAATAGGAATTGAGAGGGCCATTACCGATGTTTCTATTGACATGTTCGAGGCAGTAATTATTCCCGGCGGGCAGGCCCCGGCAGCATTGAGGGAGATCCCCGAGGCCGTGGAATTCATCAGGGAGTTCAACGCGGCAGGAAAAGTAATTGCGGCCATCTGTCACGGCCCGCAACTGCTTGCAGCAGCAAATGCTCTTGAGGGAAGAACAATCACCTGTGTAAGCGGTATACAGGATGAGATGGAAGAAGCCGGCGCAAAATATGTGGACGAAGAACTGGTTATCGACGAAAACCTTATTACTTCAAGGACTCCCGGTGACCTGGATGTGTTCAGCAGGGCAATAAGCGAGGCTGCACTTGAAGAGTTCGACGATTATCTTGATACAGTTTTACCGCCGCAGCCAGGAATGTAAAAACAGCATACTCCCTGGCCGGTAAAATTCCGGGAAACTTATCAGGATTTAAAATTATTACAAATTTACATGCTTAGCGTGCAATTATTTGCACGCTATTTGTTATCGTATCACTGGCAAATGAAAATAATATTATCAAAATTTTTTCTTCACTTTAACCCAAAATGTAACAATTTTTTCACTTAAATTCACAACGTAATACAAGAACATCCATACCAGGCAAAACACTTGCAAACCATGATTGAACATGGGAATTCTACTTAAACTATTAAATGGAAAATATAAAAACATGGCCCGGGAAACCCTACCCCCTGGGAGCCAAATATGACGGACTCGGAGTAAATTTTTCCCTTTTTTCTGAAAACGCGACCGGAGTAGAGCTTTGTCTCTACGATGATCAGGGAGATGAAACAAACAGAATTAAAGTCATTGAAAGAACACATAACAGCTGGCACGTATATCTGCCCGGCATAAAACCGGGTCAGCAATACGGATACCGCGTGTACGGACCCTATGAACCCGGTAACGGTCACCGGTTCAACCCCAACAAATTGCTGATCGATCCCTATGCCAAGGCCATTAACGGCACCGGTCACTGGAACAATGCATTATTCGGTTACAGGATCGGCCATGATGATGAGGATCTCTCCTTCGATGAAACCGACAGCGCGCCGTATGTGCCAAAATGCATTGTTATTGATGAGGTGTTTGAATGGGAAGGTGACACGCAGTTGAAAATACCCCTTAACAAGACCATTATTTACGAAATGCATGTCAAGGGTTTTACCAAACGTTTTCCGAAGATACCACCGGAGGTCAGGGGAACCTATGCGGGACTGGCGCATCCTGAAACGATAGATTATCTTAAATTTCTGGGGGTGAATGCCATCGAACTGATGCCCGTGCACCAGTTCGTAAACGATAAGCACCTGATAGACAACGGCCTTACCAACTACTGGGGATACAACAGCATTAACTTCTTTTCACCGCATCCCGCCTATTGTGCAACAGGATGCCAGGGTGAGCAGGTTAACGAATTCAAGAATATGGTAAAGGAGATGCACAAGGCCGGCATCGAGGTGATTATTGATGTGGTGTACAACCATACCGGCGAAGGAAGCCAGATGGGCCCTACAATAAGCTTCCGCGGCATTGACAACGCATCCTACTACAGGCTGGTGGAAGAGGACAGGAGGTTCTACATGGATTATACCGGTACGGGCAATACCCTCAACAGCGTTCATCCCACCATCCTTAGGCTGATAATGGACAGTCTGCGCTACTGGGTAACCGAGATGCATGTTGACGGATTCAGGTTTGATCTTGCAACTGCCCTGGCACGCGAATTCAGCGATGTGGACAAGTGGGGCTCATTTTTTGATGTCCTGCACCAGGACCCGGTCCTTTCACAGGTTAAACTGATTGCCGAACCATGGGATATCGGTGAGAATGGCTACCAGGTGGGGAATTTCCCTGCCGGATGGATGGAATGGAATGCCCGGTACAGGGATACTATCCGTGACTTCTGGAAGGGTGAGGACGAAAAGCTTCCTGAATTTGCTAACCGCATCACGGGCAGCTCTGATCTTTATTTCGACGACTGGCGCAGGCCGGTGGCAAGCATAAATTTTATCACCGCCCATGATGGCTTTACGCTCAGGGACCTGGTTTCCTACAATAATAAGCACAATGAGGCCAACAAGGAAGATAATAACGATGGAGAAAATCATAACCGTTCATGGAACCACGGAGTGGAAGGCGAAACAAAAAACAAGGATATTATTTCTCTCAGGAAAAAACAGGTCCGCAATTTCCTTTCCACCCTGTTCATGTCACAGGGCATCCCCATGATGCTGGCAGGGGATGAAATGGGCCGTACTCAAAAAGGCAACAACAATGCCTATTGCCATGACAGTGAGCTGACATGGATTGACTGGGAAAACAAAGACGACGAGCTTGCAAAATTTGTATCGGGGCTCATTAAGCTCAGATTGTCCCATCCGGTATTTTGCCGCACCAAGTGGTTCAAGGATGAGCATCTACACGGAAAGAAAATTAAAGACATCGAATGGTTCCTGCCCGAGGGTGACACAATGAGCGAGGAACACTGGAACACCGCCAATGCCAAGTCAGTGGGGGTATTCCTTGCAGGCGAAGGGATTCACACCAGGGACAAGAAGGGTGAATTCATAACAGACGACAGCTTCTATCTTATGTTCAATGCCAGTGACAGCGAGGTCATGTTCAGGCTGCCCGGAAAGGAATACGGAAATCCATGGAGGAAAGTAGTCGATACATTCGAGGGATATGTCTCGGAAGAGGGCAAGGAGGAAAGCGGTGCTCATGCTGAGATTATCGTAGAACCAGGTTCAGTGGTGCTTATGAAACACATTAATAAATAATACCGGCTTGTCAGGTTCCTGCAACAGTTAATTATTGCCGACAGTTCGGACGGTATTTTTTACAGAAAAAAGCAATCGTGCTTAAATATAAATTTACCTGCTATGCTGAAGGCCGGAATTGAAAAACGGGAACTTGGCATGACCCTTATTCCCGGAAGCGGCGCCCGGATGCTCTTCTGGTCGCCTTCGGCCTCATCGGCCGCAATTGAGCTCGAAGGGAAAGGGGTTTTCCCCCTTGAAAAAAAGGACTACGGATACTGGGAAGGCCTGCTGCCCGGTGCTGAGGACGGCGACAGGTACATGGTGGTTATAGACGATGACACGAAAATACCCGATCCCGCCTCGCTGTCACAGCCCGATGGTGTGCACGGGGCATCCCGGGTGGTCGACATGGCTTCATTCAAAACCATTGACCATAAATGGGAAGGGATTGATCCCGCCAGCCTGGTAATCTATGAGCTTCATACCGGCACCTTTTCCCCGGAAGGGAATTTCAGGGGCATAAGCGGCAAACTTGATTACCTTTCAGACCTGGGCATCAATGCCATCGAGCTGATGCCGGTGGCACAGTTCCCCGGTTCCCGCAACTGGGGGTACGACGGGGTTTACCCGTTTGCAGTGCAGGATTCATACGGCGGTCCGCAAATGCTTTCCGAGCTTGTTGTAAAATGCCATGAAAGGGGCATCGCCGTGATCCTTGATGTTGTATACAATCATCTCGGGCCCGAGGGCAACTACCTTGCACTGGCCGCTCCCTACTTTACCGGCAAATACCAGACGCCATGGGGAAGCGCCATAAATTTCGATGATGCCTGGTGCAACGGGGTACGCAGGTACTTCACCGAGAACGCCCTTATGTGGCTCAGGGATTTTGATATCGACGGGCTCCGGCTGGATGCCGTTCATGCCATCAAGGATTTCGGGGCACACCATTTCCTTGCCGAGCTTGCCGGAAGCGTTGAACAGCTTAACAGGCATACGGGGAAAAACAAATTCCTCATTGCCGAATCAGACCTGAATGATGTGAGGTTTATTACCCCTGCCCGTGAAGGAGGCATAGGGCTTGATTCCCAGTGGTGCGATGAGTTCCACCATGCATTGCATGCCAGGCTCACCGGCGAGGTAAACGGCTACTATTCCGATTTCGGGGAAACAGCCCGCCTGGCAGATTCATTCAACAACGCCTATGTTTACAACGGGAAGTACTCACCTTACCGGAAAAGGCTGTTTGGAAGCAGCACCAGCGGCATTCCCGGCAGCAGGTTCGTGGTGTGCACCCAGAACCATGACCAGGTGGGAAACAGGATGCTGGGTGAAAGGCTGAGCTCCCTTGTGGATTTTGAATCACTCAAGCTGGCTGCCGGCGCCATGTTCTTCAGTCCCTTCGTGCCAATGCTCTTTATGGGCGAGGAATATGGTGAGCAGGCCCCGTTTCTGTACTTTACCAGTCACGGCGACAAAAAGCTGATAGAGGCGGTCAGGGAGGGCAGGAAAAAGGAGTTCAGCGACTTTATGAGTGGCAAGGAGCCTCCCGACGCGCAGTCCGGGAAGACATTCCAGAGATCAAAGCTGAAATGGGACTATAACGCTGACGAGAAGAAGAAAAAGCTTCTCGATTACTATAAAAGACTGATATCCCTTAAGAAGGAGCATCCCGGACTAAAGCCCGGCAACCGTGACAATGTAAGGGCCGTGGAAGCTTCCGGCGGCATGGCGCTGATCCTTGAAATTAATTCCGCTCAATATTTTAAAGGTGCCTCCGGCGACCCTACCGGTGATGAATATGCCGGCGGCGGGGAAACGAAAGAGGGGAAAATGAAATATGACGGCTGCGGCATCACGGCAATTATGAATTTTTCCGAAAACAGCATCCGGCTGCCTTTTGCCGAAGGACCCGCTTCGGGGTGCAGCGTGCTGGTATATTCTGCCCATGCCTCCTGGGGGGGACCGGTAAATGAGTTTGCCTCGCTTACCGGCAATGACGGCATGATTAACATGGAACCAAGGTCAATCCTTGTATTGTCGGATCCCCGCTTATAGTATCATCCGTTTTATTGCATCCTGTTCCACTTTAGTACAACAACCTGCTAATCCGGTCAAAATTTCAAAAAGTCATTCTGCTCCGGCACTTTTATCAGTGTGTAACATAATAATTACGGCGCGTTGCATTTCTGACTGCAGCCGTACCTGCCGCTATAATTATTGTACCGGTATTTCTGGTGTCGATCCTTCCTTTCCCGGCCAATTTTTAGTAATTTTATAGGATATGGTATCAAGCCCGGCAGAACCTGTTTCCTGTTCAGGCTGTCGGGGTATTACACCAACTTATTATAAAATTAAATTGCCATGCAGCAAAATTCCGAAAACTTATCTCCCCTGAAATACAACCCCGTTTCCAGCTACAGGATCCAGTTTTCGAAGTCATTCACCCTGAATGATCTTGAAAAACAGATTGATTATATAGACAAGCTGGGCGTGGTCAGCATCTATGCCTCACCGGTATTTGCCGCTGTACCGGGCAGTAATCACGGTTATGATGTTACCGGTCCGGGCATTATCAATCCCGAACTTGGCACGTTCGAGGATTTCTCACGCCTGGTCAGGCTGCTGAAAGAGTGTAATATAGGCTGGATCCAGGACATAGTGCCCAATCATATGGCATATAACCCTGCAAATCCCTGGATATGGGATGTTCTTGAGAAAGGGCCCTGTTCTGAAAACTTCAGTGTATTCGACCTTGAGCCATCAGTGGTGGAGGGTACAGATAAAATAATGCTTCCCTTTTTGGGGAATACACCCGAAAAGATTATTGAAAATGGTGAATTGCAGCTTATAGCGCACAGGGGGAGTGTTGCCCTTAAATATTATGATGACATCTATCCCGTTAATTTCCAGACTTTCATGTCTCTGTTCAGCCCTTATATGGAATCGGCCCCCGGGGAGTTTTCTCAAATCCTGGAAAAATACAGCCTGGACACCGGTGAGATTAACCGAAAATTCCTTTACGGGAAATGGGAACCGGCAAAAAAGGAAATTGATGACCTTCTTAACACCAGCGAAACAATACGGTCATTCCTGAACACCGTAATTACCGGCGTAAACAACAATACGGCGATGCTGGGCAATATTGTCGCTGATCAGCACTATGAGATCTGTCACTGGAGGGAAACTTCGCAGAGGATAAATTACAGGAGATTCTTTACAATAAACGATCTTATCTGCATACGTATCGAAGACCCGGCGGTATTTGAAAAACACCATCGTTTTATAAAGGAACTGCTTGAGGGCGGTCATGTCGACGGGCTCAGGGCAGACCATATTGACGGCCTGTATGATCCCGGTCAGTATTTAAGGAACCTGCGGGGACTGGCAGGTGAAAATACCTATGTTATCGTCGAAAAGATTCTTGAGCACGGGGAGAAAATTCCGCCTGTATGGCCGGTTCAGGGCACATCGGGCTATGATTACCTGGCCCTTGTAAATAACCTGCTGACTTCGGGGAAGGATTACCGGCGACTGCTGGGGCTTTACCGGAATATAACGGGGGAGGCAGCAGATCCGGATGATATTGTATACAATAACAAGAAGCTTATCCTTGAATCGAATATGCAGGGGGAGCTGGATAATTTATTCAGCCTCCTGGAAAAGCTTATGGACAATGCTTCAGAAAAGGGCATAGCGGCATTCAATGAAAAAAAGGGTGTCACCCCCGGAACCATGAGACAGGCACTTGCACAACTCATGCTTTCCTTCCCTGTATACAGGCTGTATCCCGCAGAATTTCCCCTGGACAGCGTGCAAAGGGAAATATTCGGTAACATTTTCAATGAGGCACAGAAAAGAAACCAGGGAATAAAAAACGCGCTGGGCACGCTGAGGGATCTTATGCTCGCCAGCAGGACGGACGATGACTTGTATAACAACAGCCTGGAAAGTTTCTGCCTCCGCCTGATGCAGTTTACCGGACCCCTTACGGCCAAGGGCGTGGAAGACACCTCGATGTATCAGTACAACTGCTTTATATCACACAACGAGGTGGGCGGTTCCATAGACTCCCGGGGAATAAGTGGGGAAAATTTCCACAGGGCCATGATCGACCGGCAGGCCCAAAGTCCGCTCTCCATGAACGCCACTTCCACACACGACACCAAGCGCGGTGAGGATGTAAGGGCAAGGCTCAATGCTATCGGCGAGATGGCCGGCGAATGGGAACAGCTGGTTAAGAAATGGACCGGAATGAACGGTGACCTAAGGACTGTTTACGGCACCCGGCAGATGGCACCCACACCAAACGAAGAATACCTGATCTACCAGACCATTGCAGGAACTTTTCCTTTCGATGAAAACGCTGATGAAAGATATATTCAGCGTGTTGTGGAATACCTGGTAAAGGCAATGCGGGAAGCCAAGCAAAACAGCAGCTGGGACGATCCGGATGAATTGCATGAGAAGGCTGTCTGTGATTTTGCCCGCTCGATGCTGGATCCCGGAAATGCCTTTCTTAAATCCTTTATCCCGTTTCACCAAAAGCTTGTTTGGAGAGGGATAGTAAATTCACTTGTTCAGCTGACAATCAAATGCTGCTCGCCGGGAATGCCGGATATTTACCGGGGAACCGAGCTATGGGACCTGAGCCTTGTTGATCCTGATAACAGAAGGCCGGTCGACTTCAGCCATCTTCACGATATGCTTGATAACACCCTGCGGAAATGGAAAGCAAACCCCCCGGAAACGGTCGGCGACCTCTACAAAAAGGCTTTCGACGGACGAATAAAGCAGCTCATCACCTACCTGCTGCTTAATGAAAGAAAAACCAGCCCGTCGCTTTTCCATCATGGAGATTACATACCCCTGGAAACATCAGGAAAATTCAAGAACAACGTTTTTGGTTTTATAAGAAATCTGGGCGACAGCTGGTTGATGTGTGTCCTGCCCCTGCACACGGGCGGCCTATCCTCCCGGAACAGGGGCGAATACCTGTCTTCTGTTAACTGGAAAGGCACAACGATTAATACGCCCGCGGGAGCACCGGAAAACTGGGAAAACATTCTCACCGGTGAAACCCTCCAAAACCAGGCAGAACTTGATGCCGGCAAGCTGCTGGGAGATCTGCCTGTTGCCGTATTCAGGGGAAAACAGGAGCTGTCGGCGCGCCGGTCAGGAATGCTACTTCATATTTCTTCGCTCCCCGGCAGGTATGGTATCGGCGATTTCGGCCCGGAGGCATACCGCTTTGTTGATTTTCTCAGTGCCACCAGGCAGACTTACTGGCAGACATTGCCCCTTTCCCCGGTTACAAAAACACAGTCCTGGTCACCCTACTCGTCACCCTCAGCGTTCGCCGGCAGCATCCTGCTGATAAGCCCGTGGCAGCTGTATGCCGACGGACTAATAAATTATTCTGACCTGGAACTGACCGGGTTCAGGAGCAGCAACAGGGTGAATCACGCGAAGGCCTCAGGATTCAGGGAGATGTTGCTTGAAAAAGCATGGGAAAGGTTCAGAAAAGATTCCTCTCATTACCTCCAGCGGGAGTTTGAGAGGTTTTGCAGGAAGGAGTCCCACTGGCTGGAGGATTACACGCTTTTCCTTGCATTCAAACAACGTTTCGGCAACAAGGACTGGAGCAGGTGGCCCGCCAGGGTAACCAGCCGTGACCGCAAAACCCTGAAAACTGCCGGGTATGAATATTCGGGCATCATCAGGCTGGAGAAATTCAAACAATTCATGTTCGACAGGCAATGGAAAAAACTTAAGGAGTACGCAAACAACAAGGGCATTCTGATATTCGGCGATATTCCCTACTATGTGAGCTTTGACAGCGCAGAGGTATGGGCTAACCAGCATCTTTTCAATTTGAAGGATAACGGGAAAATGAAAACGGTTGCCGGTGTTCCGCCCGACTATTTCGATAAGAACGGCCAGCTGTGGAATATGCCTGTGTTTGTCTGGGACAGGTTAAAGGAGACCGGGTACGACTGGTGGATGAAAAGACTGGCCAAAAACCTGGAACTGTTTGACCTGTTAAGGCTCGATCATTTTAGGGCATTCTCTGCCTTCTGGGAGGTTCCGGCAAAGGAGAAAATTGCCGTTCACGGGAAATGGAGCCCCGGTCCGGGATCGGACTTTTTTAAGGTACTGGAACTGAATTTCCCGGCCATGCCTTTTATTGCCGAGGACCTTGGCGATATAGACCAGCCTGTGTATGACCTGAGAGACGAGTTTTTCCTGCCCGGAATGCAGGTGCTCCAGTTCAGCTTCGACAGGAATATGGCAAGGAATATTCATACTCCCCATAACCACAGTCTGAATTCAGTGGTCTATACCGGCACCCATGATAATAATACCCTGATGGGGTGGTATGAGCAGGAGCTTGGCAGGGAGGGCAGGAAAAGGCTCAGCGAATATGCAGATAAAAATATCAGAAAATCCGGTTCGCACTGGGAACTGATAAAAATGGCCTTTGCCTCGCCGGCCAGAATAAGTATTATTCCGATGCAGGATTATCTGGGGCTGGGCAGGAATGCCAGAATGAATACCCCTTCAACATCCCGCGGCAACTGGATATGGAAAATGAAAGATCAGGTTATTGACAAAACCATATCCGATAGAATAACAAGGTTCACGGTGATGTACAACAGGAAATGACTTAAATCAGGATGATCAGGATAACTATTACTATGACAACCAGGATAGTCATTAATCCGCAGCTGCGGGGATTAGGATAATCATCATGTATAATCGGACCATTTTTCAAAACCGGTAATTTAGAACTGCGGCAAAGGGTAAAAATAACACCGCTGGTTTTTAATACGTATATGCCTTATGAAGGTTGCACTCCTGAGTTGAATATACTACCGGCCAGGGTTAATAACCGATTCAGGGAAAAATCCACTGAAATAATTCCAGAAACTGCGGTGAAAATCCTCACCCAGCGCCCCGGGGTAAAGGCTGGTAAAAGAATGTACTGCCTCCTCTCCGGGCTTGAATTTGATCATGCTGTCCTCCATAAAAAGCGAGGGCACCTCGGGATGGAACTGCACGCCGATCACATTAGGATATTTTTCATGCTCAATGGCCTCGGCCACTTTCCGGTCCATGCTCCAGGCAGTAACCCTGAACCCCTTGCCAATCACATCGACAGCCTGATGATGCGAACTTAGAACATATGGTGAAAGGTCATTGCCGCCATTTATGGCTGCCATATGGCTGTCTTCTTCGATAATGATCCTGTGGAATGAACGGGCAGCAATATCCGGATCGGTGCGGAAAAAAGAATAATAGTTCCTGTGCTGCATGTCCGGATCCATGTTAACGATCTGTTCAACCGTTGTCTTTCCGTATATCTCAGAGGGTATATCCTGTATCATTGTTCCCCCTGCGGCTACATTCATGGTCTGCATACCAAGGCACAGGCCTAAAACCGGCAAAGCGGGGTTTTCCTCCATGAAAGGAACGAAGTCGTCCACCTGGGAGCCGCCAATGAGATGGAAAAGGAATGACAGCTCGAGGTAATGCCGGTGCGGATCGGTCACCACAGATAAAATATTCATTTCCTGGCCATATAGTGAAGGAGGAATATCCGGGCCACCGAAAAATATTATGCCCTGAGCCATTTTGAATATCCTGTTGAAAACAGCGGTGTTTGCATTTTCTGCAAAAAGATCCCGGGGATCCAGGGGAGCCTCAATGCCCATCAGGCTTATGTTTTCAAGGCCCTGTTCCTGGATGAATTCTGCCGTGCGTGAATAATCATAAGCTGCCTGATGGCTGTAAACACCAAGTACACTGGTACCGGGCTCAACGGGCAGTATGCCTTCCGAGGTGAGGTAAAGCCATGTTTCAATGTTTCCGACGGTAGGATGCATGATCACGACCTGTGACCCGTCTGAAAATTCCAACTGCGACGGAACCTCGCTGCGGTCTGTGGCACATCGTGGAAAAACCAGCAGCAGAAGCAGTAAAATCAAATTATTTTTTCGCATAATGAATTATTAAATTCCGGAACTTTGAACTGGATGCCAGAAAGCCACAATATTAATAATAATTACGGAATATTAAAAACCGTGTTAAAGTTGAGAAGGATCATGACCGCCTGGTGGCTTTATTCAATGTTTCCGTTTTGATGCCGGGCCTTGCTCGGGCTAATGCCGTCATAATCGTGAACCTGTTTGATAAAAGAATCCGTAAATCCGCGCTTCACTTTTCTGCAGCTCCCGCCTCAGGATGTTCTGGTATATGCGGGTTCAGCAGGATGATGTTCTCATCAACGGTACATTCATGCTGTTTACTGAATATACTGCAATAGAGGCATTGTCAAGGCCTGCAATCGGAGTCACAGGTGAGACAAACACAGCGAATTTGGATGCTTTGAATGCATCACCGCTCCCAATGGCCAGGAAGGCGTTGTCCAGTAATTGCGATATGCTGCCACTGGCTGACAATGTATTCCAGCTTACAGTGGCCGGTCCGTATATCCAGTATGTACCGGAGAAGGCCGCCAGGCAGGGTTCAGTACCGGCATCAAAACCGGTTTGCTGTTCGCCTTCATTGTAGGTGAGGTGTACGGTTGCGGATGTTGTGCCTGCAGAATCTTTGGTGACGTACCAGCGGCGATTTACGGTTTATATGCTGTCATTGGCATTTGCAACGGACTCGTCGGAAACCCTGATGTTAACAACATCGGTGCCCGTTGGTTCATCATTGGTTATACTTAACGGATTATACGCCGTATTACCAACCGGGGAAAATATGGTTTCACCGGCCGTAACAGCCATCTTCAACCGCCCTGTTCCACTTGTTCTCACATAACTGTTTGCACTTCCACCGCTGAAAGTCCCTGCGTCAAGAAAATAGTTGCCTGTATCCAGGAAACCATTGATAAGGCTCAGCGTACCGCCTACAGAAGTGTTTAGTTCCAAGATGAACAGCAGATGTTCCTCCCTTGGCGATATTGAGGTTATTAAAGCTGGTTGAAGAAGAACCTCTGATGGTTTGTGTGCCAGCTCCGGAGAAAGAAACCGTGCTGGTGCCGGAGGAAAAACCTCCGTTGTTGATCCAGTCAACCCTGCAGGCTGTGGTTAAATCCGGCCGCCGCGAAAGCAGCACCCGTTTCAATGCTCAGGTGTTGTGTTACCGAATAGGATGCCATAGCGGTCTTGGTGCCGGTTCCTGAAAAGCGCAGGCTCCTGACCGTTGAAGGAAGCCCATTGGTACTCTGATCGCCGCCGTTGAATTCGTAATCGGCACCGCTGCTTAAGTTCACCCTGATCCTTGCATTGTTAAGTATGGATGTATTGGAAATACCGTGTATTGTGTCTGCAATCACTGATAACATTATTCGCAAGGACTGACTTGAAAAAGGTGAATTAACCCGGGATAATTCCTTTAATGCAGTATGGTATGGGTTACACTCAGGCGTGGTGAGAACTGGCAATGTCAGGGATGGTAAAACTGAATACCGATCCTTTTCCTTCCTTGCTCTCTACCCAAATTTTCCCAGAATGTTTTTCTACAAATTCTTTACATAGTATTAAGCCTAATCCTGAACCTTTTTCGTTTGCTGTTCCGGTGGTTGTGATATTGGAATCAATTTTAAATAATTTATTTCGGGTCTCTTCACTCATACCAACTCCATTATCAGAAACCGTAATTTCAATATTGTTTTGATTTTGTACTGTGGTAATAGCGATTTCTCCATTTGAATGAGTAAATTTTATTGCATTGGAAATAAGATTCCGTAAAATTGTATTTAACATATTTACATCGGCATATACTTCAACATCACCTGTTTGGATGCAATTTAATGATATGTTTTTAATTTTTGCAATCGATGTTGATGCCTCCAGTATTTCGCTAATAACTGCAGATAAATTTGTTTTTTCCGGGTTAAAACTAATTTCTCCGGTTTGTGCTTTCGCCCAATCCAGCAAATTATCAAGCAACACAAGCGTGTTCCGGGCTGATGAATTAATAATTTCCAGGTACTTCTCAGATTTACCAACTCCGGTATTCTTTATGTTTTTGATTAATAATTCCGACAAGCCTAAAATGGCATTAAACGGACTTCTTAAGTCATGTGCTATTATTGAAAATAGCTTATCCTTAGTGGAATTAAGTTCACTTAACTGGCTTTCCCTTTCTTTAAGCAGCATCTCAGCTTTTTTTCGCTCTGAAATATCTCTTGAGACGCCATGATAACCAGTAATTTTACCATCCCGATCATAAAAGGCCGTTGCGGTAGCTTCGACCCAAACCCAACTGCCATCCTTACAAATCTGTTCCAACTCATATATCACTGGAGCTGATCTGATACCTTTGCTCAGGTTGATAATTCGTTTTTTATTCGCCTCCTTCAGCATTTCAATTCCTTCGGGTTTTAAAATTGAAAAGAGGGATTTGCCAATGACCTCTTCCTTTTTGAAACCTCTTATTCTTTGATCGGCAGGACTGATATAGGTTAAAAAAAAATTGCTATCCAGATGCCAGATTA
>SLJO01000031.1 GCA_007135095.1 Bacteroidales bacterium | reverse complement strand
TTCGGTGGTCAGCAGACCACATAACTGAACCAGGCATAATTCAACGTGCAACCTCTGATTTTTGCTGGATCTGAATGAGAGATCACATTGATTTGTTAAAGAAAGGCAGTTGATAAGAAAGCCCGGAGAACATACTTTTGCCTGTTCCTTATATTTTTCCCGTATGCCAGCACCAACCTCCAGGAGCTCAAGGGTTATTTCATCACGGCACACAAGCAGGTCGCGCAGGTGCCCGCTAAGTCCGTTAATAAAATTATGACTGTCAAATCCCTTATCCAGTACTTCATCAAATATCATCAGTGCGGCGGCTGTGTTTCCGTTAAGAATGGATTCAGTTATTCTGAAATAGTAATCATAATCAAGGACGTTGAGATTATCAATCACATTCTGATAGCTTATTTTCCCAACAGCGAAGCTTACTATCTGGTCGAAAATGGAAAGAGCGTCGCGCATGGCCCCGTCAGCTTTCTGGGCAATTATATTCAATCCCTCGCTTTCAGCATCAATATTTTCAGCCCTGGCAATATTTTCCAGGTGAACTACGATATCTTCTATTTTGATACGGTTGAAATCAAATATCTGGCACCGGGAAAGTATGGTTGGCAATATCTTGTGCTTCTCGGTTGTTGCCAGTATAAAGATTGCATGAGCAGGCGGTTCTTCAAGGGTTTTAAGAAATGCATTGAAAGCATTGGCTGAAAGCATATGGACCTCATCGATTATATATATGCTGTATTTTGCAACCTGGGGGGGGATTCTTACCTGATCAATAAGGCTTCTGATGTCTTCAACGGAATTGTTGGATGCCGCGTCGAGTTCATGGATATTGAACGAACGTGAGGAGTTGAATGACAGGCATGATTCACACTCGTTGCAGGCTTCTGTATTTTCGGTGATGCTGAAACAATTGATTGTTTTGGCAAAAATCCTGGCACATGTCGTTTTGCCCACGCCCCGCGGACCACAAAAAAGGTATGCATGGGCCAGCTGCCTGCCGCGTATTGCATTTTTTAGTGTGGTGGTAATGGAAGGCTGGCCTATAACAGTTTCAAATGTTTCAGGACGGTATTTACGGGCGGATACTATATAGTTTTCCATGGATTTTGTGAAATTGCAGCTTGCGGACAAAGATAAAAAAATATGGTATGTTTTGAAAGGATGGGTTTTTATTGTTACTATAATTTATTAACATAAGAATAATCATATATATATTCGCAATTCTGCAAAGGGGGATTTTTTTGTTGCTGTTTGACCGGATAATATCTTTTTATGAGAGTATTATTGATTTTCAGTGTCCTGCTTATAACATTTCCCGGCCATCTTGATGCCGCCGGAAGGGATTCTGTGCCCGATTATCCGGTTAATTCGCCTGCGCTGAAACATTTGATTCCGGGGGTTGCCGGTCTCGCAGCTGCCTCTTTTCTTATTGATGAGCCCCTGGTCAGCTTTTTCAGGGTTAACCAGACTTCATTTTTCAAAGCCGCGGCCGGTTATACAGATATGGCAGGAGAAAAAACAATTGTGATTCCTGCTCTTATACTGACCTATGGAACAGCCCGGCTTCTGTTCAGGGATGAAAGATTGCAATCTGCGAGTTTGAATTCGATTCAATCCGTTATAGTTACTGCCATTGCAACAGAAGGGATCAAGCATCTGGCCGGCCGTGCACGGCCTTTTACCAACCAGGGCGCTTATGCTTTCCATCCTTTGCCCGGGGGCATTGACAGGTTTAAGTCACTGCCATCAGGTCATGCATCACTGGCCTTTGCATTGTTCACCCCATTTGCCGAAACCTACAGCCGATGGATATATCTGGTTCCTGCTTCTGTGGCCATGGGCAGGGTTTACCAGGACAAGCACTGGGTTTCAGATGTATTTGCCGGCGGGGGAATTGGTCTAATCAGCGGTATTTTATTTACATACCATGAGAACATTCAGATCATTCCAAACGGATTAAGGATTTATTTCTGATGGGCAAAGACTTATTGTCATCACCCATCCTCTTTTCTCCCTGATTATCCCGTTTTCCAGGCTAATGATAATTTTTCCAAGGTAAACCGGATGGTTATCGGAAACAATATGGGGATTTCCACCTGCCTGCGCAACAAGGACGGAATTTACCGTTATCGCCTCCTCCAGGAGATCATGCGAATGACCCCCGATAATGACATCAAATTCCGGAAATTCCTCTGCAAGCGATCTGTCTGTCCTGAGTCCGAGATGCGACAGGGCAACCAGAATATCGGAAGAATCTTTAAGGAACAGGTGATTCCTGACAGTTTCCGCCAGATCAAGCTCCCTTACTCCCCGGGGCGCATCACCTGTGGTTAATCCAAGAACAGCAATCTTCCTCATAGTTGAGGTGTTGAATATTACATAGTCATCGAAAGGGGGCAGCGCATCGGTTGTGATCTCCATGTTTGCCGCCAGAATGGGAAAATCAGCGGCCTCCAGGGCAAGGCGGGTGTATGGCTCCCTGTATGCAAGTTCATGATTGCCCGGTGTCATCAGATCATAGCCCAGTTCATTCATGGAACTGATCATGAACATGGCTCTTTCACCGTACCATGCCGGATCTCTCATAAACTGTCCGTTCACAATCCATCTTAACGGGTGCCTGACAAAAATATCGCCGGCACTGAACAAATAGACATTTTCGTACTTTTCCCTTATTTCTGAAATCTTTTTGGAAAGCTCATGCGGTTTGTTTAAAGTGAAATGCTGGTCATTTGTGTGCAGGATAACTATTTCCTCGGTAACAGGGTAAGTGATATCCAGCCTTGCCGAAGGATTGCCACCGTAGCTTCCGGCAGGGATATAGACCCGGCCGTTTCCTAGTTCACCTCTTACCTCGAGAACGTATGACTTTCCTTTTTCTGCATTAAACCCGAATGAACCGTCACTTTCTGTTATACAGATGGCTGGAGGAGACTCCTGAAAAGAGCCGGTATGCCTGAACAGCAGAAGCTCCAGATCCTCAAATGGGAGCCCGTTATCTCTGAAAACTGTGCCCGATAACCTGTATCCGGCTTCGGGTGCAGGGTTTGCTGAAATAATTGTAAATGGAAATACGATCAGAAGGCATAACAGTACAGTTCTTATCCTGAATTTCGTATGATATTTATATGGCTGCATTTTTGTTTTTTTTTAGTTTTGAAGTGGCAAGCTCAAAATTTTACGGTTAATTGCAGGTGTTTTGTTTGCCATCTATGCCCTATGGATGAATGATCCGCATATGGACGATTCAACAGTAAAATTAAATAATTGTTGTACACGATGGCCTGAAAATCCATCCAAATAATCATAAATCAATAAATGAATAATAAAAGAGGTTTTGCAAGTGACAACAATTCCGGGGTTCATCCATCTGTTTTGAAAGCGATTAACTCGGTAAATGAAGGGCATGTGGCGGCCTACGGAGATGATCCTTATACTGTTGCAGCTATACAAAAGATCAGGGACCATTTTGGTGGCAGTGTTGAAGTATATTTTGTTTTTACCGGTACAGGGGCCAATGTTCTGGGGTTAAAGGCAGCCACGGAGACTTGGAATTCGGTTATTTGCGCTCAGACGTCCCATATTCATTGCGATGAATGTGGTGCCCCGGAGTTTTTTACCGGATGCAAGCTGCTGACGGTTGATGCTCCGGATGGTAAAATCACCTGTGAACTGATAAAAAAGCATCTGCATGGGTTTGATTTTGAACATCATGCTCAACCGGGGGTTGTATCGCTTACCCAGGCAACAGAAATGGGGACGGTCTATACGCCTGACGAGATCAGGGAGATTTCCGATCTTGTCCACAGTCGCGGATTACTGGTACATATGGATGGAGCGCGCATTTGTAATGCTGCCGCAGCACTTAACGTTACTTTTCGTGAGATCACTGCTGATGCAGGGGTGGATATCCTATCTTTCGGTGGAACAAAGAACGGGTTGATGTACGGAGAGGCCATTGTCTTTTTCAATCCGCTTCTTTCAAAAAATTTCAAGTATGTGCGGAAACAGGGCATGCAGCTTGCTTCCAAGATGAGATACATTGCTGCGCAGTTTGATGCAATGCTAACCGGTGATCTGTGGCTGAAAAATGCCAGCCATGCAAACAGGATGGCACAATTGCTTGCAGATGAAGTTTCCCGGATCCCCCGGATCCGGATAACCCAAAAGGTACAGATCAACGGAGTCTTTGCAATAATTCCGCCTGAAATCATACATGAACTTCAACAGGAATATTTTTTTTATGAATGGGATGAGTCAGCCTCCGAAGTGCGCTGGATGACATCCTGGGATACTTCAGAGGATGATATCAGAGGTTTTGTTAAACTCCTGAAGGAGAAAGTTATATAAATTGCCGGCCCGGCTAAAAAGAGGCCCAACCCGGAGTTATCGATGGAAAGGCATTGCTTATCCTTTTCCTTATCCCTGAAGGGTTGCAGAAAACAGGGAAGAACCACCGGTTCATTTACAATGGTGGTTTATTACCGGAAAGTGTCTGGTTATTTTTTAAAATTCAGAAGCTGGTCGGCCAGATCCTTTCTCCCCATTTTTATTAACTCCGCTCTGATCTGGCTTCGGTACTCATTTTTATACCAGAAGAAGAATTGCTGCTGGCCTGTTTTTTCCTGCCGGGTTTTTGCAACATTGACTTTTGCCATGGTATAGGGATTGATTCCGGTGTAAAAGATTACAGTGGCAAGTGTCATGGGAGTGGGGGTGAAGTCCTGTACCTGCTCGGGGCGGATATTCATTTGTTTTGTTGTCAGGGCCAGTTCTGCCATTTCTGTATTGCCGCATCCCGGATGGGAGGAGATAAAATAGGGAACAAGCTGCTGGTTGAGATTCTCCTCCTTGTTTATTTTGTCAAACAGGGCCTGCATTTTCCTGTAAAGGCCGAAAGAGGGTTTGCGCATAAGCTTAAGCACTTTCTCGTCGGAATGCTCGGGCGCTACCTTGAGCCTGCCTGATACGTGGTGCTTTATGAGTTCCCGGGCGTAATCACGATAACTCGCCTGGTCTAATTTACCAAGGAACAGATCATAGCGTATACCTGAACCAACAAAGGCCTTTTTAATGCCGGGCATGGCGCGTACCTTCCTGTACAAGCTGAGCAGGGGTGCGGGACTGGTTTCCAGGTTGGGACAAACGACAGGAAAAATGCATGAAGGCTTCCGGCATCTGGCGCATACTTTCATATCCTTTCCCTGCATCTTGTACATATTGGCCGATGGTCCTCCCAGGTCAGATATATAGCCCTTGAAGTCCGGCATCCTTTTAACATTTTCCACCTCCTGCAGCACCGATCGTTCTGAGCGGCTGGCGACGAATTTGCCCTGGTGGGCCGAGATGGTGCAGAAGCTGCATCCGCCAAAGCATCCCCGGTGCAGGGTGACAGAATGCCTTATCATCTCATATGCAGGAATAGCGCCTTTTTTGCCGTAACGTGGATGAGGAAGCCGGGTAAAGGGCAGATCGTAGATAATGTCTAATTCTTTTTCCCCGGCCGGAGGATAAGGAGGGTTCACTATGACCGTAGAATTTCCATTTGACTGAATCACCCTGGCGGCCTGCAGCTTGTTTGATTCCTCCTCGACGAGTTTGAAATTCAGTGCATATTTCTTTTTATCGCCGAGGCACTCCTCATGTGAAAAAAGCCTGATTGTATCTCCGGAGCCGTTAGTTTCCGCAAAAGCGTCAGAAGTTGACGCTGGACCCTTAATAACAAAAGCAGTCTGGGGTATATTAACCAGGTTATTCACGGGAACACCTTTCCCGGTGAGCCGGGCGATTTCCATTATTGCCCTTTCACCCATGCCGTAGACCAGCAGGTCCGCACCGCTCCCGATAAGAATGGATGGCAGGAGCTTGTCCTGCCAGTAATCATAATGGGTGAACCTGCGCATAGAAGCCTCTATACCACCTATTATTACTGGAATGTCAGGAAATAACCTTTTAAGGATCTGTGTGTATACAAGCGTAGGATAATCCGGCCTTTGCCCGGCCCTTCCACCGGGAGTGTAGGCATCGTCCGAGCGCAGCCTCCTGTTGGCAGTATAATGATTCACCATTGAGTCCATTGCCCCGGCTGATACTCCAAAAAATAACCGCGGTTTCCCCAGTTTCTTAAAATCCCTCAGATCATCCCTCCAGTTTGGCTGCGGAACAATACCCACCCGGAGCCCCATGCTTTCAAGCACCCTTCCCAGTGCAGCAATGCCGAAAGAGGGGTGGTCGACATATGCGTCGCCCGAAAAAAGGATCACATCCGGCTCATCCCAGCCCAATGCCACCATCTCCTTTTTTGAGGTCGGGAGCAAGGTAACCCCAGTTATATTTTGCCTATCCATTTTATCAAAAACTAAATTTGCCCCGCCTTATTGCCTGAATGCCCGATGAGCCAGGCTTAAACCGTGAGCCATGATGGGCCATCAACGCTATCAGTTTAATTATGAATGGTTGAATACAAAAGCACGCAGGATATTTCATTGTGCCTGACTACAGGCTGTTCACAGCAGATCTTAATTTAACCAGGCCTGTCAGAAGCTTCTCAAGTAAATCCAGGTGGATCATATTGGCACCATCAGACCTGGCACTTGCAGGATCTGGATGAGTTTCCAGGAAAATTCCGTCAACTCCCACGGCAATGCCAGCCTTTGCAATGGTTTCTATCATATCAGGCCGCCCACCGGTAACCCCCGCCTCCTGATTAGGCTGCTGAAGCGAATGGGTAACGTCAAGTATTACCGGATACCCGGTGGCCCTCATTTCAGGTATGCCACGGTAATCGACAATCAGATCCTGGTAACCGAACATTGTACCCCTTTCTGTCAGCATGACCCGTTCATTTCCGGTCGACCTTACTTTTTCAGCTGCAAGCCTCATTGCACCGGGGGCCATGAACTGGCCCTTTTTGATATTAATGACCTTTCCCGTGTTGCCGGCGGCAATAAGCAGTTCCGTCTGCCTTGCCAGGAATGCGGGTATCTGTAAAACTTCCACATGCTTTGCAGCCAGGATTGCCTCTTCCGCAGTATGGATATCGGTAACCACTGGTATTTTAAGTTTTTCTTTTACCGAGGAGAGGATTTCCAGTGCCTTATGATCGCCGATTCCCGTAAATGAATCCAGCTTCGACCTGTTGGCTTTTTTATATGAAGCCTTGAAAATAAACGGGATCTTCAGCTTGTCGCATATTCCGGCAACCTCCTGTGCTATTCGGAATGTCATTTCCTTGCTCTCAACTACACATGGCCCTGCAATCAGGAAAAAGTTGCCGCTGTCAATATGGGTCAGCTCCGGAATTTTTGGAATCATGGTATTATAAATTGTTTATTATCTCCCGCGTTGTTTTAAGTTTATATAAAGCGGGGATTGAAATTAATATTAGCGATCCCAAATTTACGATTATTTAATCGACCTTTAATTTTGAGGATGCGGCATAATCTTAAAGACTAATTGGGATAGAACCTGAAAAATCTTGCAATCCGTTCGTGAAACTTATGGATTCCGGTTGGTTTTGCAAACATCAGAACGCACTGCCCGTACACCAGGTTTATGCCATTGCTCCCGGCAAATTCTATTATCTCGCTGTTCTGGGCTCCCTGCTGCAGGAAAATATTTTTTATGCCTTTACCAAGAGCTTCCTTTATGATTTCAAGGCTTGCATCAGGCCTGGTCGTCACTATGAGCCCTTCAATACCTGAGGGCAGGTCGGCGATTGATCTATAACATTTTTCACCGCTGAAATTTTCCATGTTCGGATTAACCGGAACTATATCATAATTCTTCTTTTTCAGCTCCCTGAAAACCGCATTCCCGAATTTATTTTTATTGCGGGAAACACCGGCAATGGCGAACTTATTGCATGCCATAAACTGGTCAATTTTCTTTTTCATAAAAATCAGGTTGAGTAAATAAAATAATCTCTATAAAATAATCTCCCGGCCAGTAATTAAAAACCATATAACAGGGTAAAATTAAATCATAAATCTAAAAAATCAGGCAACGCGGTTAAAATATAATAAAGGACAGGTAAGATGTTAAACCTGTGTAACCTATTCCATTCCCCTGAGTCAGCCGGGAAACATCAATAATTATAAAGATCCTTCCACCACTTCTTCAGCATGGCCGATATTTCCTTTTCCCTGTTATTGTCCTGCGGGTGATATATCATTTTCCCCTTGATTTCATGCGGCAGGAACTCCTCTTTTGTGAAATTACCCTCATAGCTGTGAGCGTACTTGTATTCCTTCCCGTAACCCAGATCCTTCATCAGTTTGGTGGGCGCATTTCTGATATTCAGCGGTACAGGCAGATCTCCTGTTTTATTAACCAGGTCCATAGCCTCATTAATGGCCATGTATGCCGAATTGCTCTTTGGAGAGGTAGCAAGGTATATTGTGGCCTGTGAAAGTATGATCCTGGCCTCGGGCATTCCTGTCATGGTAACCGCCTGGAAACAATTTGTCGCCAGCAACAATGCATTGGGGTTGGCAAGTCCGATATCTTCAGAGGCCAGGATCACCAGGCGCCTTGCTATGAATTTGATATCCTCACCACCCGAGAGCATCCTGGCAAGCCAGTAAACCGCGGCATTAGGATCGCTTCCGCGTACGGATTTGATAAAGGCTGAAATAATATCGTAATGCTGCTCGCCGCTTTTATCATAAAGGGCAATGTTCTCCTGCAATTTTTCCAGGACCTTATCATTGTTAATTTCAACCGGGTCTGAATCATCACTTATAACAACCAGCTCCAGCAGGTTAAAAAGCTTTCGTGCGTCACCACCGGAATACCTGAGCAAGGCTTCATGCTCGTATATCTTTATGTTCTTCTTTTTAAGCATTACATCCTGTTCAATTGCCCTGTCCAGCAGTCTGAGCAAATGATCTTTTTCAAGTGGCCGGAGGACATATACCTGGCAGCGGGAGAGGAGCGGGGAGATGACCTCGAAGGAAGGATTTTCAGTGGTGGCACCAATAAGCGTTATGGTTCCCTGTTCCACCGCGCCAAGCAGTGAATCCTGCTGGGATTTACTGAAACGGTGTATCTCGTCAATAAAAAGTATCGCGTTGGGCTTGTTGAAAAACTGCTGTTTTTTGGCCTTCTCAATTGCCTCCCTAACATCCTTAACCCCTGAATGAACAGCACTCAGGGTATAGAAAGGTCTTTCCAGGGTATTGGAAATGATCCTTGCCAGGGTGGTCTTGCCGACCCCGGGCGGGCCCCATAGGATCATAGACGGGATATTGCCACTTTCGATCATTTTCCTTAGCGGGGAATCCTTCCCGGCTATATGCTGCTGACCGGCATAGTCGTCAATGGTTTTTGGGCGCATCCTTTCAGCAAGTGGCTGATTATAGCTCATCAGTTCAGTATAATGAATGATTTAATTATTTTCCGTTTATAAAAAGTTCATTCCTCTGCCTAGTTCCTGAATAACCTGATTATCAGTGTCAGTATCAGGCTTATAATGATCATGGTTGTAATGGGTATATATATTTTTGTTCTTCCCGACTCTATCCGGATATCCCCCGGCAGTCTGCCGAACCAGTTAAGTGCACCCGGAGCAATATGCAACAATAATCCCAGGGTAATTAAAATTATTCCGGCTATAATGAACCATCTGGCCATGTCGGGCTGAATTTTATTTTAATTGTGAGACTATGGAACCCGGAGCTCCCGCAACAGAAAGCAGTTATCATGCAAATTTATTAAAAATGTACGGCAGTTCATAAAAGCTTTTGTTACTGAATTGCAGCTTTAGTGTGGACTGCCTGCCGGCGCTGGAGGAAATCTCTTAGTTAAAACCTCCTGATGCACCGCACATTACTCATGATATTTTTATTGTATGCATACTGACCCCCATAAGAGTGAAAGCTTTGCCCCCAGGAAAATCCCACGTTGTGCTCAGTAGAGCTCCAGTACAGGTCTCCGTTAAAATTACCGATGGCATCTTTTTGTTGATATACCAGATCAAGCTCGTATTTTGATGGAAGATACCAGTCACCAAAACCATCATATTGAAAATCAGCACACAATTTCCCTGCAAAATCATTGAATGGATTGTCCTCTGTTAATTGAGAAATTATTAACCATGTATTCATCATTCCCGCTCCCAGTCCGTCGCCCATGGCATTAGTAACGCGGTCCCTGGCAATTCCGTGATGATGTGTAACGCTGGAAGGCCCGTTTTTCCATCTGATACCGGCCGACTGGTCAGTTTTGGCGGCAATTAAACCGTGTTCACCCGTATCGTCCAGATAAAAAACAATCCCCCCGCCGTATTCCTGGCCGACATAGTGTTTTTGCTCCTGCTGGCCGGCGTCTCTAAAGCCGTTATTGTTTTCCTTTTGAGCAGGCACCTCAAAGTGAGCCTCTTTAAAGTCCCCCTGACTGATATGTATTACGGCGCTACTGCCTGCCTGTTCACCATTAGGAAGAGCAATATATACATCACTGTATTTCCCGTTTTTATTCCATGTGGATTTCCAGTTACTGCCGGATCCTTCAAGCCTGGCAGTCACTTTAATATGCATCATGGCCAGTTTACGGGTAGGATCTGCTACGGTTATTGTCGTTATCTGTTTTCCACTTGTTTTCAGCATTACCAAACCGGCCTGTCCGGAAGAAATACTTAGATCACCGCTAATACTAATGGTGCCTGGCCGGTAGAACACAATCTGGCTTAAATTAAGCTCCTTGTTTTTAACGGCCTGGATATCCGGATTGTTGACAAGTATTTCAATGTCTGCATTTTTCCGGTACCCTTCAATATCTTCCTTTGCCATTCCCGGCAATACGATATATTCATATTTACCAGTCAGGGGATTACTGCCGTGGTCAAGCCATAATTTGAAGATATCCTTGCTGACCGGGTCTCTGGGACTTCGTGACTGGCGGTTGATGTTGAACCAGCTGCCTGTGGCAGTTGTATTACTGAGATAAATATCCGTGGGCCCGGGAAACAGATAGGCAATCTTATCATGATAAATCCAGTCAACACCTTTCAATGCATGTTCTCCCCTGTTCGGAACCAGGAACCTGCTATTCGCATAACAGGTTATATCATCCATCAGCAGTGACTGGTTAAGTGTAGTTGCCACCGGGTAACGGGAATCTGATTCTATACTGTTTCCAAGACAGACTATTTCACGGTCAAACATAAACCATGCTTTTTTGGCATTAAGCGGGTCATGAGGGCTTGAAAAGTCAACTGCGGCAATCCCGTATTTCCCGTCTGACAATCCGCCTGCAAAATCAGTCAATCCCCTTTTGACTATGGAACCGGGTCCGGGCATTTCAGGTTTTTGAACTATGGTTGCCCCCGGGATTTTCATCCAGTCTAAAACCGGGAAAATATCAAAATACTCTTCACCGGACACCGATATGAAGTTGCTTCCGTCCGCATAATGATGTTGCATAATGGACTCCTGATTGTGAGGGAATTCCATATTCCTGTTTCGGTCGGAATACATACGCACAGAAGTGAAAAAACCAGGGCGTTGGTGGCTGTGGTACTCGGAGTGCCAGAAGAACCTGTTGCTGGTAAGGCCGGGTTGCAGTTTTGAATCACGGATTTTGATAATTGTTTCAAGCTCCTTTTTCCTGTAAGAGGATACCGATAATAGTCTCTCCGGTAAATCTGCGCTTCGCTTACTGAGTGCCCCTGGACGGGAGATTCCCCGGTTCATGGCTCCCGGGTCAGGGTACTTGCCATAAACCATTGTTTGACATATGCCATCGAGAAAAAAGTCAATAACCAGTTCGATTGATTCATCAGGAAAACTGAATCCGGTACCAGTCAATTTCACAGCCCAACCAGCAAATACATTTGCATATCCGGTTCCGTAAGAGAGAACCGAGGTTACACGATCAACGCGATGATGGAAGCTTAAATCAGGCTTTATGCCCTTTCCCGATGTTATCCGAATTTCTTCTGAAATAATTCTGACCGCCTTCTCCAGCATCTCTGAATCTTCCTCATATACTGCAACTTTTGCCATTATTCCGGCAATTTTCACCAGGTCACCGCCCGGGCGTGCCCCCCAGGCATTTATACTGGCTCTCTTTGCTATTAATAAGATCTCTTCTGACTGCCTGTCACTCAGATCAGATTTCATTATTAACAGGATATTTGCCCAGGTTTCGGGTACTGCTATTTCATTGGTATGCCAGTTGCTGGCAATAAAATCATGTTTGAGCCAGAAATTGACAGATTTATTTATCGCCTTTAGAAGGTCGCTTTGGTTGTAAAAAGGAGACCCGGGTTTTTTAAATGCCCTGCAAAGTTCGTGTATGTTAATTTGGTGCCTGTAGTGCTCAAAGCCGGTAAGCGAAAAATCTTCATAATTGATATCAGGCCAGCTTCCGTCGGGCTGAATTGTATTAAGAAGGGTCATTACCTGCTTTTCTGATACTTCGGGCTGAAGCAGATCATCCAAAAGTCTTTCATTGATTGTTGACAAACCAGCGCTTGATGATTCAATACTGGCTGGATTCCCGGCAATTATGTGGATTATGACTATCAATCCGGCACCGATGATAAAAAGGGATTTAGCACTGCGCATACATTATTGTTTTGAAAAGGTACCTGACCAAACAGGGCTTTAAATTTGTAGCTGTGAATATATTGATAAAGCAACAAATTATTTTCCTGACTGAGCTTTTTTGGTTCTGAAAAAACAAAAGCCTGCCCCGACCCGAACTAATACAGCCCTGGGCCGGGTTGCTTGCAGGAATCATTAAAACCCTAATATTCGGCTGATTGCCTGATATACACGAAGAAAAACAGGACTTGTCCTGTTTGTTTTAATTATGGACAATCCCGGTGTAAGGAAAATTTATTGGAAAACTAATTAAGCCCCGTCAATACAGAATACCCGGTCAGCCTGCCTCTTCTGTTGAATGTTTCATTTCTCACCATCCCCACCCCATCGGCTATCCATTCAATGGCGGTGCTGTTGGTTGTAATAAAACCGGCCTTTGTAGTTACATCATAGGTTATCTTATAACATTTAAAGGTACCTGCCTCGGTTGAAATCTCTTCGGTCCCTTCTACCTTGCGATTGGAAATGTCGACAGTTAGTGTAAGAATCGTTGTTGCTCCGCTTTTGACAACCATTTGAATTCCACCGTCAGGCAACTGATCACCGGGACCAAGTCTTGCTGGATAGGCAAGGTTATCGGCTGTGATCTCAATACCCATTTCTTCGTATGCTGCCAGTGAAGCCGGGTCGAGGTAATCCTTAAGATCAAAGGTGAAAACTCCATCTTCACAGATAAATTCAAGATCGCCGGTATGGATCTCACTTTCATCTTTGTCAAAACTTGTTGTTCTGACTTTAACCAGTGTTTTACTTCCACTGGTAATTTTATCAAGGATCTCCTGCCTTGTAATTGAAGACAGCCTGTCCCGCTGATCATAAAATTTCATTTCCCGTGTTGAGCCTACCTTGTCGGGGAAATACATAACGCATTCCTGGGCATTTACTAATGAGCCTGACATGAAAAACAGGAAAAACAGTATTCTTACTACTGGCTTCATAAGATTTAAGATTTAGGTTATTAATAATTAAACGTCTTTTATGCAAGTTATAGACTTTTTAAATATGTATATTGATTTTATTCTTATTTATTTTAAGATTAGAGGCGGGAATAATTAATTTTAAGAGTAGTTGACAGATTTTCAAAACAAGCGCTTACCAATGGGTACTCATGATCAAAAAGCATTACGGGTTATGCGAAGCCGGGAACAGGCCAAAAGGACTTACGATAAACTAAGCCGGTTTTATGATTATTTTATAGGAATCTTTGAGAACAAATACAGAAACAAGGCACTGGAAATGCTGCAGATCAAAAAGGGGGAGACCATACTGGAGGTTGGATTTGGCACCGGACAATGCCTGATACAGATTGCAGAAAGGGTTGGGGAAAGAGGAAAAACATATGGTATCGATATATCCTCAGGAATGTTGCAGGTAGCAGCCAGGAAAATTGATAAAGCCGGATTGTCTGACAGGGTTGAGCTTTATCTGGGGGATGCGTTGCAGATGCCCTACAGGAGTAATAAATTCGATGCCGTGTTTTTGAGTTTCACCCTGGAACTCTTCGACACGCCTGAAATACCAAAGGTGTTGGATGAAATAAAGAGAGTTTTGAAACCCGGGGGAAGATTGGGCGGAGTGAGCATGTCGCGGGAGTATGGAGCTACCATGTCTTTGAAAATATATGAATGGTTTCATGAAAAATTCCCGGCATATGCTGATTGCAGACCAATTTATGTTTATAACACGCTGAGAGAAGCAGGTTATAAAATTGAACACAGTGAAAAGGCAGGTTTATTTGGGATTCCGGTAATTATTATTACCGCGGGAACACTGAAATAACATTTCAGGGGCCGGTTCTGTTGTCCGGACCATTCTTTTTGGAAACCCCGGGTAACGGAATATGCCTGGCATTTTGCAGTCATGCGGTTTCGGTAATTTTAAAACCTGATAGCGAAAAGTGTTGCGGCAATTAAAAGCAGTAAACTGACCATATCTGCAACTCTTCGGATAGTCCTGTACAGGAGAAATCTGTGTTTTTTCATACCTGTTCTGATAATGTAAAACCAGCACATTGATTAACTAAGTTAAAGAAAATATTTTAATCCTTAAAAATAATCTCCATATCCGGTTTTTCTGTACAATAATGATGTGCCCATACAAATGCATGCTGGAATAACGCAGCACTTAAAGCTGCCTGTGAACCAAGGATCAGTGCCACCGACCATAACAAAAAGAAGGCAAACGAGTACATGGCATTGCCGCTGTACTTGAATGCACCCTTTTTAACCAAAAGAAATATTCTAAGCTGCGGGCTTCTTTATACCACAATTGTTTTTCAGTTGGGGCCATAATTCTTTTTACGGGATTCAAAATTTGTATTGAGCAGGAATTTATTTGCACGGCCGGCATCCGGGAAGCGGAGAAATATTTACTTAAATGATTTCAAAACGTTCGGAGTAAATTAGCCTCCAGTCTATTCCCAGTTCCCTGAGTGAAATTTCGGCAATATCCATCATGGGATTAGGGCCGCAGATAAAAAACATTGATTTTTCCGGGTTATCCGGCATATGTTTCTTTAAAAGGTCCCTGGTTACAAGACCGGTTTCCCCTTTCCATCCTTCGGGTGGTTTTTCCAGGAGATGAATCACCTTGAGATTTATTTCCTTGCTTATAACATCCAGTTCCTCCCTGAAGGTAACACCCTCCCAGTCAGTATTTGCATAAATCAGTACTGCAGACCTGGGGTCCTGGCTGTCTCTCATGGTACGGAGCATTCCCATTGCAGGAGTAATGCCTATACCCCCCATTATAAGGAAAAGATTATGGCCTTTTTCGGGAACAAACGAGCCAAAGGGGCCTTCCAGGAAAACCTTTGTTCCGGGTTTTACGTTCTTCCAGGAGGAAGTAAAATCGCCCGTTTCTTTCGTTGTAAATGACAGGGTTTTATCTCTGGCACTTGATGCGATTGAAAAGGGATGCTGCTGTAATGAAAAGGGCGTAGGCCCTATAGTTATCCAGACAAATTGCCCGCAAATATAATCCAGTCTCTTATGGCCTGCCGGTTCTACCTTTAATGTCCAGCAATCACCTCTTTCCCGGTTACCCGATACTACCCTGTAGGGTTTTTTCGTGTTAAAACAGGGCCGGACCAGTCTTGTATGCAGAACAAGATATCCGTATGTTAAAAATGACGCCCCGATTACGGCTTTTTTCCAGAAAGGTTCAAGGTAATGAGATACCTGGATAGCATGGACCGTGCCAATGAAAAGGATGGCCAGCGAAAGAAAACCATGAACAAGCCTCCATCTTTCATAATCAAGCCTGAACATAATGCGCCAAAGGCTTGTGGCAAGAATAAGCACAAGAAAAGCTGAAACGAAATATAATGCGATTGCCCGCATAAAATTCACGCCGGGATCCAGGTATTCAAGAAATTCAGGATTCGAGATGAGGTTAATTACCGGGTGGGCCAGGACAAAAATAACCGCAAATATTCCTGTTTCCCGGTGAAACTGCAAAATGTTGTCCATTCCATATGTCGGGGCAATTTTTCTGAATCGGCCGGAAAAAACGAACTGCAGACCCAGCATTCCGAATCCAAGAAATCCGAGAGCAACACCCAGCTCCGTCCAGAATCCCCTGTATCCGGGTATATTACCAGTAAGTGCCACTATAAGTGGAACCAGTGACAGCAGGATGAAAATAAACAGCCAGTATGCAGCTCTTTTATAGGTATACTTCATGGTTTGTGATTATTAATCTGAGTTAAACATCACTTTTTGATCGTAGTAAACCCTGACTGCATGACCGGCCGGTTATAATTATATTTGTGACTGGCACCGGCGAAGGACAGGGCATGAACCATGAGAAATTAATTCCTGTTGCAGGATAATACAAATATTGGACTGCCGGTCTTAACCGGAAGAGATATTATTTTCAAGATCAATAATCGGATTATACCTGTTTATTAACTGGTATAATCCGACTACTTAACTATGGTAATAATGCCTGAGGAATATCCCTTATAGGCATTATATCAACACTTCTTATAAAAAGCTCTGCCCCCTCGGATTGAATCTGTATTTTTCCCGAAGATAAAGGCTCTATCTGACCATCTTCATAAACCCCCGTGTTGTTGTTTTGCATTACCGTAATACCGTTTACGACATGAACAGCGGTGCGCCCCATGCAATAAAGGTCAATAGTATTCCACTCTCCCAGTGGGTTTTCATTATCGGTATTTTTCCTGATCATTCTTCCGTGTGCATGTTCTCCGAATGTGAGGGTTTCACCGCCAGGAGTATAGATAAACTCGTCACCAACCATTTCCACTTCGGTTTCACATGTAGTATTCACCATAAGATAGGTGTCTCCAAGATTCTGGTGCATCATTTGAAACTCAATATTAGCCATCCATGTATCGAATGCAGCGCCGAAATCACCGAAACTATGATACAATAAACCGCTGTTCCTGCGTGAATAAACTTCATCGCCCCATCTGAAGACCAGCCGGAGGTGATAGTTCTCATAAGATTCCGGTGTGGCCAGGGAGCCGTTTATAACTCCTGAGATCCGGATAACATTCACACCATCCTGCCGGACGACGGAAAAAACTTCTTCCTCAGTGGCTGCTTCTGCCAGATCATCCCAATCAGGACCGAGAGAGGAGCCAAGATATTTGTCCCAGTTATCAAGATTTTCTCCGTTAAAGAGTTGTTCCCATGCAGGTTCTCTTTGACAGGCTATGTTTATTAATAATGAACTGATTAAAAATAATGACAGGAACGATACATTTTTCATGCGGTGAGATTTAGGTAATTATTATGGTCATAAGTAGCTTACTAAAGTACAAAAAAAATGATGATTTTATTCCAAATAATAAAATTCCCGGCAATTTTTCTGATATTGGGCGGTGATAATTAATTTATCACAGGCAAGATAATCATGTAAATAAATCATACTTGGTTGAGAAAAAATAGAAGCACATCAGATGATAATATCATTGAATACACCATGGAACTTAACCGGGTGCATTTTTATGTCTTGTTTATGATAATTCCTGTTTTGATGGTGTATTTAATTCCATTTCTTATGATCTGGGATTATCAGGTATTTAAATCAGGATGGGAGCCATTTTATAATTATTTAATACCGGTTCTTTTAGCCGGAATCGTCATGCATGAACTACTTCATGGTATCAGCTGGAGTTTTTTTGTGCCAGGCGGAATGAAATCCATCAGATTCGGTATTCACTGGAAATTGCTGGCACCCTATTGTCACTGCAGTGCTCCAATGAAAGTCAGGCATTACAAAACAGGGTCAGCAATGCCCCTTGTTATCCTGGGGATCTTACCCGCAATTTGCGCCATTGGTTTTGGAAATAGTACATTATTGTTTTTTGGGATTTTGTTCACCTGGGCCGCCGGCGGTGATATCATATCACTTTTTATGTTACGCAGGCTTGATAATAATAGCTATGTATATGATCACCCGCACAAAATGGGCTTCTACATAAAAAACGTAAGAGGGAAAAAGCAGGATTTTTCCAGTCAGTGAAACCCCTGTCACCCTTGATTTAAAATGCGATTTTTGGGATATTGAAATTTGGAATTGAGCATATTTCTGATTAAATTAATTGTTTATTCCCTGTTACACATTTGGGTCAGTTTAAGTATATAAACCCGCATCCATTGGGCGTGTTCATGTCATGGCAGGGTCAGGGAGCATGCGTGTATTTAATTACAATGAGCCAGTTTATATTATATAAATCAAGAAGAAAACCACTGTCGCAAATCGGGTCAGTTGACAGGTTGATTTATATACTAACTGCAACCGTTATTCCAATCCTTATTTTTTCAGGAATAATAATTGATCAGCTAAACATAACAGGCTCTGTTTTAATTTTTGCCGTATCGCTGTGGGTGTTTATGATCATTGCCCTGGTGATTTACTCACGGTATATTAACAGGAGTCTTGAAAAACTCGGTGATCTGGAAGTTACCTTAAAAGGGATAAGGAAAACTATCGGAGGCTTTGAAACATATTTCGATTATGAACAGATAAAGGAAATAAATATTAAAGATCATATCCGAAGCATTTTTTTTCCCGAGAATAAGGATGCCAGTAAAACCTATGTGGTTTCAATTACCGGTAAGGATTCGGTAAAGGAAATGTTTGTGATATCAAGCCAGTCGGTGAATAAACCCAGGGTAAACTTCCTTGAATCCTTAAAATACATTGAAAAATATAAGAATATCAAATTAAAAATAACTAGGTAAAATATCCTGTCCAATACCGTTGATATCCCCTATGTTGAGCAGTGCTAAGGCTGGTTTTCAAGCATTTTCCTTACCTCCTGTGAAATTTCGTTTGTTTTTGCGCGGACCTGCGCGGTTATTTGTGAAGTGTTTTCGATAACATCATTCCAGTTTTCCAGCGTGGCATCTTCGATGTTTTCTTTTTCTTCCCCCACCAGCTCTTTTTGATCCTGTAATTCAGCCCGTGCATCTTCAAATTTTCTTTCCCTGTCTCCGCTGGCTTTTTCTATTTCTTCATCCAGGAATTCAATACGTTCATCAATATCACTGACGATTGAATTAAGGTTTGCTATTGTACTTTCTTTAAGCTCATTTAGCTGCTCCTGCCTTATCCTGTCCTGGCCTCCGCCACCGCATCCACTGATAAACAGGGCTGCCAGAATCATTACAGAGAGTACTTTGATATTTGTCGGGTTAATCATTGAAGATGAATTTTTTTTAATAAAGGATTTCATGACATTTGGTTTTATTGATTATAAATATTTGTATTTCTTGTATGAGGGTGATATACCCACTGGCTGTGCTTTAAAAAATTTACTAATCCATGCTTTAAATGCGGACTGCAAGGAAATAAAATTAAGAAAGCCTCAGGGCTTTTTCGTCCGGAGACCCGGGTGATTCCTGGATTTTAGGCCAAGGCATCAACAGTAAACTGGTAGAACCATAAAATTAAACAAAAACAGATTAATAAGAAAATATTATCCTGACAATCTGCCGGCAATATCGCTTAAACACCTGAAAATAGGCTTACCTGTGCTATTCGCACTAATCCCGGCCGTTTGTGTGCTGAGAGGTTAACGGCAAAACATGGGGCGATGAAATCATCCTGCGGCAGGATGCAAGGAATTGGGATATTGGATACATTCTGCCTCTTGTCAGTATCCTGCTGCCTGTCCGTCCTTTCGTGATTCAGAAGCACCATAATAAACCCTGTTAACCGGATCCCATAAAATTGCCTGGTATCCCCCGTAGGGTCCTGAAGCCCATTGCACCCGGTGCCCTTTTTCTATCAGTTCACGAATGGTTTCATAGGGGAAACCCGATTCCAGCATAACTGCTCCTCCGTCTGTCATCTGCTGGCCCGTCGGCTCTGATGATCCCATGTGCTGTATCCTGGGCGCATCGCCGGCTTCCTGCAGATTCATCCCGAAATCAATCATATTTATAACGATCTGTGCATGACCCTGTGGCTGCATGGCACCTCCCATTACACCGAAACTCATGTAAGGATAACCGTCTTTTGTTATGAATCCGGGGATGATGGTGTGAAACGGCCGTTTTCCGGGTTCATAGGTATTGAAATGACCCGGTTTGAGTGTGAAACCTTCCCCACGGTTCTGAATCACAAAACCCAGTCCGGGAGGAGTCATACCACTTCCCATACCGCGATAGTTGCTCTGTATAAGCGAGACCATATTCCCCTCCTTGTCGGCCACTGTCAGATAGATGGTGCTGGGTTGTTCCGGCAGACCGGGATCATACCGCCTTGCCGCACGTTCCGGGTCGATCAGGGAACGTCTTTCATCCGCGTATTCTTTCGATATTAGCTTTTCCAAGGGGACGGCACTGAAATCCATATCTGCATAATAATGAGCCCTGTCCTCAAAAGCAAGCTTTTTGGCTTCAGCGAACAGGTGCAGGTATTCCGGACTGTAAAGGCCCATTGAGCCGATATCGTATCCTTCCAGGATATTCAGGATCTGCAGCACGGCTATGCCCTGGCCGTTTGGAGGCAGTTGCCAGACATCGTAGCCCCTGTAATTTGCCGATACCGGGTCCACCCATTCGCTGGTATGGGAGCCCAGATCTTCCTGACTTAAGAATCCGCCGTTTTCCCCGATATATTTTTCAATTGTCCTGGCGATAGTGCCTTTGTAGAAAACGTCCCTGCCTTCCCTGGCAATGATTTCATATGTATTTGCCAGATAGGGATTGCGAAAAATTTCGCCTTTGGAGGGCATGCTTCCCCCGGGCATGTATGTTTCCCTGAAGTTGGGAAAATGGCCCAGCCTGCCTACGGAACGCTCCAGATAATATGCAATCAGTTCTGTAACGGGAAACCCGTTCCTTCCGTACTCAATCGATGGTTTAAGGATAGTCTCCATATCCAGCCTTCCGAATCTACCATGCATTTCAAACCATCCGTCCACCGTACCCGGTACGCTTACAGAAAGCGCACCGGAAGAGGGTATATATTCATAACCCTCATCCAGATAATAATTCCTTGACAACCCTTTCGGGGAACGGCCACTTGCATTGAGGCCATGAAGTTTTTCACTGTCTGCATCCCATATTATTGCAAACAGGTCGCCTCCGATACCGCAGCCAGTTGGTTCCATTAAGCCGAGCATTGCATTGGCGGCAATCGCTGCATCCACCGCGCTGCCACCTTGCTTAAGGATATCAAGGGCAGCCTGGGTGGCGAGAGGGTGGCTGGTTGCAGCCATTCCGTTTTGTGCGATCACTTCTGAACGGGTGGCAAAATTATGACCGGTGACCCTGTCCTGGGAATTAACAATCGAGGAAATGGTCCAAATAAGCAATAATGGTAAAAAGGCTTTTTTTCGCATTTTATAAATAATTAGGTTAAGGTAAATTAGTTACCTGAAAGAATAACTTTAGTTTAACTTAAAAAGACCATGCCTTTTGAACCTGATCATTACCTGGCACGGACTTGCCGGAAAAGCATGTGTATTGCGAAGGAACAAAAAAAACAAATTTGTTTCAAAATATTCATTGGGCCTGAAATATGGCAAAGTGCGAAAAAAAGTTAATTTTGTGCCGGTTTTCAATTTTTTCACAAATCAACTTCGAAGCTCTGCCACCATGCCCGGTCCTGATCACGATTTATACCAGGCTTGAAATTTCTGAATAAAATTTAATAAAGTAACAATCAAATATATTCATTATAATGGAATCCTTCACCGATCAAATGGCCAATGCTCATATATTGAACCAGTACTGGCTGACCTTTTTACTAGTCATCTCCATGGTGCTTGTTTCACGCACCTTTGTGGCAGGCACCCGTTATTCGCCGATATTGATTATAGTTGTATTCGGTCTGATAATGGGGTATGTAATGGTAAGCACCGGTATGGGAACACCCGGACTAAGGGAGTTCCCGATTATTGATTTTACCAGCAGGGTCACCATCACTGCACTTATGGCCTCTTTTTTTGTGGGCGGCCAGGAGATCAGGAAATTATTCACAGAGCATAAGCTTGATAAAACCGACATAGTCATTCCCTCAGAGGATGAGATGTTCCTTGGAACCAAGTTTACCCAGTTTATGTTCCTTATCCGTTCATTCTTTGTATTGGTGGGCATAGAATCGATGAAAAGGGTGATCGTTGGTTATAACAACAATGAACCTCTTGATAATTTTTATCCCTTGCTTGGGTACCTGGGCATTGTCGGGTCAATTATACTGATCGATTATCGTGCAAAAATCACCGATAAACCCGTTTATATACGTAAAGGTATGATTGAAACTGCCATAATACTTGGCGTACTGGTTTTGTCCTGGCACCTGGCCAGTTATATCCGGCCTTTTATCGCCTTGCCGGAAATATTTTTTGCCATGATACTGTCGGTCACCATGGGGATGATTTTTTCAAGCTGGAAATTTGGACCAACAATACGTTGCCTGCTTTTTGCAGGAATACCAGTAGTGCTTGCCGCGAATTTCATGGTTGGGGGTTCGAGGATCGCCGAAGCCTTTTACTTAACAGGAATGACCTCTGTACTCTCCTTCGGGTTTTTCGGTCAGTTGCTCTGGATGTTCGGAGGCCTGACATTGCTCATTCTCCTTGGCGGTGTGAATCATATGAGAAACCTTGCTCCGGGCATGGCAGGTTCTTTATCCCATTCCGGATTAACCGGTGCCTGTACTGCAGGAGACCTGGGACCTGATGCGCAGTTCAGGGCACCCATCATGATAAATATTCCGTTTATAGGGCATATATTCGTTTTCTCAATCCTGGCAGCCAGTGCCACTGCCGGTAAGCTTCTTATTCCATATACCCTGGTGGTTGTTCTGGCGGGAATTGCATTAACCTTTCTTGCCCTGAAAACCCTTAAGAATTCCAATTGCATAGAGGAAAAAGAAGTACGTGGACTGATGATTTTTTCTCTTGGCTGGCAGCTTATTGCAGTCTTCGGGGGTTTGCTGATATTGAATATCGGGGGTATGGGCCTCAATGATTCCGTAATGGCGAATGCATCTGCCATCTCCCATTTTGGTCTCTTTGCTGCAATTCAGGGAGGAATGTTCGGAGCCGAGGCTTCAGGACTCATTGCCTTTGTTTTTGCCATGCCGTTTCTCGTACATCCCCTTGTGTTTGGTATTTTTGGTAAAACGGCAGAAAATGATGGCGTCATGCCTGTCAGAATAGTTTACATCCTTGCAGCAACCGGAGCCCTTGGGGTATTGTATTCGCTACTATTTTAATCCCTATTCGGTATAGAAAGCACCACTGGTTGCAATATAAAGTGATACTTTGATCACGGGTTTTCTCCGGTAAGCCCTTTGCGTAATTGACATTACCAGTATTTCGTATAAATCATTTTGCAAAAAAAGCCCGACAGTATAAATTATTGGTTAAATTTGTTTTACGAAAAAAAACTCACGGCCATGGCAAAGCTTATTTTGAATAAATTAGACTATCTGAGAATAAAGAAGGCAATAGAGAGCGCGAGGGAGGTTAAATCTATAAATGCTGCCGAATCTGAAAGTTTGATCAGGGAACTTGATTCTGCAAAAATAGTCGAACCGGAAGAGGTTCCTTTTGATGTCGTTACAATGAATTCTATTGTTAAGATCAGCTTTTTAAATACAAATAAGCAGATCCAGTTTCAGATGGTATATCCAAAGGATGCTGATTTTAAGAAGAATAAGATCTCTATTTTCTCTCCAATTGCCACCGCCCTTATTGGATATAAAGTGGGTGATGAGGTAGAGTGGATAGTTCCTGCCGGTCTCACAAAGATAAGGATCGATGAAATCTTATATCAGCCCGAAGCCTCGGGTGATTTTACCCTGTAAGCAGTATTTTATATGCACAAATCAGGATTCCCATGCCGGCTTGATCGCTTTAAGCTTTATTTCGCTAACTGTAATTTCATGTTATTTTGTCTGCCGAAGGCTGATGCAGATTTCAATTGTTGATTAACTGACGTTTAATCATTCTTTCCACAGAAAGCAGGTTCATCATAAGGTATCTTACCTGATGGAAATTATCCTTTCGGTAAATACTTATGCCGGGGCGTTTACTGTTGTTTCCGAACCGGTCTACTGCCTGTCTCCATATACCGTGCGGAGTATTGGCCATTGTGTTCAGGCAATATTTCCTGCAGCGTTCATACCATTCCGTTGCCCATCCTTCACCGGTATGTTCTATAACCGTCATTGTTGCAATAAGCATTTCGGTATGTGCCCACATCGATTTCAGATCAAGGTAGGGACCATGGCACTTTGTACCGGTGCTGAACACATAATATGCTTCTGTTCCAAGTCCTTCGAATACATAGTCCCAGTTCATCTCCATCAGATGGCGTATACGGTTTTTACTGGTTTCTTGAAGCTGAGCATCATTTATTCTTATGGCCTCATGTAACACCATCCACAGGGATTCGAGTGAATGTCCTGTCGACATTACCGATTCATGACCGGGTATCCTGGAATAGTCGTGGAAAAGGTTTTCATTTACTATTTTGAATTCAGGATTCCAGAAATGAGTCATGATATGATTTACATGTTCCCGCTGCAATCTCTCAAGTTCTGCATCTTCATGAAATGAAAGCAGATTTGTAAGGATCCATATCATCACGAAGGAGTGACCCTGTGTCCTCAGGCCCCTGGCATCAGTACCTGTGACCGTGATACCCTCATAATTTGGATTTTCGTATTCTTTAACCGACCAACTGATCGAGGTCAGGGCAATTTCCAGGTCACTTTTATTTCCTGTAGCCTTGTAAAGCTCAATCAATCCGGCAGCTGAAAAAAGGGCGCCGTAAATGTCTTTATTTGATCCCTGAGCTACAGTACTTTCAATGATATCGCCCTTCCGGTTAACTGAATCAATCCATCTGCCATCTCCCTTATACATGTTATTTACCAGAAAATCACGTGATTTTCGGGCAATTTCAAGATAATGGTTATCTCCGCCAAAATTGTTGTACAGGAAGGCATAAACCCAAATTCCCCGTCCCTGGTACCATATATATTTTTCATCACTCTCAACTGATCCGTCTTCATGAAGTTCGCACATGAACCCGCCCAGTTCATTGTCATACCCGCCTTTTTCCCAAAATGGCAGATAATGGTTGAAAATCCTGTCTTTATAGTCCTTTTGCAGTTCATCCAATGTCAATCCTGCAAGGAGTTCATTTTTGCCCATGGGTATTTCAGTATTTTAAGATCAACTTGTCCTTTAAGCAGCTAAAAATACAAAACATAA
>SLJO01000079.1 GCA_007135095.1 Bacteroidales bacterium | reverse complement strand
TTCCTTCAGATTCCACCTCGCGATGGACACCCTTGCCCGTAGCTAATGGTTGGCGATTATGAACCCCCATAGTGGACTTTCACCACCAAGTTATTTATCATGCACGGCACACCGAAAAAAGGCTCTCCAGTTTCAGGACAGCCTTTTTAAAAAAATTATATAAATCAGGATCAGCCTAAGCTTTCCATGATCTTGTACGGTTGGTATTTTTCAAGACATTCAAAGCAATATTACAGTCCTCGACAATCTGGAAATCATACATTCCAACACAAATAAAGTCGGCTCCCGCATCAAAAGCAGCCTGGAAACCCTCAGCGGGACGAATGGCTCCGGCCGCAAGAACCTTGAAAGCTATCCATGGCTCCTCCAGCTGATTCATATAATCAATTGTCTCCTGTGGCTTAAAACAGTAAATATTGTCCTTGTACCCTTCGTCCACGGTACTCCGTTGTTCTTTGTCAACCTGGGCCGACCAGTAATTCAGATTATGAAAAGTCTTGACCCAGTAATCGGGTTTGATACCATGCTCCACACATCCACGGATGGTTTCAATCCGGTGAGCGCCTATTCCTGCCTGTTTACCGTAACTGCGGATCAACTCGAGTCCTTCGGCAATCTGGTCCAGTTGGCCGTCAACTACAAGGCGGTCAGCCAGTCCGCCCTGGCAATACATGGATACAGCATTCACTTCCTCTGATTGCCTGATGCCCGCAATAAATCCGTCCCTGTGACCGCAATCGGATACGAATTTCATTTTTCCCCCCGTTTCACGCCAGTATTTATTCATGATCCGTCCAAGGGCGGGGTTTGTAATTATGGAGTTAACACCGCATTTTTCAGCCAGGTCCAGTGTCATCATTATTCTATCATCTGTATGATAATTTTTCACCAGCTGAGATACATAAATCAGATCACGTGCGTGTGCCCAGCCACCTATCAGGTTGCCGCCCATTATAAGCCGGCTTAATTCCAGATCGCCGATACGGGCCCTGGGCATCTGACCCTCCAATTCAGCCAGCTGGGAAGTGCTGAAGCTTAATAATGTTGCTCCCGTTCTTGAATCAGGCTGCTGGTTTGTCAGGAACTTTTCCTCGAAGCTTTCCCACTTCCTTTTCCGGTAAAAGGCATAAGCAAATGCTCCGATAAAAGGAAGGCTTATAAGGTCACGAAGAAGTTCACGCCTTTGAACTGCAAAACCTTCATCTTTTACAGTGGGTACAGGGGCATGCGCTTTTTCATCCCTCCAGCGCCTTATCAGCCTGTCAAGCCCAAAAAACAACTGGTTTGGTAAAAAAACAAATACCAGCAGAACCAGGGCCTGAAGCAGTGTTTTATTAATCCAGAGATAACTTCCTTCCATGAGTGCACCGAAAGTGTATCCCGGTATTGGTGGGTAGGCAACAAAATAGAACATCAGCAGAACAAAGCCCGCCAGGGAGGACCAGCGGACAAAGAGTCCCGTAAGCAGAGACAGCCCGATTAATATGAGGCCCCAGACATTCAAAAAGTCTACCACACCAATAATTACAGAAGATTCTGCCATTTGGTGAAACACTCCGGCAAAAATCCACCTGGATCCCAACAGGTAATATCGGGCACTCCATCCGGGGTCCATTAATTTGACTATCCCTTCATAAAGAAAATACCATCCTGTAAGAACCCTTAATAAAGTCATTAAATAGACTGTACTCTTTTTCATGTGTACAAATTAGTTTAATCAAAAATTTAACAGACCTGATCAGTTCATCTGTGTGTTTGAAAACAAATATATAATACATTTTCAATAAAATAATAATATTTCTCAATTGATCACCTAACTGGTTGCCTCTCTGATACATGATGTCGAATTCTTCGGCAGTTAACCGGCTTAGTTACAGCATGTATTATTGGATATCTTTGCAGCTGCATTGGAGGCGCTGGGGGAATGGATGAAATATTTGCGGTAACCGGCGGACTGGTTGTTTCCGCCAGTTTGCCTGTGTATGAACCACTATTCCAGGGCAGCCATGATCATATCCGCCAGATGAAGGAAATCATCGAGGCTGATGCCCTTATAGCCTGATCCTACGGAAGGGTTCGCGGTGTGGACAACTACAAGGTCTTTCGAGGGAACAATGTAAAGGAACTGACCTCCGGCTCCCATCCCGAAAAAAGCATCATTTCCATGATCTACCCACCAGTAATAGCCATAATGCATAACTGTTCCCGTTATATCCGGACCGAGAACCGAACCGGTGGAAATCTCCATCCATCTTTCCGATACTAGCTGCTGACCATTCCAGTAGCCATTCTGCAGGCAGAACTGACCAAAACGGGCCAGATCCCTTGGTGTGAGATGCAGGCCGGTTCCTCCGTAATGCAACCCGTCGGTATGTTTTTCCCATACAAAATCATTAATGCCCAGGGGATCGAAAAGTGTGGATATCAGCGGGTTTGTGCTACCGGCATCAAAGATTTCGCGAAGAAGCCCCATCATGATCTGGGGTGTCCCATAATTGCAGAAAAACTCAGTGCCTGCAGGATTTATAAGGGGTTTGGACATAACCACCCGCAGGCTGTTGGGAAACCTTTTTGGATTGAAAAGGTCGATTGTATTTTTCTTATTGTCCCAGTCAAGCCCCGTGCGCATGGTCAGTATATGCTCAACCGTTATATCCCTTTTGTCCGGGTTGCCGTCAAAATACCCGGGAATATAATCATACAGCCTGTTTTCCATGTCAAAAAGCTCCTGATCCCAGGCAAATCCGACAAGTACGGAAGTAATGCATTTTGTAATGCCCTTTATGTTATCTTTCCTGCTGACATCATTACTGCTTCTGAAATACGATTCCGACACCAGTTTTCCGTTTTTTACAATCAGCAGGGAGCGGGATGTGATATATTGATCACCGGCAAACATCATATCATAAATGTCCTGCAACTGGCCGGCGTCGAATCCTTCGGATACAGCATCCGAGATCTCCCAGCCATCAACTGATGTGCGGGGCTCAAAATTCGCAGCTGTTTTAAAATCGTCTGAGGGCAAACAGGAATTTAATACCTGCAGCCAAAGAATTATAAGAATAAAAGTCCAGATATACGATAATGATTTTTTCATGTTTTTTAATGTAACCTGTCACGGTATTCATCTGTTGCCCAAAACAAAAACATCCAGAAATATTCTGAGAAATATACTGTTTGTAAAATAAATTGCCGGAGCCGGTTCCGAAAAACGGGCGAAATCAAGCTCATAACCAATGTTCACTGATTTTCTTCGGGAGCGTGAAAGGTCCATCAAAAGCTGCAGATTAACCGCCTGCATCTGATCCCAGGTCGCAAATCCAGGATTTTCATGCAGCCTTTTCATATACTCGCCAATTCCCGGCAGCTGATAGCTGTAATGACTTTCTTCTCCGGGCCTGGAAACCATCCCTGCAACGGGCAGGTTTAATTCCAGGAACGCTTTCCTGTCGTTGTTGATTTCAATATCCAGTATATAATTAAATTCCAGAGTATAGGAGGTGGCCCAGAAAATGTGGTCGGGTTGTTCACTGAGGAAACGGTAAATCCTGGAGGTTGCATTTATTCCGCCCCCCAGGAATGACAAGGCATTATCGGCCGATAATCCGTTAACAAGAAAAGTAAACCCGAGGCGAAATTCAGGCTGTATATAAAAAGATTTGAAACCGTGACTGTTCCATAAATAATCAGCCTTTGCACCAAATGTAAGATGCCTGCGAACATCACTGTAATGCCTTACCGACACAATATTCAGTTCAGCTCCCGGGCCATTGTAGGGGAGTGGCGAGAAATGTGCATCATTCAACTGCATCCAGTGTAAATTCAACGACACGCCTGCAGACCTGGTGTCAAACCCCTTCCATGCCGGGGATTGCGAATATGCCCCTGAAAACAGTATCAAACCCAAAAAAACAAACCAGATGTGAAATTTCATAATAAACGGACCTTTTAGCCTTCAGACAAGCATACGAAAAAAGCGTATTTTTGTTTTAAATTTGGAAGGTTTAATGATTTACGAGATGGTTTTTATATGTTCACCTCCGTACACCTGCAGGACATTTCCGGACAATTTAATATACTGACAATCCAGCTATTGCTTAATTAAATAACTGTATATTTGCTGGTTGGGAATATTGGCATGTTTGTTGATCCTGTCTGTTAAAATAAATCAGTTAGAAAGATCCTATGTATAAGAATTATATTATCACTGCATTGCGAAATCTGAAACGCTACAAAAGCTATTCGGTTATCAACCTTGCCGGTTTGGCAGTAGGCCTTGCAGCTACCATTCTGATTTATACATTTATCAGCCACGAGCTCAGCTATGACAGGTTCCATGAAAATCATGACAGGATATACCGTGTAAATTCATTGCTTGAAATGGCGGGAGACCATTCAATAAAAGCTCCGATTACCAATGGAGCAATGCCCCCGCTAATGGGGGAGGCTGTCCCTGAGATCAGCCATGTAACCCGGGTTGAAAACAGCAAGGTGGAGATAAGGTACGGAATACAACGGTTCTTCAATAACAACCGGCTGATAGTCGACAGCTCATTCCTGGATATTTTTACTTTCGGGATTATTGAAGGCAATACAAATAATCCCCTTTCAGAACCCGGAACATTAGTTATCACCAGGGAACTGGCAGAAAAAATCTTCGGAGACAAGAGTGCAATTGGAGAAACAATTACCATAGCGGAAAGGGATTACCTGGTAAATGCCGTTATCCAAAAGATCCCGGCTACCTCCCATCTCAAATTTGATCTTTTAATGTCATTCGGCTCACTGGAAAATGAAAATGAATTTATCAATAACAGGGGTTTCAGCTTTTATACCTACCTCCTGCTGGAAGAAGGAGTGGCTCACCAGGAAGCACTTGAAAAAACAAGGGTGTTTATAGACGAATACTATGAGGAAACCCTTAAAGGCATGGGACTGAAGGTCACTTCCTGGTTGCAGCCTCTGGGCAAAATACATCTTTATTCCGAAAGCATGCAGTTTGATGTGGAACACAAAGGAAGTATCTCCAATGTGTACATATTTGCCTTGCTGGCTGTATTTATCCTGCTGATTGCTATTGTGAACCATGTGAACCTTGTCACTGCAAGATCGGAAACCAGGAGCAGGGAAGTGGCAATGAGGAAGGTAGCGGGCAGTTCACGGTATGATCTGATAAACCAGTTCATCAGTGAATCGCTGCTGACAACAATTATTTCACTTGTGATTGCCGTTTCGATCGTTGAATTGCTTGCTCAACCTTTCGGGAACCTTATGAGCAGGGAAATTGCCGTTAACTATTTTAATTCCCGATTCCTTGTATTTCTTGTTCTCATTACCCTGATAACCGGTATTGGCGCTGGAGCATACCCGGCATTCTACCTCTCAGGGTTCAGTCCAATCCGGATATTTCAAAAGCAATCCGGTTCTTCTCCCAAAAGCCTTCTTAAAGTAACGCTGGTGGTCACCCAGTTCAGCATCGCAATTTTTTTAATTATCTGCCTTATTGTCCTGCAAAGCCAGATGCATTATATGAGAAACAAATCACTGGGCTTTAACCTTGAAAACATCATTGTTATAGAAACCATCACCCCCGCAATCAGAAATAATTTCAATTCTATTAAAAATGACCTGACAGGTGACCCCTCAGTGGTGAATGTTACCGCTTCAGACGGAATACCCGGGAGTCAGGCCACCGTTCAAAACAGCTGGCCTGCCGGTGGAAGCCGGGAAGATGCTGTAATGATTTTTGAAAACCGGGTACAGGACAATTATTTTGAAACCTACCAGATACCGGTAATAGAAGGCAGGGCCTTTTCTGGTGAAATTGAAACCGACAGGTCGGCGTTCGTAATTAACCAGGCAGCTGCAAGGGCACTCGGACTGGAGGATCCTGTCGGGGAAGACATTTTTGTATGGGAGACCCGCGGAACCATTATTGGAGTTGTAAGTGACTTCCATTTTCAGTCATTGCATGAACCGATCAAACCCATAGTTCATTCAAGGTACTCAAATCATTTCGGATACCTGTCAGTCAGGGTCAGTTCCGGAAATATTGACCGGACGATCTCATCCATTGGTGAAACACTCAATAAATTTGACCCGGATTACATATACAACTACAGTTTTCTTGATGACAGGCTCAAAAGCGGTTACGAAGGGGAGGAACGCAACAACAAGCTTATCAGCATGTCGGCAATCCTTTCAGTGATACTGTCTGTTATGGGCCTTTACTCACTTACCTCATTCACCATTCTGAGAAAGACAAAGGAAATAGGAATCAGGAAGGCAATGGGATCAACCACAGAATCGCTGCTGTTAATGCTGTACAGGAATATTGGTCAGTGGGTGGTGCTTGCCAATATCATCGCATGGCCTGCTGCATGGTATTTCATGAACAGATGGCTGGAAAATTTCGCCTACAGGACAGAACTGGAGTTATGGATGTTCCTCTCGGCAGGTGTTGCGGCCCTGCTTATTGCCATGCTTACAATAACCGGCCTGGCAGTAAAAGCTGCAGCTACAAATCCGGTAGATGCCCTCAGGTATGAATGACCATGGATTTCATTTACATGGGTTTGCCCTCACTGATTTCGGGAATTCAGTCCGAGTCGCCTGATATTCATATCCTTGTCATACTTGACTATGGTTACACCATTATTCTCGAACCCGTTTTGAAAATCTGACTTTCGAAACAGGAAATCAGCCTGAAGCAATTCTGTCCGTATAATCGGCAAACATTCGTGAAAGTCGGGGCCAAAATTCTTCATAGCCTGAAGAAAATAGAACATAATATCATATCCCTGAAACCCGTAGTGGGATGGTTCGGTTTTATATTTATCCCTGAAGCGCCTGAGAAAATCCTTCACGTTTTCATTATCATAATCAATAAAAAACGGGGATGCAAAATGCAACTCCATATTATGCAGATACTCTACTTCCAGGTTGGCAAACCTTTGCCAGTCATTTAACCCGAAGATGGTTATGTCATATGCACGGGAGAGAATATTGAGGCGCATGAGCACATCGGAAACAAAAGCCTGGTCGGACGAGGGTATAATAACTATATTCTTTTCCCCTCTCACCAGCGATTGTTCAATATTGACAGTGGGATTTATATATAATACTTCTTTGAAAACAAGATTGTCAAAACCGGAGTTGTAGGAAAAATGCCTGAAAATGTTATTTTTGAAAGCATTAACCATATTTATTTCAAACAGGTCATTCTTGTGGACAAGAACAAAATTGGACGAGGCGAAATTTGAAATAAAGACCGAGGCCTGCTCAAGTTCAACTGATGCGGAAGGCGTTACCTGGAACAGGTAAGGATTGCCAGCCAGGAGCTCGGTACGTGAGGTCAAAGGGGATACAATATTAACCCGGTTCTGAAGAGCCCAGTCCGCCACAATCTTCATATTTTCAGGATAAACCGGGCCGATGATAAGGTCAGTATTCCTGAACCCGGGTTTTTGCAGTATAGCCCTTACGTTATCGGTATTCCGCCTGGTGTCATAAACATTAAGGTTTACTGAAAGACCGGCTTTAACAAGGGAATCAACAGCTATTAGCGCGCCTTCATAAAACTCCAGAAAAGGTACCGTTTCATGATATAATTCATTCATATCCCATATATGGTCCGGGTAAAGTTTCCTGGCTTCTTCCCTGTCTAAATCGTCGGGCACCTGGGCAGGAAAATTTCTCTCTATAAAAAGGGGCAGCATCAGTGCAACATTAAAAGGCCTGTTATATTCACGGTAATTAAAATCAGTACAATCCGAATCAATAATCATCCCCATATCGAAAACGTCAACCTCCAGGGGATCTGCGGCTATTTTATCAAGCGGAATATCTGCCACCACATAATCATCGGGGTCTTCATCCGCATATTTGGGTATCCTCAGGTACTCACCGTATTTGAGTCCCCAGATAAGTTTATCATTTGCCCTGCGGATTGCCCTGACCGGAACTTCATATTTTCGTGAAAGCGAATACAGGGTTTCGCCCTGTTCCACCTTGTGGTGTATATAATTGTCGTCTTGCGCGGGAAAACCTTCGCGGTCAATATATACTTTTTGAGCAGGGATCCTTACTACCTGGCTTACATTCAGCCCCTCTTCTGATCCGGGGTTCAGCCTGATAATATCATCCATATCAACCTGGTAGTACCTGGAAAGAAAAAAAAGTGTCTGGCCCGGCTCTATTGTGTGAAGAACATAATCGCCTCCGGCATCTTCAGGACCTGCATCTTCCAGCGGGGTTGCCGGCACAAAAGGGATTTTAAGGGCCTGTCCGGGCTGCAAGCCGATATATGCATTGGGATTCTCAAGAAGGATTTCTTTCTGTGATACTTCGTACACGCGGCTTATAGAATAAAGAGTATGGCCGGGCTTTACAATATGGATGTAATAGACTTTGTTCTCGATCACGATTTTATCATCCGACCTCACCACTTCTACTGGATCCATCTGGGCTAAAACACAGAAAAAGGAGATAAAAAACAGGCTTAAAACTGTAACGGACCTTGCATACATATGAACACATTTTATAGCCGGACATACTGCTGCCGGATAAGTTATAAACTAAACGACAATATTAAGAAAGTAATATACAGAATATGTTAATTTGGAATGTTTATTAATTCTCCCTGAGCACATATTCATCATATTCAAGTTCAAACCTGAGCTTGTGCTTGGACTCCTCGATGGCCAGGGAAAGAAATAATTTCTTCATCTCCTGGTCATGAGCCCTGTCAGAAAGGTCCATGTAAAGCCTGAATGCCGCCTTTTCCCTTTTCATTGCAAGCACAAGGGCATCACTGTAGCTCATACCCGGCGAGGGCCTGATGCTGACCAGGTAATCACTTATCTGCATATTTTCAATAATTTCCTGCGTGATCTTATAAAGACCTTTTTCCTTTATCTCCACAAGCCTGGCTTTATGGCCTATCTCTTCGCGTGCAAATTGCTCAAATACCTGCTTCATGTCAGGGGAGAGAGAATTATTGGCCAGGTCCTTATAGAAATCCACTGCATCCTGTTCCTGCCCGATGGCAAAATCAAGGATTTCGTCGACAGATGTGAACTTTTTCATCCGGATAAACCAGGTTAGTCAGGTTAATATTCAATTATTTACTAAGGCATGGTATTCATATTCAGTGTTCCACTCGTATGAATGTCACATCAGCTTTTTTGCACTGCATGTGAGATCGACCGCAGGTCAAACCCCCATGCTTTATTGACTTCGTCTCTGTCTAAGGGTGATGGGTGATTCATACGCTGATAGCTCGTTTAATAATCCGTACGTAATGCCATATCAGTTGAGAACCTGGCATGCATGGCTCATGGCATGCAACAGTTTCTCCGCGACAAGGTGTAAAAATAATCATTATCGGTATCAATATCAAGTACCAGTATTGTCAAATGAGCCCGAAAAGTATTCATCAAAACGTTTAACAAGGCTATCGCATCCATGCCTGAAGAGTATGCTGTAATTATCATTGCCGGTTACCTTCAGGGTGACATTTTCTACTGAGCTTACAGGGGAAAGAACGGAGCATATTTCCTTCCTTACATCCTCAAGGGATACCATATTTATATTGCCCCTCGCCTTAAGAAGGGCCAGTAATTGACTGTATCCGGCAAGCCCGGAAGCCGGTTCAAAGTGTTTGTCATACTGCTGGGCAACCCCCCAGGTATTACAGTAGCTCCCGCCGCTTTCAAAAGGCAGTGAGGCGGGCAGTATCAGGTCAGCTGCTGAGGCAGTGTCAGTCATAAAGTAGTCCTGCACCATAATAAAGTCTGCCCTGTCAAGCCATCCTGCCACCATCTGCCTGTCTTCGGCACAACCAAGGGGATCTTCGCCGAAAATGAACATGTTTTTTATGATGCCTGACTGCAGCAGGCTGATGTGATCACTTCCGTCAAACATCCCCATATCAAAGAGTCCCTGGGAATTATTCTTTTCCTTCAGTGAGACCAGTCCCGGTGAACCATTGCCGGGCCTGCGGGTTAAAAGCTCCAGATTAACCAATTCCATGGCGGTGTCAGGTGAAACTTCCTTCTCGGAAAAAACTATTACGGGATTTTCCTCCCTTATGTACTGTTCTGCCATGTCAATAAAACATTCCCTGCTGCTAATGCCTGCAAAGCCGAGAAGGGAATCAAAATCCTCCTTTAGCAGGTTGTTTTTGTATTCATCAAGTCCGGCACATCTGCCGCGGATTAACTGTTCATCTGCCTTACCACCGGCAAGGTAAAAGTGGTTAAGAGCCTTGACGAAATGGTAATACGATTTAAGCCTGCATACCTTGTCAACCTTATGCTCCATCAGGGAAACCTCCCTGGTTGTGAGAAGTTCAACAGGCATCTCATTTACATGCCGCAGCCTGTTAATGATATACCCGGCCACGGGATTATCATAATTGATTTCCGATCCCAGCAGGTATATCCTTGATGCGCCTTCCAGCTGTTCCGGGGAGGACCCGGAAACTGAATTGTAGTTAAGGGAACCGCCGGCAAGATAGTGGAAACTGTTCACGTTGCCAGTGCCGAAACCAGCCCTTGCAAGCTTTTGTATAAGATACAGTTCTTCACTGGAAAGCCTTGCTCCTGCGTAAAAAGCATTTTCATCAGGTTCCACCCCCAGGGCTTTCTCAATGATTACCTCAAATGCCTTCCGGAAGGAAACCCGGGTGAATACGCCGTTTATTTTCAGCAGCGGGGTGGTTATTCTTGTTTTATCATTGAGATAATGATAACCGAATTTAGCATACCTGCAAATGCTGCCATCACTGTTTGCCTGTCCCCGGCTGCCGGTAACCCTCAGGACAAACCCTCCCTTATGGTGTATGTTGATCCTGCATCCCAGTGAACAGTAGTTGCATATTGTATCAATTGTATCCCATTTTACAGGGGCGGGTTTAAAGGGTGTGTTTTCAGTAATCGCCCCGGTGGGACAGGTCGAAATACAGAGACCGCATGATTCGCATTTAGTATCAAGCAATGAACCGCCGGGGCCAGGGGCGACATGGGTATCAAACCCCCTGTTTACAAGTCCCAGTGCACCGGCACCAGCAATCTCCCTGCATATCCGTACACACCTGGCACACAGTATGCATTTATTGTTATCTATTTCTATGAACGGATGCGAATAGTCTGTTTCGTATTGCTGAAAATCACCCTTGTATTTATCCTGGGTGGCACCATACTCGGTTGCAAGTTTTTTAAGATCGCAGGTATACAATTCGGAACAGCCGCATTCCAGGCATCTTGCAGTTTCCTTCAGCGCGATATCATCGCTTTCATAACCAAGCTCAACCTCCTCAAAATTTTTGCGTTTACCAGGTTCAAGTGTTGGCATTTCCTGCCGGGGTTGCTTTTTGTAACGGTCGACAAGCAAATCGGAAGTGAATTCCCTGAAATTCACCTTTTTGCTCAGGAATCCTGTTTTTTCAGGAGCAGGAGTCCTGCCTGACAGGTACTGATGGCAGCTTGCCGATGCCAGCCTTGCCTGGGCTATTGCTTCGATTATTGTCGCCGGACCGCTTACGCCGTCGCCGGCAGCAAAAACCGATGGTATACCGGTCTGCAATGTCTCCCGGGATGCAGCTATATCGCCCCATTTATTAATACTCAGTTTACCATTTGCGGAATAACTGTTAATATCATCAAGAAAATCCACCTCAGTTTTTTGTCCGATTGCGGCAAGTATATAATCGAGTTCGATAACAAACTCTGAACCTTCCACGGGTACGGGGCGTCTCCGGCCGGAGGCATCAGGCTCCCCAAGCTCCATCCTGATGCAGGTTACCGAGGCAACCGCCCCCTTTTCGTCTTTATTGACACTTACCGGATTTGTCAGGAACATGTATTCCACACCCTCTATTTTGGATTCATGGACTTCAATTGGATTGGCAGGCATCTCCTTTTCGGTGCGCCGGTAAAGCACATAAACCTTGTCGGCCCCGCACCTTAGGGATGTCCGGCAGCAGTCCATCGCTGTATTCCCTCCCCCCACAACGGCAACTTTTTTACCGGCGAAATTGTAGCGCTGACCGGTTGCTTCCATATTCCGCAGGAAATCAATGCCTGAAAAAACACCATCGGCATCCTCCCCCCTGCACCCCAGCAGAGTTCCACGCTGGGAGCCGATGGCCAGGATCAGGGCATCGTATTTACCGGCTATCTCTCCATAACTGAGATCGGCACCAAACTTCCTGTTATAGAAAATATTCACCCCCAGCCTGGTGACCGCGTCAACCTCCTTTTGCAGAATTTCATTGGGGAGCCTGTATTCAGGTATGCCATATCTCAGCCATCCCCCCGCATAGGGGTTTGCCTCAAAAATATCACACTGATGACCCTTTTGCTGCAGAAACCATGCAGCTGACAGACCGCCGGGCCCGGCACCTATTATAGCAACCCTTTTCCCCGTGGGCTCGGCAACCCCGGCATTATAAGGTGCTGATGATAAAAGGTCGCGGTCGGAAGCAAACCGCTTCAGGTAATCAATTCCCACTGCATGTTCTCCTTCAATCAGGCTGCGGCGGCAGGCCACCTCACACGGTCTGACACAAACCCTTCCGCAGATAGCCGGTAAGGGATTGACTTCCTTGATAAGCGCTACCGCCTCGGAATACAATCCTTTTTCAATAAGGGAGATATATCCCTGCACATCTACTCCTGCAGGACATGTATGTTTGCAGGGGGCCTCACAATCTGCATAATGGTTGCTTACCATCAAATCAAGGGCAGTCTTCCTGGCTTTTCTGACCCGGTCATTACCTGTAGTGATAACCATTCCCTCGGTAAGCCGGGTAGAGCATGAAGGCTGCATGCCCCCCATTCCCTCAATCTCAACAACACACACAAAACAGGAGGAAAAGGGCACAAGTCTGCGATCATTGCAAAGTGAAGGAATTTGGATGCCATACCGTTCCGCCAGCTGGAGTATGGTTTCATCCTTACTGCCTGTCACATTGTTGCCGTCGAGTATTATATTGAGTTCTTTCATTTATGTTGGCAAAAGCCGGTATTTAAAATATAATTGTGGCCGGCAAACGCTTCAGTTCTATTCCCTTCCGCTGCCGGGTTTGGTCATGTTGATGCGCCGCTATGATAAAATGATAGCATCAAATTTACATTTGGCATAACATATCCCGCATCGTATGCAAATATCCTGATCAACAGCATGCACCTTTTTGCGATCTCCGGTAATTGCATTTACCGGGCATTTCCTTGCACAAACGGTACATCCTGTGCAATTTTCAGCAAAGACCTCGTAAGTAATGAGTTTCGTGCATACTTTGGCAGGACATTTTTTTTCCTTTATATGAGCCTCATATTCATCCCTGAAATACCTGATAGTGGTAAGAACAGGATTGGGGGCGGTCTGTCCCAGTCCGCACAGCGAACTGTCTTTTATCTGATGCGCCAGCTCCCCGAGTTTTTCAATATCCCCTTCTTCGCCTGCCCCTTCGGTAATGCGGACAAGGATCTCGAGCATACGTTTGGTTCCGATGCGGCAAAAAGTGCACTTGCCGCAGGATTCCTTTTCTGTGAAGTCAAGAAAGAACTTTGCAATATCCACCATACATGTGCTTTCATCCATCACAACCATACCGCCCGATCCCATAATTGCCCCGGTTGCACATACAGAGTCATAATCCACCGGTGTATCGGAAAGATATGCCGGTATGCAACCCCCCGAAGGACCGCCAAGCTGGACAGCCTTAAACCTTTTGTCGCCGGGAATGCCGCCGCCCAGCTTAAACACTATGTCGTTGATAGTAATTCCCATGGGCACCTCCACCAACCCGCCGTGTCTTATCTTTCCGGCAAGTGCAAAAACTTTTGTGCCCTTGCTTTTTTCAGTACCATATTTTGCATATTCGGCAGAACCGTTTTGAAATATCCATGGTATATTGGCATAAGTTTCAACATTACTGATATTTGTAGGCTTTTTCCAAAGCCCTGAGGCAGCCGGAAAAGGCGGCCGTCGCCGGGGCATGCCCCTGCCCCCTTCAATTGAAGCTATCAGGGCTGTTTCCTCGCCGCAAACAAAGGCACCTGCGCCTTCTTTAATGCTGATGTCAAAGTTGAATCCTTCCCGGCCAAGGATGTTCCTGCCAAGGTAACCCTTTTCTCCTGCCTGTTCAATTGCTGAATACAACCGTTTTAGTGCCAGCGGGTATTCAGCCCGGCAATATATGACCCCGTCGGTGGCCTCGACGGCTAAGGCGGCAATGATCATTCCTTCGATTACCGAATGCGGATCCCCCTCCAGAAGGGAGCGGTCCATAAACGCACCGGGATCTCCCTCATCGGCATTACATATCACATATTTAACCCCTGATTTGTTATTTAGGGTGAATTTCCACTTCAGTCCGGTATAGAAGCCCCCCCCGCCGCGGCCACGGAGTCCGCTCTCCAGCACTTCCTGTATTATCCTGCTGGCAGGGATATTTTCATTCACCAGCCTTTTAAGGGCTGAATAGCCATTTCTGGACTCATATTCTTCAATGACCCCGGGGTCCATCATACCACAGTTGCGAAGGGCGATCCTAACCTGCCCGTCGAAATAACTTTTACCGGGAGTGTCATAAAGGTCGGTGGAGACAATATATTCCCTTACAGGGCTGCCGCCGGCTATATGGTCATTCAATATCTCGATGGCCTTCTCCTCGTCAATATCTCCGTAAAGATAGTGACCGCTGTCGTCAATAATCTCCACAAGGGGTTCGCGGTAACACATACCCACGCAGCTAGTCCGGGACAATTGAAAATCAAGGCTTTCTGCCTCCTTGACGGCAAGAATCCTTTCATATACTTTTCCTGCACCAGCTGCTATGCCGCAGCTTCCTAGTCCAACGATTACCCTGGTTGTTCCCATTTATTTGTTATCTGTTAATCCTGACAGGCTCTGGCTGTTTTGCAGCTTTATTTTTTTAACTATACTGACTGCTTCCTTGCCGGTAAGGTTGCCATGTGTATCATCGCCAATCATCATTACGGGTGCCAGCGAGCAGCAACCCAGGCAGGCCACCGACTCCATCGTGAAAAGCCTGTCGGGGCTTGTTTCCCCGTCGGTTATCTTCAGAGTCTCCTCCAGGGCCTGGGTGATATTTCCGGCATTCTGGACATGACATGCCGTTCCGTGGCATACTTTAATAATATTCTTCCCTGCAGGCTTCAGCCGGAACTGTGAATAAAAAGTTGCTACCCCGTACATATCAGCCAGGTTCAGATGAAGTTCACGCGAAAGCTTTTCAAATGCCTCCGCGGGAATGTATCCATACACCAACTGTGTTTCCTGTAAAACAGGTATCATTATGCCTTTCTTCCCTGAATATTTCTTTATCACATCATCCAGTAAGCCGGTATCCACTTCACCGACGGAAGGGAGATCGCGGCGTACCTTTTTTATTCTCTCTACACGCATTTTGTTGTTGGTTTGAAACGGTATCTGGCTGCCCTGAAACATTGCACACGGGGGTGCCACAAAATGGCCGCAAGATAAGCATTATTAAAAATATTAATAAACACAAATATCATATTACCGGCCAATTATTTCAAAGGAGCCGGAACTTTTTTGCGTTTTACCCCGCAAGACATAATTCTGCTTTTTCTTAAACAAATTTAACATGGCCTCCTGATACGAAAGCCACAGTGACAGGCATAGTAAAACGGGGCACTTCATTTCCGGTAAATACTGCGTTGCAAGAATAGAAATAAAAACTCTATTTTAGTAAAAACTTTATACCGGGCAAAATGGATACAATAGCTGATAACAGAATAGTACTGACACTTGATGCAGGAGGCACAAATTTTGTCTTCTCTGCCGTGCAGTCCAACAAGGAAATCATTGACCCTGTAGTCCTGCCTTCAAACGGGCACGATCTTGGCCTGTGCCTTAAAACCATTATTGAAGGCTTTGAACAAACCAGGGCCAGGCTGAAGTCTGAGCCTGTTGCAATAAGCTTTGCATTTCCCGGCCCGGCTGATTATGCCAGGGGCATAATCGGAGATTTGGGGAACCTGCCGGCATTCAGGGGAGGAATAGCGCTGGGGCCGATGCTTGAACATCATTTCAGGATGCCGGTTTTCATAAATAACGACGGTGATCTTTTCGTTTACGGAGAGGCAATTTCAGGTTTCCTGCCCTGGGTAAACCGGCAACTCAGGGATTCGGGCAGCCACAAGGTTTACAACAACCTTATGGGTGTTACGCTGGGAACCGGTTTTGGCGGCGGAATGGTCAGGAATGGCGGACTGGTGGCAGGTGACAATGATGCGGCCGGGGAAGTGTGGCTTCTCAGGAGCGGAGTGGAAAGGGATTGCTTTGCTGAAGAAAGTATCAGCATAAGGGCCATTGTGCGTATCTACAAAAATAACTCGGTTGCACCTGTTCAGGATGATATTACTCCGCTGGTCATATATGAAATAGCCACCGGGATGAAGGAAGGCGACCGGCTTGCTGCAGTCAAATCATTCAGGCAGTTCGGTGAAGCACTGGGAGACGCTCTTGCCACCATGATCAATATGTTCGACGGACTGGTGGTGGTGGGCGGCGGCCTGTCAAAGGCATGGCAGCTTTTTGCGCCTGAGGTGACGGCCCAAATTAACGGCACTATCTGTACGGTCGGGGGACAGAAGCTTCAGCGTACAGTGATCACGGCCTACAACCTGGAAGACAGGAAGCAGCTCGGGGAATTTCTCACAGGCAGGGAGAAAGAGATCAACGTACCATTCACTTCTGAAAAGGTCGTCTATGACCCTCTCAAACGAACCGGTATAGGCTTGTCAAGGCTCGGAACCAGTGAGGCCGTATCAATAGGGGCATATGCCTTTGCACTGAATGCTATTGATAAAGCCAACTGAAAATCCTTAAATCCTGCCAGCACATTTTTAAAGCATCCAGTGCTGGCTAAGGCAGAAAGCGGGTTTTTCCACAGAAGAGTACTTCCCTGCAATGGATCATCATGTTCGGCCCTGAAAATATATGGCTATAAACCTGCTAAAAAGTCAAGAACATTCCTTTCAATCCTTGGAAGTACGTCTTCAGAAGCGCCAGGAATGAATTTCTCGCCGGTTATCTTTTCGAACAACTCAATATATCTTTCACTGATATCATCAACCACTTTTTTTGTCATAGCGGGTACAACCTGCCCCGGCTTGCCCTGGAACCCGTTTTCAATGAGCCATTCGCGAACAAACTCCTTTGACAGCTGTTTTTGGGGCTCACCGGAAGCCAGACGCTGCTCATACCCGTCAGCATAAAAATACCTTGATGAATCAGGTGTATGGATCTCGTCAATAAGACATATACGCCCGTCAATATTGCCAAACTCATATTTCGTATCCACCAGCAACAGGCCCTTATCGGCTGCCATCCGGGTCCCTCTCCTGAAAAGTTCCAGCGTAAAGCGTTCCATCTGTTCATATTCGGATTCCGGTACCAGTCCCAGCTCAATAATCTCCTCGCGGGAAATATCCTCGTCATGACCTTCCATGGCCTTGGTAGTAGGGGTAATTATGGGCTCCGGAAATTTCTGGTGCTCCTTCATGCCCTCTGGCATGGGCACTCCGCAAATTGAACGCTTACCTTCCTTATATTCCCTCCATGCATGGCCGGTAAGGTAACCCCTTATCACCATCTCTACAAGATAGGGTTTGGCCCTGTGGCCGATTGTTACCATGGGATCGGGAGAGCCCAGTTTCCAGTTGGGAACTATATCGGCCGTGGCATCCAGAAAAATGGACGCGATCTGGTTCAGCACCTGGCCCTTATAGGGGATGCCCTCCGGCAGCACCACATCAAATGCCGAAATGCGATCGGTAACTACCATTATCAGATATTTGCCGCTAATATTATATACATCCCTTACTTTCCCGACATACAGGTTTTTCTGACCCGGGAAATTAAAATTTGTTTTAACAATTGCTCTTGCCATAGATAACTTATTTATATTTGTTTTGTATTCTCGGTTGATACCTATTCAATCTGGCAGCAAGGATCCCTTCACAAACATGCTACTTTAATTTTTCTCCCTCGCTTTTCTCGTATGCCTTGACTATATGTTTTACCAGCCTGTGCCTTATGATATCTCTTTCATCAAAATATATTACAGATAAGCCCCTGACAGGCCCCAGTATCCTGAGTGCATCAACCAGTCCGCTCTTGCTTACATCCGGCAGATCGATCTGGGTTACATCGCCCGTGACTATAAAACTGGCAGACTTGCCCATCCGGGTAAGGAACATTTTCAGCTGACTGGCTGTTGCATTCTGTGCTTCGTCAAGAATTACCGCGGCATTGTCAAGGGTCCTGCCCCTCATGTATGCCAGTGGGGCAATTTGTATTGTGCCATCTTCAATATAATCCTTCAGCCTGCGGACAGGTATCATATCATTGAGTGCATCATAAAGGGGTTGCAGATAGGGCTCGAGCTTTTCTTTCAGGTCACCTGGCAAAAAGCCCAGCCGTTCACCTGCTTCCACCGCAGGCCGGGTAAGTATTATTCTTTTAACCTCCTTGTTTTTAAAAGCTCTTACAGCCAGGGCAATGGCTGTGTAGGTTTTTCCTGTTCCGGCAGGGCCGATGGCAAATAAGAGATCGTTTTTGCTGTATGCATCGACAAGCTTTTGTTGATTTACCGTGCGTGCCGATATCATTTTGCCGTGATTCCCGTACACGAGCACTCCGGACGGATCCCCTGGCAGGCTCCCCTGATGGAATTCACCTGCCATAAACTGTTCGAGGTCGTTTTCCGAAAGCCTGTTGAATTTCTGCAAATGCTCAATCAGGGTATGTATAAGATCATCGAACCTGGCAATCTCCTCATCTTCGCCGTAAACCCTTATTTCGTTCCCCCTTGCCACTATCTTGAGCTTTGGGAAAAAAGTTTTTAACTTATCGAGCAAACTGTTATTTACGCCATATAAAGTTGCCGGTTCAATGCCTTCCAAATATATTAACTGCTCAATCATAGAATTTGCAAATATTGCTTACTTTTGAGTTTTATCTTAGAGGAGTAATATTTTAAATTATTCCTTTCAACTTATTACTATACAAAATAATCATATTTTTTCCGCATTTTTCAATTTTTTCAAATTAAACAGGTACATAAAACCAGCTGCAACTTCAAAATGCCAATCGTTACATTAACAACCGACTGGGTACAAGATGATTATTACACCGGAGCTTTAAAAGGGAAACTTATTTCTGCATGTCCTTCCCTTACTATTGTAGATATTACCCATAATATACCGGCATTCAACAGCGCCAGGGCAGCCTTTGTCCTGAAAAACAGTTTCTTTCATTTTCCGGAGGGAAGCATACACCTCATATGCGTCAATTCCGAGCCTTCCGGTGAAGAATCACTTCTGGCCGTTTCCTACAAAAACCATTTTTTTATAGGAAATGACAACGGCGTATTCGGACTTATTTTCAGGGAAGACCCCCTGGCAATAGTTGAATTGAAGTCGCCCGCCATTCCAGGAAGCTTCTCCGCCCTTGAGATTTTTGTAAATGCTGTTTCCCGGCTTGCAAACCGGGAAGATATATCCGGACTGGGAAAGGTAAGGGAAAGCCTGTACAAAAGCATTCCTCGTCGGGCAACAATAGAAAAGGATGTGATTAATGGCAGTGTTATCTATATTGACTCATATCAAAATGCTATTACCAATATAACAAGAGAGATATACGAAAGGATCGGAAAGGGGAGGAAATTTGAAATTGCCCTTCAGAGTAACCATTACAAGCTGAACAGAATAAACAATTCTTACAGTGAAACCTCTGCCGGAGAACTGCTGGTCCTTTTCAACTATCTCGACCTTCTTGAAGTTGCCATAAATAAGGGAAATGCAGCTGAACTGCTGGCCCTAAACACCAATTCTGTCATAAGGATCAGGTTCTTTGACAAATAGTTAAAGAACCCCTGAATCGCAGTTAAATAAAAGGATTGATTAATTAATTAATTGTCATCCTGTCAAATAAATTAAATACAACCAGATGGATGAACGCTTGTCAGCATTCGGGAAACTTCTTGATATAATGGACGAACTCAGGGAAAAATGCCCCTGGGATAAAAAACAGACACTCGGAAGCCTTCGGAACCTAACCCTCGAGGAAGCCTATGAGCTTGCAGATGCAATAATCAAAAACGACCTTGACGACATAAAGAAAGAACTTGGAGATCTCCTGCTGCATATTGTTTTCTATGCAAAAATAGGTTCTGAACTCGGGTCATTTGATATAAAAGATGTAATAGACAGCATCAGTGAAAAGCTGGTATACCGTCATCCGCATGTTTTTGGAAACACCATTGTAACCGGTGAAGATGAGGTTAAGGAAAACTGGGAGCACCTGAAGATCAGCGAATCAAACAAGGCAGTGCTTTCAGGTGTGCCCGCATCGCTTCCCGCACTTATCAAGGCCAACCGGATCCAGGACAAGGTTAAGGGAGTGGGTTTCGACTGGGAGGAGAAGCACCAGATATGGGATAAGGTAATGGAGGAATTGCAGGAACTAAAGGATGAAATTAACATCGCCGACAAGAGCAGGATAGAATCGGAGTTCGGCGATCTGTTCTTTTCCCTTGTCAACGCGGCACGTCTTTATGGTATAGATCCTGAGACGGCGCTGGAAAAAACCAACCGAAAATTCACCAGGCGCTTTAATTACCTTGAAAGCAGGACAATGTCCATTGGAAGGTCCCTCAAGTCAATGAGCCTTGATGAGATGAACTTGATCTGGGAGGAGGCAAAGGGGTTTGACAACGAAAATGAAACTGAAAAACAATAAACCCTGCCTTAAGAATCCCCTGATACTATCAGGTTCACGGCCATGCAGGGCTATTAAATAATTATTGTTTCCTTCCGAAGACAAAAAATTAAAAAGATTAATAACTATCGAGTTTCGGTCCTGCATCAACAAGGCTTTTGCCAAGCACATTATCGGTGTATTTCTCAAAATTGGCAATAAATTTTGCTGCCAGCTCCAGCGCAGCCTTATGCCAAATACCTTTTTCAGGCCATGCCTTCATAGGGTTAAGGAACCTGCTTTCAACACCTCTGACCTTTTTGGGTATGGCAAGGTTAAAAACCGGCATCTCTTCTGTTTCATGATCATCAATGGATCCGTCCAGAATAGCATCAATAATTGACCTGGTTGTAGCTATATCTATTCTGGAACCAGTTCCGTAGGCCCCTCCTATCCAGCCTGTATTTACCAGGTAGGCAGATGCGCCGTGTTGTTCCATCTTGCGGATCAGCTCTTTTGCATATTTCGTGGGATGCAGCAAAAGAAAAGCGGCACCGAAACATGCTGAGAATGTTGGCTGGGGAGATGTCACCCCCCTCTCGGTTCCGGCAAGTTTTGCGGTAAAACCGCTAAGAAAATGATACTGGGTCTGTTCAGGGGTCAGCCTGGCAACGGGCGGCAATACCCCGAAAGCGTCGGCGGTCAGGAATATCACTTTCCTGGCATGGCCGGCCCTTGAGATGGGCTTTACTATATTTTTAATATGGTGCAGGGGATAGGAAACTCTTGTATTCTCGGTCTTGGAGGCATCACTGAAGTCGATTTTTCCGGTTTTTTTATCAAACACAACATTTTCAAGGAGCGCGTCCCGCCTTATGGCATCATATATATCCGGCTCTCTTTCCCTGCTTAATTTAATTGTTTTCGCATAACATCCTCCCTCGAGATTAAATATGCCGTTATCATCCCACCCATGCTCATCATCACCAATGAGTGCACGCCTGGGATCGGCCGAAAGAGTGGTCTTGCCTGTTCCGGAAAGACCGAAGAAAATTGCTGTATCACCACCCTTGCCCACATTTGCAGAACAATGCATCGAAGCAATATTCTTAAGGGGCAGGAAATAATTCATAACACTGAATATTCCTTTTTTCATTTCTCCGCCATACCAGGAACCCAGTATGACCGACATTTTCTCATTAAGATTGAAGGCTGCTATTACTTCGGAATTAAGCCCCTGTTCCTTCCAGTGAGGATTGGTTGCCCTGGAAGCATTGAAGGTAACAAAATCAGGTTTAAAGCCTTTTAATTCTTCATCGGTTGGCCGGATAAACATATTTTTAACAAAATGGGCCTGCCAGGCCACTTCCATAATAAACCTTATATTCAGGCGTGTATCAGGATTTGCACCGCAAAAACAATCCATCACATAAAGCTTTTCCCCGGAAAGCTGCTCAACGGCTGTTTTTTTTACACTTTCCCATACCTCCGGACTGATTGGCTTATTATCATTTTTACATTCCCTGCTTGTCCACCATATATTTTTCTCCGAGGAAGGTTCCCTGACTATATACTTATCTTTGGGTGATCGTCCCGTGAATTCGCCTGTATCAACGGCAACTGCACCGGTGTCTGTTACAAAACCTCTTTCATACCCTTCAAGTGAGGGATCTGTTTCATGTTCAAATAACTCTTCCCATGAAAGGTTATAATATACCTCCCCTACATCCGAAATTCCGTATCCTGACAGATCTGGCGGAGCTAAATAACTGCTTTTACGATCCATTTCTGAAGATTATGGTTAATAAAATGATATACTTATGCTAAAATAACCATTTTGGCTCTAAAAAGGTAATGAAACAGTAAATATTACCGTGTGAAACTCAATGTTTAAATAATTAACAGATACAAAGAGATTCCGGTAACATAACAGGTCATAAATCAAAACCGGAGGGTACCCATAACGGGTAACCTCCGGTTGAATATATAAAAACAGGTTAAGTTTATTTCCTTAGCTTGTCTTTTACTGATGCCTGTGCTGCCGCTAAACGCGCAATAGGCACGCGGAATGGTGAACAACTTACATAGTCCATTCCAACGCTGTGGCAGAACTCAACTGATATTGGTTCGCCCCCGTGCTCACCACAAATCCCGATCTTCAGATCTTTCTTTGTGTGACGGCCTTTGTGTACACCCATCTCAACAAGCTGGCCAACACCTTCCTGATCCAGTACCTGGAATGGGTCATGCTTCAATACACCATTTTTCGTGTAGACTTCCAGGAATTTACCGGCATCGTCACGTGAATAGCCGAATGCCATCTGGGTGAGGTCATTGGTTCCGAACGAGAAGAAATCAGCAGCCTCTGCAACCTTGTCAGCTATAAGGCAAGCCCTTGGTATTTCTATCATGGTACCCACCAGGTACTCAACCCTGTCGCCGGTTTCAATGAATACTTTCTCGGCTGTTTCACGAATAAGCTCTTCCTGCAGCTTAAATTCCTGCTCGGTGCCGATCAGTGGTATCATAATCTCGGGTAAGGTTTTAATACCTCTTTTCTTCAGGTTAAGTGCAGCCTCAATGATTGCCCTTGCCTGCATCTCTGTTATCTCGGGATAGGTTATCCCAAGGCGGCAACCGCGGTGACCGAGCATCGGGTTGAACTCATGGAGCGACTCAACGGCAGCCTTTACCTCCTCTGGAGTGATTCCAAGCTTGTCTGCCATCTCCTTCTGATTCTTTTCCTCATGGGGAACAAACTCATGAAGTGGCGGATCAAGCAGGCGTATCGTTACGGGAAGATCCTGCATTGCTTCGAAAACACCCTCGAAATCTTCACGCTGTATCGGTAGTAGCTTTTCCAGGGCCTTACGGCGGCCTGCCTCATCCTTGGCAAGTATCATCTCGCGCATCGGCCAGATACGGTCTCCTTCAAAGAACATATGCTCGGTACGGCACAGTCCGATACCGGTGGCGCCGAAATTGCGCGCTACTTTTGCATCCTTGGGAGTATCGGCATTGGTACGAACGTTCATCCTTGTATGCTTTTCAGCAAGGTCCATAAGCTGTCCGAAATATCCGCTTACCTCAGGGTCAATGGTCTGGATTTTTCCTTCGTATACCTCACCGGTAGTTCCGTTAAGAGAGATCCAGTCTCCTTCATTGTATACTTTGCCATCAATTGTCATGGTGCGGTCCTTGTAGCTGATCTTAATGGCACCTGCACCCGCCACACAGCATTTACCCATTCCGCGGGCAACAACAGCGGCGTGTGATGTCATACCTCCGCGTGCAGTAAGTATCCCCCTGGCAAGGTTCATGCCCTTTAGGTCTTCGGGGGAGGTCTCAACGCGGACAAGCAAAACATGCTTGCCTTGCTGGCTCCATGTTTCAGCATCATCGGCAAAAAACACGATCTGGCCCGTGGCTGCCCCCGGTGAGGCGGGTAGCCCCTTGGCAAGAACGTTTGCCGCCGAGATGGCCTTTTTGTCAAATACCGGGTGAAGAAGTTCATCAAGCTTGTTCGGCTCTACACGCAGAAGGGCGGTCTGCTCATCAATCTGTCCGTCTTTCAGCATGTCTATGGCAATCTGCACCATGGCAAATCCTGTGCGCTTTCCGTTACGGGTCTGCAACATCCATAGTTTGCCTTCCTGGATAGTGAATTCAAGGTCCTGCATGTCCTTGTAATGGTCTTCCAGCTTTTGCTGGTATTCCATGAGCTCTGCAAAAATATCGGGCATAAGTTCTTCAAGGGAAGGGAATTTTTCTTTTCTTACCTCTTCGGAAACCTTTGCAAGGGAGGCCCAGCGCTTTGACCCCTCGAGTGTGATCTGCTGGGGGGTGCGTGTGCCGGCAACTACATCCTCACCCTGGGCATCGATCAGGTATTCGCCATTGAATATATCTTCTCCTGTGGCAGCATCGCGGGTAAAGGCAACTCCTGTTCCGGAGCTGCTGCCCATATTTCCATAAACCATTGCCTGTACGTTAACAGCGGTTCCCCAATGGGCAGGAATATCATGCATCATTCGGTAATATTCGGCACGGGGATTGTTCCAGCTTTCAAACACTGCAATTATTCCTCCCCACAACTGCTCCCATGGATCGGTCGGGAAATCCTTGCCGGTTTTTTCCCTTACAAGTTTTTTGAACCGGACAACAAGGTTCTGGAAATCTTCCACCGTCAGTTCGGCATCATGTTCAATACCTTTTGCTTCCTTTATTTCTTCTATTATCAGTTCAAACGGATCATGGTCATCATCTCCCATATATTTCATGCCCATGACAACGTCGCCATACATCATGATGAAACGGCGGTAGCTGTCCCACACAAAGCGGGGATTATTGGTCTTTTTGAGAAGTCCCTGCACTGCATCATCATTGAGGCCAAGGTTCAGGACGGTGTCCATCATTCCAGGCATAGAAGCCCTTGCTCCCGAACGAACGGAAAGCAGGCAGGGATTTTCATTATCTCCGAATTTTGCTCCCATAATGTCTTCGACATACTTAACTGCTGCCTCAACTTCGTTCTTGAGCATCTCCCTGATCTTCTCGGCCCCGATCTTGTTGAATTCAGTGCAGGCTTCTGTAGTGATTGTAAATCCGGGAGGAACCGGTACCCCTATCAGGTTCATTTCAGCCAGGTTTGCTCCTTTACCTCCAAGGAGGTTTTTCATACTGGCATTACCTTCAGCCTTTTTGTCTCCGAAGGTGTAGACATGTTTAATTTTCGTCATTGTTAATT
>SLJO01000101.1 GCA_007135095.1 Bacteroidales bacterium | reverse complement strand
CCCCCCGTGGCGGATCCGGAAAATACGGGACCCGGTAGCGGATCATAACCTCACAAAGGAAGGTGCCGGGAACAAGACCCGCCCCCCCGTGGCGGATCCGGAAAATACGGGACCCGGTAGCGGATCATAACCTCACAATTGCCGGTTAAACAATAGCGGGTTGTATTTGATTACAGGTGACAAGCAAGCAGCGGCGGGGTTATAGCGAAGCTTCACCAGTATAGCAGAGGTTAATTAATATGTGTTTTAATGAGTCTGAACAATTCTTTTTTATCTATTGGTTTGGAGATATAATCATTAAACCCTGCCTCAAATATCGCATCTTTTTCATGTTGCTGAGTGTAAGCCGTTTGTGCTATAAGCGGGAGGCTTGCATATTTTCCTTTGATGATCCTTGCCGCTTTTAAACCGTCCATAACGGGCATTTTAATATCAAGCACTGCAATTCTGATATCGGGATTACTTTTTATGGAATCAATCGCCTCCTGACCATTCGCTGCCATGATTATCCTGGCATTTGTCCGGGTAAATATTTCCTGAAGATAAAACTGGTTATACTCATCATCTTCGGCAATCAAAATTGATAGGTTCGAAAAATCATATTTTGCCGGATGTTGTTTTTCTCCTTGTGTAATCCGTTTATCATTTCCTGGGATTTGAGTGTATTCACTGATGGGTATTGTAAAAAAGAATACAGAACCCATTTCTGCATTTGATTCGAACCAGATTTTACCACCGAGTAATTCTGTGAACCCTTTTGAAATTGGCAATCCAAGCCCGCTGCCGCCAAAAAACTGACTATCCATTGATTCAATTTTATAGAACCTGTCAAATAATCTTTCGTGCATTTCATTGGTTACGCCTATCCCGGTATCTTCTACAAAAAACTTTAAGAATTCTCCTGACACCTCATAACCAAATTCTATTTTGCCTTTAGGGGTGAATTTTAGTGAGTTATCAATCAGCTTGGAAATTATCACGCCCAGTTTTGTTTTATCGGTGTAAAGACTGAATATCGGACTTTCAGGTATTGAAAGAATAAATTCAAGGTTTTTTTCTTTTACCTGATATTTGTATTGATTATATATTGAATTCAGGAAAGATTGTAAATCAAATTGTTGTTTATGGATGGAAACCTGATTTGATTCAATATGTGCCATTTCAAGAATATCATCCACGATATTTAACAGCTGATAAGCAGAAGCATCAATTATTCTTGTGTACTGGTCAATTTGCTCTCCTGTTATTTTTTTATTCCGCAATAATGTTGAAAACCCCACTATACCATTCATCGGGGTACGTATTTCATGAGAAAGGTTATTAAGGAATGCCGTTTTCAACTTGTCGGATTCTGCAGCACGCTCAAGAGCCAGATTCTTTTGTTCAACCTCATTGTTTAGTTCAAGGGTTCTCGCATAAACCTGTTTTTTCAATGAAAGGCTTATTAGCAGTATTAGAATAGTAATTACCAACAGTAATATTCCAGCGATAATAAAATATTTAAAGTTCCTTGAAAGAAAACTGCCTGACCCAAGAATTTGAATGTTAACCCAGTTTCTTATGATTTCCTGCTTCTGACTTTCATCAATGTCTGCAAGAGTCTTTTGTAAGATTGAATTCAGTTCAGGTAAATCCTTACGAGAGGCAAACCGAAGTTCCAATGAATATTCGAGTGTTGTACCTATATTAAGGTTGGTTATGTTGTATTTTTCAATAAGTGCGCTTGCTGACATCAAATCAATAATAACACCGTCGGTATTCCCAAGGGATGCCTGCATCAGTGCGATGAGGTTGTCATCATATTCAATAATTTCCGCTTCAGGATAGGTTTTATTTACATATTCTACATGGGCATAATCCCTTACCCCTGCAAGAAGCATTTTGTTTATCTGTTTGGAATTAATTTCATCCGAATAATTCTTCCTTACCAGAATAACGGTTGGTATAATTATGTACGGGTCGGTGAAATTTAGGAAACTTTCTCTCTCCCCGGTCCTCTGAACTGAACCCATAAAATCCACCTCACTATTTCGCATACCATGAAGCCCGTCAGCCCATGCATTGAAATATAAAAGGTTAAAAGATAGATCGAGTTTTTTCTCAATGATTTTTACCAGTTCAGCAACAATTCCTTTGTGCACCCCTTTACTGTCAACAAAGTCCACGGGCATCCAGTTTGGATCGGGAGTAAAACTGATATTTTCCCTGTTTTCATTTAACCACCTGATCTCATCAATAGTCAGTGATAAATCGGAGTTATTACTGAAACACAGGGCAAATGACTGAAAAAGAATAATAATGGATATTAGTACATGTCGATTCACTTATAATTATTTAGTCTTGAAATAGTAACTAATAATATGATACGGAGTTTTAAGAGTCAAGTTACAAATATTCCCTATATAAAAATCTACATATCTATATTAGATTAATATGGAAATTATCAGGAAGGCACATTATAATGACTTAATGTATTGAATCATGCAATCCCTTGGCACTATAATTAACTGCCAGTAAACCAGGCAATAGAATTAAAACGTATTACTAACATACAAATTGCGGTGATTGGAGGAGGGTGCGACTATTATTTTACAAACAATTGGTACGGCGGCTATTAATATCACCTGTAAATCATACTTCACAGTCGAACAACGGTGAGCCAGATCATCGTTTTGACATCATTTAATTACCACTTAAGCAGAAACCTTGTAAGGGTGTACCCGTATACTTTATTATTAAAATTGACGGTATATTTCTGAATTGCCAGCACGATAAGTGTTGATTTAAATATATTCTCCTTTAAAGGCAGGTAAAGTAATTACCATCATTTCAAATTTGCATTTCAACTTCATGGTTTTCCATGAATCAACAGATTTATTCTCAGGTAATACCGACTGTGATTAAATAGAAGACCTATGGCTGGAGGATTGCAGGCATATTATTTATGATGTTTTTCATAAGCAGTATTGATAATTATAAAGGAAATTGAGAGAGCGAAATAGGAATTAAATGGAAACAGGAGATAAAACCAAAGAAGAACTCTTAAAAGAGTTGCAGGAATTACGAAAAACGTATAATTCCTTGAAGGCAACAATTGAAAAAGAACATGTAATTAAAAAAGATGAAGATTATGTTTTAAAAAAACTTATTCATGCTGCGGAAGAGTTTATTCAATTTACTGCCGATACCCCTGATTATAAGAAAATATTACGGGTTATTATTGATATCTCAGGTGCTAAATATGCGGCCCTGAATATTTTTGACGAAAACGGACTTGACTTTACAACTGTGGCATTGGAGGGGGTAAAAGAGAATATTCAGAAAGGAATGGAGATCCTCGGGTTTGGCTTTAAAAACAAACATTGGAAACATGACCCGATACGTGCCGAAAAGACTAAAAATGTCATTACAAGGTTTATGCATTTGAATGAACTTACGGGCAGAGTAATTCCCAAAAATGTTATTTATCTGATAGATAAAACTTTTCATATTGAAGAAACCTTCGTTGTGAAGATTGTTAAGGATGAAAAGGTATTAGGGGATTTCACCCTGCTGTTTGAAAAAGGCAGAACGCTCATAAATAGTTCATATGTTGAATTATATGCGAATCAGGTGGGTCTATTTTTAGAAAGGCACAAGTTAACAAACTTCCTGAGCGGCAGTGAAAAAAAATACCGGATGCTTGTTGAGAATCTGAATGAAATAATATATACTCTTGACAAAAAGGGTAAAATAACATATCTGTCATCAAATTTCGAGGCTATATTTGGTTATGCCTATGCTGAAGTCGTTGGGAAATCTTTTACAGAATTTATGGGTTCCAATGAATTAAAGAACCAGAACAGGCAGTTTGTAAGAGTAATAAAAGGGGTGGTATTACTTTCTGAGTACCGCTTCCTCACAAAAGATGGCAGGACTTTATGGTTGAGAACCAGTGCCAAACCTATCAAAAAGGGTGGTCATGTTACAGGCGTTCAGGGAGTATTAACAGATATAACCGACCTTAAAGAAAGCGAGGCTAAGTTACAGAAACTAAATGCTGACAAAGACCGTTTTATATCCATTCTTTCACACGATTTAAAAAGTCAGTTTAATGCGCTTCTGGGTTTGTCGGAATTATTGACACAAAACATTCGTGAATACGATACCAACAAGATTGAGTTTTTTGCCAGCCACATTAATAAAGCAGCACGAAATACTTACAATTTACTGGAAGACCTGTTAAAATGGGCGAGAGCACAACAAGGCAGCATTCCTTTTAATCCTCAAAGCCTGAATATTGCGGAAATTTGGGAGGATATTTTTACAGAAATTTCCCAAAATGCCGATGCTAAGAGTATTTCAATAAATTATTCTGCAACAAAGCTTATAAATGTTATTGCAGACGCAGATGCGATAAAAACGGTATTGCGGAATCTTGTTTCAAATGCGATAAAATTTACAAACAATGGTGGTGCAATAAATATTACTGCCGTGCAAACAGAATCGGAGGTAAAAATTTCGGTTTCGGACAACGGAATAGGGATGGGCCCTGATAAGCTTGCCAAACTGTTTAATATCTCAGAAGATATTACGACAAAAGGTACTGCGCAGGAGTCAGGAACAGGACTGGGATTATTGCTGTGTAAAGAATTTGTTGAAAAACACGGAGGTGAAATCTGGGTGGAAAGCAAGAAAGGTAAAGGATCGGTATTTCATTTTACAATTCCTGGCAATACTGATGACGGGTTGAGAATTTTGCAATAAATTCATTATTTGATTAAGAAAACTGCATGCTTAAAACAAGCTGGTTCTGCTGGATATCCGCCTTCCGGAAATGAATGGTTACCAGGTTTTAAGTCAAATTCGCTCAAGGAATACAACTGTGCCGGTTATTGCACAAACTGCCTATGCTTTGCTTGATGATATCAAAAGGATCGAGGAGGCAGGATTTACCGATTTTCTTACAAAGCCCATCGGCAATGAAAAATTATACAATTTGCTCGGGAAATATTTGACCTGAAATAATTGTCGGTTGCCAGATCTCACCACGCCGGAGTGTGGCCAGATGTTACAGCACTAAATCGCCAATCCCGGTTAATTCCTGCTGAATGTTATGAATCGCAATGAGTTTAGTTTGAAACAACTAAGACATCACTGACAAGAACCACTTAACAGATTCTGGACCTCATTAATTAAACGGTCCAGCTTCACTGGCTTGGTCATATAATGGACGGCGCCTTTTTCAATACAGTCCTTGCGAATATTGCTATCAGTAAGTGCAGATACAATAATGACAGGAATATGACTTGTCAAGGAATTGGATTTCAGTTTGGTTAGCAACTCCTGCCCGTTAATTTCGGGCATCACCAGGTCAAGCAGAATTAGTTTTGGCTGTATATCATTGATCATTTTCAATGCATGTACGGCAGATTTGGCTGATTTAGTAGCATAACCCTTGTCCCTTAATACTGCCTGCATTAATACAAGGTTTGTTTCGGAATCATCGACAATCAAAATATACTGATCTGTTTTATCCATTTATGTATTGGTTAAGTGCCCGGAAAGTTCCTGTCAACCGGGAACAGGTAAATATAGTAATTTGCCGGTCTCAGCCAATGTAATACCATTAAAATTTGCAGAAATACTAAATATTTTATTTTTAATTAATTGCAGCCATTTTATGGTTTTGAAAACTGATATGATCACAACAGCATTTTCGCGCGAAACTTTTTGAGGTGTTACGAACTTATATCCTGCCTGGAAATAACATATATCGGGTATAAAAATACGTATATTTAACCGCCAAATAAAGGACAGATCAGATTACCAGCATGAATAAAAAAACAGGCAAACCCCTAATCCCTTGCTTCAGTGCGTTAACTGAAGAACAAAACAGCAGAATCCAGAATGCCTGTTATAGTGTAACCTATGGAATTGGTGAAGTGCTTTTTAAACAGGATGCACCCGTCTCCCATATCATGTACGTGGACTCCGGCCTGGTCAAGATATTTAAAGAATCCGTAAATGGCCGTTCTGTTATTTTTGACCTGGCCAGCCCGGGCACTTTTATAACCCTGCTTACAGTCTTTGGTGATGATATTTACAGGTGCAATGCTGCCGCGGTAGAGCAAGCGAAAGTGGTATTAATGGAGGTTTCTGTAATACGAAAATTGATAGGGGAAAATGGAGATTTTGCCAGCCAGTTGCTTAAACAAACCAGTCAGGAAGGGTTAAATACCATTACAAAACTCATGAATCAGCTTCAGAAGCAGTTACCGGGCCGGGTAGCCGAAATGCTTCTGTTTTTTTCCGAAAAAATATACAATTCCCAGGCATTCAGCCTCCCGTTTTCACGAAGAGAGCTTGCAGAATTTACCGGCACTACCAAGGAGAGCATGATACGTACTCTTTCAGAATTCAGGCATGACAAAATCATTAAACTGGATGGCAAAAAAGTAGAAATCCTCAGTTCCGAAATAATCCAGACCCTCGCCCGGCTCGGATAAGTTGGGCAAAATTCCCGCAAAAACAAGATTATACCTGAAGAATATGGGTTTAATTCTGCCCTGAACACACAAAGGTGATTCAAATCACCTTTATGTGCTGTTCCAGATCATTCCCAATCCTGCAACTGCTATCTTCTTGCCAACGTAGAAGTTGTAGACCCACTCACCTTAAATTCGTTTCTTATGAAACACTCACTCTTTACCATAGTTATTGTGCTATTCTTTCTTCCGTCACTCAGTGCCGGTCAATCCATCCATTCAAACAGGATAATTGGCTTTAGCATGTCTAACGCCAATTCTGCAAGCGGCTATGGAAGAAGCCTGAATCTTAACATTAGCCTCGAAAACGATAGAAGGCACCTGGAAACAGGAATTATAATGTAACAGGAATCGGCCAGGATCTCCGGGGGTGAAATCCTTTACCGGCATTATTTAGCGCCACTGTACAAAGATCAGGATTCCGGGATTACACAGTTGCGGAACCTGCGGTTTTTTTTCCAGTACAATTTAATTTTCCGGTATAGCAAAATCCCTGACAGAGAAAATACGAACCGGGCCACAATGCAGGAAACTATTATCATGGGAGGCAGGGTTGCAACGTATGAGCATTATGCCGGCATGGGTACACAGATAAGAGTGCTTGATAACTTGTTTTTAAATGCCGGACTTGGTTACGGTACAATTTTAGGATCCATTGACGATAAATACCAGGACGAACAGCATTATAGCATGGGCGGCAGAAAAACCGATTACGGGCCAGTCACCAAATTTGGACTTAGTTACTTGATAAAGAAATAACTTTGGCAGAAACATGGCAAAAAACATCTTTTTGATTTCTATACTTTTTGCGACTCTGTTTCAGCCTGGCAATATACTTGCTCAGGGATATGTAGTAGGCGGTGATTTTGATTATGCTCCTTTTTCATTCATTGATAAAACAGGAAAACCCAGTGGACTGGAGGTTGATCTGGTAGAAGCCATTTTTGCTTCAAATAATATGAAATATAGCTTTCACCTCAGCAGGTGGGATAATGCTTTATCATACATTCAGTCAGGAGAAACTGACATTATTATTGGAATCATCTTTTCAGAAGAAAGAGAAGAGTTTCTTGATTTCACAATTCCCATTCATACAGAATACTATTCAATTTTTATTCGTAAAGATCTGCCATTTAAAGATTTATCAAGCCTGTTTGATTACAAACCAGCAGTTTTGGATGGGGATATATCGATCGATAAGTACCTTATCCCCATGGGACTCTTCAAGGATTATGTTTTGGCAAAATCATTGCCTGAAGCACTTTCTGCAATAGAATTGGGATTGGCAGATTATGTGTTGGCACCAAATCTGCTTGGCCTGAACGAGATTGTGCATAACAAATATCAGAATATTGAAATAAAAGGACCCTCAATAATCCCCAGTATTTATTGCATGGCGGTAAAAAAAGGAAACACCGAATTATTGAACATTCTGAATGATGGAATCTCGGAGTTACGCAGAAGTGGAAAACTTACAGAAATACAGGGAAAATGGAAAGTTTATGAAAAAGATGACTTTCAATATAAGCGAATTGCCTATAATATAGGGATTGTTTTTATAATAGCAGTTGTTTTGTTAATCCTTGTTATTATTTGGGTTTGGGCACTTCGTATACAGATTAGAAAGAAGACAGAAAGTATAAATCTTAAAAACCAGGAATTACAAAAAAGCGAGGAGAAATTCAGAATTATTACTGAAAACT
>SLJO01000285.1 GCA_007135095.1 Bacteroidales bacterium | reverse complement strand
AGCTTGTTTACCATAACCGAGCCATATGCAAAAATAAAACTCTCCTTTAGAAGCTTCAGAATTATCATCCCGGTATGAACTATTTTATATTTTAAAGTTTTCGGAGAACAAACTTACGGATTTTTTTCGTATTCAGTATTTCACTCTCATGAATCATCCATGTTCCGGCATAAAACAAAAACCATGAATAAAGTATGGGTGATCCATGTTCATGTTGTTTTGTCTGCCTAGGGCTGACGGTGTTTCATATGTAAAAACCCCGCCAACGCATATTTTATTTTGTTGGTTTTTATATAAGTTACAACATTGATTATTTAACTTTTTGTATACCTTTGCAATTGAAAATTAACAACCTGTTTATGAGTGGATTAAGAAACATCAATACCGCCTTCATTTCGGTATGGAACAAGGATTCCCTGGAAAAAATTATCAAATCACTCGACATGCTGGGAATCCACATTTATTCAACAGGAGGTACCGCCGACTTTATTGAAAAAATGAATTCTGCTGTTACCCGCGTTGAGCATCTTACTGGTTACCCCTCTGTTTTCGGGGGCAGGGTTAAAACGCTTCATCCGAAAATATTCGGCGGCATCCTGGCACGAAGGAAGGTAGTATCCGATATGGAAGACCTGGAAAAGTACGGAATTCCGCCGGTTGACCTTGTTGTGGTGGATCTGTACCCGTTTGAGGAGACACTGGAATCGGGAGCCACACCCCAGGAAATAATTGAAAAGATTGATATTGGCGGTATCTCGCTTATTCGCGCGGCTGCCAAAAATTTCGAGGATGTGGTGATCATTCCCTCGAGAGATCATTATGGCGACCTGGTCGATATATTGGATAATGATGGGGGCAAGACATCAATTGAAAAGAGGAAGCACCTTGCCGGGGAGGCTTTCGGTATCTCTTCCGGATATGATACCGCCATTCATAGTTATTTCACCGGCAGCAAGGGCCAGGCGGAATTTCAAATAAACCACAAAAAAGCAAGGCAGCTCAGGTACGGTGAAAATCCCCACCAGGCTGCCTTTTACCACGAGACAGCAGGACGCCCTTTCGAGCAGCTTCACGGCAAGGAAATTTCTTACAACAACTTTCTTGATATTGATGCCGCCTGCGGACTCATTCAGGAGTTTGAGGAAACAACTTTTGCAATACTCAAACATAATAATGCCTGTGGACTGGCCTCACGGGATAACCTAAAACAGGCATGGCTCGAGGCCCTTGAGGGAGATCCAGTCTCCGCATTCGGGGGAGTGCTGGTAACAAACAGGCAGGTTGATAAGGACACTGCCGGGGAGATAAATAAATTGTTCTTTGAAGTTATTATTGCTCCTTCCTACAGCGGGGAGGCGCTGGAGGTTTTAAAGGAGAAAAAAAACAGAATTATTCTTCGCAACAACAATATAGATATGCCAAAGCAGGTTATTAGAAGTGCCGTTGGAGGGGTTCTTATACAGGACAGGGACACGAAGACCGAGTCGGCATCTGATCTCAGTGTGGTTACTGAATTGGTGCCGGATGAAAATGAGATCAGCGACCTTCTGTTTGCAAATAAAATCGTAAAACATACAAAATCAAATGCCATCGTTATCGCAAAGGACAAAAAACTCCTGGGTAGCGGTATCGGGCAGACGTCAAGGGTGGATGCACTTAAACATGCAATAGCAAAAGCCAGTGGTGCCGGATTTGATCTTGCCGGCGCTGTTATGGCATCAGATGCCTTTTTCCCGTTCGCCGATTCCGTTGAAATTGCCGGAAAGGCCGGGATCAATTCAGTAATTCAGCCCGGAGGTTCAGTTAAGGACAAAGATTCGATTGATTTTTGTAACAAAAACATGATGAAAATGGTATTTACAGGAGTCAGACATTTTAAACACTAAGTAATTACCATACCGACTAATTATTAACCAGTAATAAATAAATAACAACATCCTACCATGGGCTTATTTTCATTTTTAACTCAGGAGCTGGCCATTGACCTTGGGACTGCAAATACAATCATTATCCATAATGACAAAATAGTAGTTGATGAACCTTCAATAGTAGCTATAGACCAGAAAACAGGCAAACTTATCGCAATTGGTGAACGGGCCAGACAGATGCATGGCAAGACACATGAAAGTATAAAAACGATCCGTCCTCTAAGGGATGGAGTAATTGCCGATTTTAATGCAGCCGAGCAGATGATCAGGGGAATGATCAAAATGATAAACACCAAGCCCAGGTTATTCTCACCGACACTTAAGATGGTGGTATGTATTCCCTCCGGCAGTACCGAAGTGGAGGTGCGTGCAGTAAGGGATTCTTCAGAACATGCCGGGGGCAGGGATGTATTTCTTATTTTCGAGCCCATGGCTGCATCCATAGGAATAGGGATCGATGTGGAAGCCCCCGAAGGCAACATGATAATAGATATAGGAGGCGGCACCACTGAAATTGCAGTTGTAGCCCTGGGGGGCATTGTATGCAATAAATCCATCAGGGTTGCGGGCGACGGTTTCACCAATGACATCCAGACATACATGAGGCACCAGCATAATATTAAAATTGGCGAGCGTACGGCAGAGGATATAAAAATAAACGTGGGCTCGGCCTTGTCTGACCTGGATGATCCCCCTGCCGACTATATTGTCAGGGGCCCCAACCTTATGACCGCTATGCCCATTGAAATACCTGTATCTTACCAGGAAATAGCCCACTGCCTTGATAAGCCGATATCAAAAATCGAATCGGCTATCCTCAGCGTCCTTGAACAAACCCCGCCGGAGCTATATGCCGACATTGTCCAGCGGGGCATTAACCTTGCCGGTGGAGGTGCTTTACTCAGGGGCCTTTCAAGAAGGCTGACAGAAAAAATCAGCATCCCCTTTCATGTCGCCGAGGATCCTCTTCATGCAGTCGCAAGAGGTACGGCAATTGCGTTGAAAAATGTTGATAAATTTTCTTTTCTCATGAGATAAACACCAGTATTAGGCAATGCGGAACCTGATAAGATTCATATTGAACAACCATTTTTTTATCCTTTTTATACTTTTTGAAATAGTTGCCCTTACCCTGGTTTTTCAAAATAATAATTATCAGAAAGCCTTTGTATTCAACCTTTCAAGAAATATAAGCGGACAAATAAATTCACGCATATTTTCATTCAGGCAGTATCTTGATCTATATCAGACCAACATCGCGCTGGAGGAGGAAAATGTCCGGCTGCGAAACAACCTTTTGTCCTCCTACAAGCAGAATATGCGTTCACCGGGAAGCGCTGAGTTTGATTCTGCCTGGGTACAGCAATACAATTTCATTCCTGCAAGGGTGATATCAAACTCAGTTAACAAACAGAATAATTTTATAAGCATTAACAAAGGGGCTGTTCATGGCATTAAACCTGATATGGCCGTTATTTCACATGACGGGATTGTGGGAGTAGTGACCGGGGTATCTGATCATTTCGCATCTGTCATTCCACTCCTGAATACCGATCTCAGAATAAGTTCCAAGATAAAAAATACCGGTTATTTCGGTTCCCTGCACTGGGACGGGAAAGACCCGGGCAGTGCCCTGCTGCATGAAATGCCTCATCATGTCACCATGAATACCGGCGACACCATTGTCACTTCTGGTTTTTCGGCAATCTTCCCGGAAGGAATCAGGATTGGGACAATAGCAGACTTTGCAATCACGGGGGGTAATTTCTATACTGTAGTTATTGACCTGTCGACCGATTTCAGGAGGTTAAACCATGTATATGTAATTGAAAACCTTTTCAGGGACGAATTACTGGATTTAGAAAGACAAGAAGGCTATGATTAAGGTTTTGCCAAGAAATATAATCCGGATAATTGTACTTGTATTATTTCAGGTATTTATCCTCAATAACCTTCAGTTCAGCGGGTTTGTAAACCCCTATTTTTATGTGCTGTTCATTCTCCTTCTTCCCTTTGAAACTCCCGGGTGGCTGCTGCTTAGCCTGGCCTTTGTTCTGGGCCTTTCGATAGACATCTTTGCGCAGACTCCAGGCTTGCATGCTGCCGCAACGGTTTTTATGGCATATCTCAGGCCCCTGGTAATGGATTATTTTGCGCCCAGGGACGGCTATATTTCAGGCACTTATCCCAGGGTATTCTATTATGGTTTCGGGTGGTTCCTTCAGTATGCAGCAATACTGGTATTCGCACATCATTTTTTTCTGTTCTATTTGGAGGTATTCCGCCTGAGCGATTTCTTTTTCACTTTCCGCAGGGTCATTTTCAGCGGCATCTTAACATTGTTCCTGGTGGTAATCAGCCAGTATTTCATTTACAGACGATAGACACTAAAAATACAGAGCACACAAATCCTTTTTACCGATGACGGATCGTTTTTCTGACAGAAAGTTTATTATTGGCGGCATGATTGTCCTGCCAATGTTATTTTTCCTTGCCAGATTATTCTTTCTTCAGGTTATTGATCCTTCCTATAAGCTTAGCGCCGACAGCAATGTGCTGCGCAATGTTACCCAATATCCCTCGCGGGGACTGATCTATGACAGGAACGGGGAGCTGCTGGTCTTCAACGAACCTGCCTATGACCTCATGGTTGTTCCGGGTCAGCTCGCGCCTTTTGACACTGCTGAGTTCTGCTCAGTGCTGGATATAACCAAGGAATATGTTGACGAAGAGATCAGGAAGGCAAGAGAATACTCCATGTTCCGGTCGTCGGTTTTCCTGAAACAGATATCATCCCGCAATTATGCAGTCTTGCAGGAAAAATTGCACAGGTTCCCGGGCTTTTACGTCCAGTCAAGAACCCTGAGAAAATATCCCAGGGATATTGCTGCACATATACTCGGATATGTAGGAGAGGTTGATAACCGCATCATTGCCGACAATCCCGGGTATATCAGCGGCGATTATATCGGCATAACCGGAATTGAAAGAACCTATGAAAAGGAGCTCAGGGGAGACAAGGGCGTCAATATCTTCCTTGTTGATGTGCATAACCGGATAATGGGGCCCTACCAGGAGGGCAGGTTTAATAAATCGGCAACTGTCGGCAGTGATGTTACATTGTCACTTGACGCCGCCCTCCAGGAATATGGTGAAAAGCTCATGCAAAATAAGATCGGCAGTATCGTTGCCATTGAACCGTCAACTGGGGAAATACTCTCACTGGTATCCGCACCCACGTATAATCCCGACCTGCTGGTGGGCAGGGTCAGGTCACGCAATTACAGGAAACTGGCCTCTGACACGCTCAACCCGCTCTTTAACCGTGCCCTGATGGCTCACTATCCCCCAGGGTCAATTTTCAAGGTGGTGAACGGCCTTATAGCCCTCCAGGAAGGCATAGTTAACGAGCGTACAACTTATTCATGCCCGGGCCACTACACGGCAGGCCGGCTTACCGTACGCTGCCGCCACCACTTTTCCCCGGTGGCAATGCAGGGGGCCTTGCAGGTTTCATGTAACAGTTATTTCGCCCATAATTTCAGGGCCATTCTGGATCATCCCAAATATGGTTCGGTAACAAACGGCTTTAACGTATGGAGCGACCATGTCCGCTCATTCGGACTGGGAGAGCGGCTGGAAACAGATTTCCCCAATGAACTCAGGGGCAATGTACCCCTGGCATCTTATTTTGACCGGTTTTACGGTGAAAACCGCTGGCGCTCCCTTCAAATGGTTTCCCTTGGTATTGGCCAGGGTGAACTATCGGTTACCCCTATTCAGATGGCAAATATGACGGCTGCTATTGCAAACAGGGGATATTACATTACACCGCACATAATGAAGAGTATTGAAAACTCGGAAATTGATCCTGCCTTCAAAAAGATCAACCAAACAAGCATTGACTCTGTGTGGTTTGAACCTGTGATCGAAGGTATGTACAGGGCCGTAAACGGCCCCGACGGAGGAACGGCAAGGATGGCTCAGGTGAACGGACTGGATATATGCGGGAAAACAGGCACGGTACAAAATCCTCACGGCGAAAATCACTCAGCCTTTATTGCATTCGCCCCCAGGGAAAACCCCAGGATTGCAATAGCGGTATATGTGGAAAATGCAGGATACGGCTCAACGTGGGCTGCACCCATAGCAAGTCTTATGATTGAGAAATACCTTGCCGGTGAAATTTCGGCATCAAGGAGGTGGCTTGAACAACGGATGATGGACGGCGACTTTATCAACAGGGCCCGTCCGGTCAACACCGTAACAGCGGCCGGTGAGCAGGATTAAACAAGCCGCGGGGCCGGCATATTGCCCCCGTCAACAGGAAGTGTCACCCGGCAGCAGGACCACAGTGAACAGGATTAAAAGCAAAATCAGATGAGCAGGAAGATCAACATTTGGGCAAACCTTGACTGGATCTCGGTACTGGTGTACCTTATTTTGCTTATGACGGGCTGGATCAGCATATATTCTGCTGTTTACAATGATGCCCACCAGAGTATATTCGATACCTCCCAGCTCTACGGCAAACAGCTGATCTGGATTGTTGCAGCCCTGTTTATAGCTGCCATTGTAATGATGACTGACAGCAGGTTTTTCCCGTTTTTTTCCTATTTCTTCTATGCCTTTACGCTGCTTATGCTGGTTGCAGTCCTGTTTTTCGGGACCGAAATAAGCGGCCAGAAGGCATGGTTCCAGTTTGCCGGAATGCAGATGCAGCCGGCCGAATTTGCCAAAATGGCAACAGCACTGGCGCTGGCACAATATCTCAGCAACTCCAAACAAAAAATAAATGATCCCAGGGAGCTTCTCAATATAGCTGTACTTGTATTTCTTCCTGTTCTGCTGATAATGTTACAGCCGGATGCAGGTTCTGCCATTGTTTTCCTGTCATTTATGCTGGTGCTTTTCCGGGAGGGCATGAGCGGATATGTCCTTTTTTTCATGTTCGTGCTTCTGATTCTTTCCGTGCTTGCCCTGCTGATGACCGAGGTAAATATGATCCTGCTTCTGGTGTTGCTGGCCTTTATTTCCCATCTCGTGCTGGGGCGTAATATTAAACTGTCACTGAAGGCAGGGTTACTGTTCCTTTTGATCAGTTTAACGGTGGTTGGTGTTTTCTTTCTCCGTTCGCCCCACATCCAGCTGGAAATCAAACTGCTCGTTGCCGCGCTTACAAGCTGCTTTATCCTGTTTTTTGCAGCACTGAAAATCAGGAAAAAATATGCTCCCCTGTTGCTGGGACTGCTTGCCGCTGCCCTGGTTTATACTTATTCGGTAGACTATGTATTTGAAAATTTGCTGATGCCTCATCAGAAGAGCCGAATAAATATAGTGCTCGGTGTTGATGATGACCCGCTGGGCCAGAGTTACAACATTAACCAGTCAAAAATAGCCATTGGCAGCGGAGGCCTGACCGGCAAGGGTTTTCTGCAGGGTACACAAACAAAGTTTAATTTTGTGCCCGAACAAAGCACCGACTTCATATTCTGTACCATTGGGGAGGAATGGGGATTTGCAGGGTCGTTCGTGATATTATCCCTTTTTATATTTTTCCTTTTACGGCTTGTTTACCTTGCCGAACGGCAAAGGTCAGCCTTTGCCAGGATCTACGGATATTCACTTATTTCCATCCTTTTCACCCATATTGTGATCAACATAGGGATGACCATTGGCCTGGTGCCTGTTATAGGCATCCCCCTGCCATTTATAAGCTATGGAGGTTCTGCCATGTGGTCCTACACCATTATGCTGTTTATCTTCTTAAGGCTTGATGCCGGCAGAACTGAATTCCTGAAATAGCCATGCCTGAAAATGTCAAGCGTAACTTGGGGAATGGAACTCACTGATTGAAATGGAGTGGTTTTTCTCCACGTATTCAATCAAATCCGGAAAAAACAGGAGAAACTCATCCCTGAACATATGATAGTTTTTCCTTAGCTCGGAAATTGCAAAGGTGGTCTCATTGGGCAATGAAGTCCTCCGGGTCATCCTCCTCAGTACGCCTTCAATACCCTCGATGCTTGTATAGGATTCCAGCCAGTTATTGATAATGAAAAACGGCAGAAATGCCTTGATCTCATTGGGAAGAATAAAGTAATTGCTGACCAGTATCTCGTACATGCTGACCACATACTGCGGGAGGGGATGTTTTGAGAACCTCCCCCATTCGCTGGCCAGAAAATGATCATAAAAAATATCAACTATCACTCCCGAATAACGCCTGAACTTCCTTTTCAGGTGCATCTTGCTCCGCTCAACAACCGGGTGGGAATCCGTATAACTGTCAATCATCCTGTGCAGCACAATGCCTTCACGCACAGGCTTGGGATATTTTTCATAATTCCTGCCTTTGACATAATCACCGATGAAATTACCGATTTTGATCTCGTCGGATTCCCCTGATAAGTAAATATGAGCAAGAAAATTCAAATCCTGTTGAGGTTTCAGATTGTTTGGTATTATGTCTTTCAGCCATGTTCCGGCACAAAGTTTCATGCAGCCGGACAGGGATGATTCAACAATTTAATTAACAATAAAGATAATCATAAATGGATCAGGATTTAATTATAAAAATATGTTTTAGAACCTGTTTGTAAAATATTCGAACTTCGCCTTAAACATATACACTTTCTCACCGGTCTGTATTTAAAGTGGCTGAAAAAATTTGACTTCGTCGATTTCTCATGCAGTATAATATGTACATTTGCATATACGGAAACAAAAACGATTAATTTGATATGACCAGAAAAAACGTAATCATAATAGGTGCCGCGGGCAGGGATTTTCACAATTTCAACACCTTTTACAGGGATAACAAGCAGTTTAACGTGGTAGCCTTCACTGCAGCCCAGATCCCCGACATATACGGCCGGAAATACCCGGCTGAATTATCAGGAAAACTTTATCCCAAAGGCATCCCTGTTTTCTCCCAGGATGAACTTCCTTCCCTCATTAAAAAGAAGGAGGTGGAAATATGTGCCTTTTCATACTCTGATATTTCCTACCAGCAAGTGATGGAGGTTAGTGCCATTGTTAACGCTGCCGGTGCGGACTTTCAGCTCCTTGGGCCCCGCCATACCCAGATAAGGAGTAAAAAACCAGTGATTGCCGTATGTGCGGTAAGGACCGGATGCGGTAAAAGCCAGACCTCCAGAAAGGTGGTGAAAATACTGACCGGGCAGGGGCTCAAAGTGGTGGCAGTGCGCCACCCCATGCCATACGGAGACCTTGCTGCGCAGAAAGTACAGCGGTATGCCGGGCTGGATGATCTGAGCAGGCATAAATGCACAATCGAGGAAATGGAGGAATATGAACCTCATATTGTCAATGGCGTCGTTATTTATTCCGGGGTAGACTATGAAGCCATTCTTCACGAAGCAGAAAAGGAGGCAGATATAATCGTCTGGGACGGAGGCAATAATGACTTTTCATTTTATAAACCAGATTTGATGATAACCGTGACCGATCCGCACAGGGCAGGACACGAGCTTTCTTATTACCCGGGCGAGGTAACGCTCAGGATGGCAGATATAGTTGTGATAAACAAAATTGACAGTTCATCTCCTGAAAATATCCAGAGGCTGAGAGAGAACATTGAAAAAGTAGTTCCCGCAGCCATTGTCGTTGATGCCGCATCCCCCCTTGAGGTGGATAAGCCCGAAATAATAAGGGGCAAACGGGTTCTGGTCGTGGAAGACGGCCCTACCCTCACCCATGGAAACATGAAAATCGGGGCAGGAACAATTGCCGCCAGAAAGTACGGTGCAAGCCAGCTTGTTGATCCAAGGCCCTTTGTTGTCGGCAAACTAGAGGAGACTTTCAGAACTTACCCGGACATTGGGATTCTGCTGCCTGCCACGGGTTACGGGAAACAGCAGATAACCGACCTTGAACACACCATAAACAGTACTGACTGTGACTCGGTAATAATTGCCACACCAATTGATCTTGGCAGGATCATAAAAATTAACAAGCCCTCGGCAAAAGTAAGCTATGAGCTTCAGGAGATAGGAAAGCCCGATCTGAAAGATCTTCTTGATGAGTTCATAAGTTCAAAAAAGTTGTTTTGGAAAAAGGAATCGTAATAAAGACTACGGGAAGCTGGCATACCGTGCTTGCCGACAACAGCATAACGGTTCCCTGCAAGATAAAGGGGAAGATCAGGACCCACGGCATACGCAGCACCAACCCGGTAGCCGTAGGCGACAGGGTGAAGTTTGACCGGCTCGAAAATGAAGGCACCGGGATAATAACCGAAATACTAAAGCGCAAAAATTATATAATCAGGAAATCATCCAAACTATCAAAAGAATCCCATGTTCTCGCGGCCAACCTTGATCAGGCCTTTATAATGATTTCACTCGTATCGCCCAGAACAACCCTTCGGTTTCTTGACCGTTTTCTTGCAACGAGTGAGGCATATGAAATAAAGGCTGTCATAATTTTCAATAAGACGGACCTTTACAATGAACAAGTTATCGATGAAATGAAGGAGCTGCGGGAAATGTACGGCTCAATAGGATATGAATCAATCGAGACATCTGCCGTTCAGAAAAAAGGAATCAGCAAGTTACAGGCAATGATGAACAATAAGATCAATCTTATTGCCGGTAATTCGGGTGTTGGGAAATCAACAATCATCAATGCAATGGACCCCTCGCTTAACCTTAAAACCAGGGCTGTTTCCGAATTGCATGCGACGGGGAAGCACACCACAACCTTTTCTGAAATGTTCAGGCTTTCTTCAGGCGGATTTATTATTGATACTCCCGGCATTAAGGGTTTCGGGATTATTGATATGGACAGGGAAGAAATTTCACATTTCTTTCCGGAGATCTTTTCGGCATCAAAAAATTGCCAGTATTACAATTGCCTGCATATAAGTGAACCCGGGTGCGCAGTAAAAACAGCTGTTGAGGAAAACAGGATAAGTCTCAGCAGGTATGAAAGTTACCTTAGTTTATATTTTGAGGACAAGGGAAGATACCGTAATTCAAAATACTGATCAGAAAACTCCCCCCGGCAGCAAGCCTGAATGACCGGGTCAGGCAGGCAATTAGCGCCCGCAGTCAATTCCCCCGATAGTGGCGCCCCGGGAGCCTTTTTTTTATGATACCAGGCATCATGTGGCTTATTATAACATTTTATTTTTATCTTTCAACATCCAATTCGTACCCTAATCTGATGCAAAGAATTTACCTGTTTATAAGTGCCTTTATTTTTCTGCTCCTTGGGGTTAATTTTTATTCCTTTATCAATATATTCCGGCAACAGATCAATCATCAGGAAAATACGCTGATGAATCAGACCGGGATGTGCGGGAGGCAAATTGAACTGGCATTTTCGGGTTTCATGAAAGAAATCAATGCCATTCTCGACAATGACGACTTATCGGATTTTTTTCATGATCCTGAAGCTTCATCGATGCATATCAGCACCATCGAACCGTTTTTTTTCCGTAACAGTGGCCTTCTGGCAAGCATTTCCTTATATGACGACCGGAAAAATGTGTACCATGTATTTAAGGATCAGGGGAGGAATAAGATTACCGACATTTACATTTCCAGGGAACAACGGTACCTGCATGCAAATCAGCATGTCGAGACAGTTAATGGTGAATCGGTTCTATCCATTCCCATATTCAGGGATGACAGACTTGCGGCCAACCTTGTGCTGAGAATTGACGTTGCAGGTTTTACTGAGTCTGTATTTGCTCTTTACCAAATAGATAATACCCTGCAGCAATGGCTGGTAAATGAGAACGGCGAAATCATCCTTGGTGCAAACGGTTCCGGTATTACAATTGCAAATGATTTGACCAGTCCGGCCGATATCCCTGCGAATCATGATTCCGCCGGAAGCACTGTCCATAAACGCAAAGCCGAACAGGGCCAGGCAGCTATTATTTCAGCCTGGTATCCGTTACGTCTTCCCCACCAGGAGTTAATTGTTGTTTTTTCGATGGATTCAGGGGTTCAGGCTGCCGGCACCATAAGGAGCATGGTCATATTATCGGGGGCAACATTCGTTCTTCTGGTCCTTATAATCGCAGCATCCCTATACCTTCTTAGAAATGAACGCAGGAAAAGAAGAAAATCGGCCGAGTCGGAAAAAGAGCTGAAAAAAATCCTTGAACTACTGCCCGTGGGAATTATGATGAAAACAGGAGATGGCAGGTTGTCGATGATCAACAGTACAGCACTGAATATACTGAAGATCGATGATGCCGGAAAGGTTCTTGGAAAAGATATTTCAAATTTGTTCTTTCTGTTCCGTGGCTCTTCCGGCAAGCAGACAAAGGGGCAAAAAGATACCAGTGAATTCGTATATTATGACACTGACCGGGAAGAAGAGGTAATCCTGTATAAAAAGGATATCCCGGTTAATTTCTCAGGAGAGCAGGTGATCATGGAAGCTTTTATCGACATAAGTCCCATTGAGAAGGCAAGAAAGACAGAATTTCTCTGGGGCCGGGCAAAAACGGAGTTCCTGAAAAGGGTAAGTCATGATATCCGGAACCCGCTGAACGGCATCCTTAATATGGCCGATTTACTGGAAGCGGAGGCAGGTCCCGGAGGATGGGATAAGGACAAAGTTGAGCTGATACGCAGCTGTTGCGAAGATATACTTGTGGTGGTGGACGATATCATTGATTTTTCGGGCTTCGAAACTGAAAAGGCAATAATGGAAGAGATCCCGTTTGATCTGCGGGAGGAAATAAACATGGCTGCCGGCTCCATGGCAAACAAATCACGAAGGAAAAACATACCCATAAGGATAATGATTGATGAAACTATTCCAAAATCCCTTATAGGTGATCCCTTTCATATACGGCAGGTGATTTCAAAGCTCTTAAGCAACTCCCTGAAATACACCAAAAAAGGAGAAATAAGCCTCACCGTTAAGCCGAATAAACAGCTGGAAGGAAATATAATGCTCGGGTTCATTATTGAAGATACCGGATCCGGTATCCCGGCCCGACTCCTTTATAAGCTCAACGGGCAGAATGCCACTGAACTTTTGTCAGAGGGAAGTCCCGGCCTGAGCAGAACCAGGCAGCTTATTGAGCTGATGAAAGGCGAAATGCAGATAGAAAGTCCGCTGAACCCGGAAAAGGCTGAAATGGCCGGGACAAGGGTCAGTTTTACTCTGCAGGTTTATTCAAACGACATGCCGGGGAAAAAGATTGATTTTGAACATATTAATAATGCGGGTGATATCAGGGCCCTTGTCCTGGCCGGGGAATTCAAAAGGAAACCCGGGATCCAGGGAATTCTCAAAAAACTGGGCATCCCGTGTGAAACAACCATATTCAATGATTCGACCACCGAACTGATCAAAAGCCGTGCGGCGGATCCGGCGCACCGCTGGTCTGTCATCTTCATTATTGATTCTCCGGAAAGCAATGGTTTTGCAATAGCCCGCAGCCTTCATGAAAATAATATCGGCGACGGGCATCTGGTGGTATTGATAAGTTCGGTGAATAAAACAGGGAATATTATCAAAAGCAGGCGTTTGGGTGCAGATCATTACCTTATAGAGCCATGCGGCAGGGCAGAAATTACTGATATCATAAATGCCAGGTTCAGGCATGTGAAGATCGGTAATGACCTGAAAAACCCTTCCGGGACGGTCGGCAATGACCTGAAAATCCTGGTTGCAGAAGACAACGCTTCAAATCAGATAGTAGCCAGGTCTCTTTTTAAAAGACTGGGCTACGATATCGATATTGCTGTAAACGGCAGGGAAGCCTTGCGGAAAGCAGTAGAAAAGGATTATGACATTATTTTCATGGATATCCGCATGCCCGAGAAAAACGGTCTGGATGCAGCATATGAGATAAGAAGTCTTGGGCACAACATGCCGATCGTTGCTATGACAGCAAATGCGGGGGAAACTGATAAAACCGAGGCCATTGAGGCAGGTATGAATAGCTTTATCGCAAAACCGGTTAATATTAATGTGCTGAAAAATATAATGGTAAAATTGTTTCCGGGAATCTGATTATATCACGGGTAATTAATATTTTTGTATAAACATTACTGATATGATAGGAGACGAATTAATAAAAGCATACGGCAGTATTACCAAGGAAGAGGATCTCATAAATATTGAACTCTTTACAATGCCCAATACACTGGTGCTGGAAAGCCTCCATCCTTTTCCGGGGTATCATGGAAACAGTCTGCCCGAAGGGCCTGATCCCAACCTGATATACCTGGTTACTGACATCAGGTATGAAGGCGAGGATATATTGCGTGCTGCCAAAAAGGTAAGGGCAAAACTTCCCTGCAAGTTCAATGCAAGCTTTGGCAGGGCAGAAATTTCCCAGAATACTTATCAGCTTATCCGGCTGGCAGATCTGGAGCGCATGGACTGTATAAGGTCAATCCAGGAAGCTTTCATGTCGGAGGGAATTACTTTTGCCAAAAAGAAATCAGTCAGCGGCGATGCCCTTATATATCTCCAGAAGTTCTTTTCATTTGAGAAAATGGACGGCAATATATACCGCGATACCGATAATCCATTAATGCATTATTTTGAAATACCTGACAGGCCCCCCTGGCCGTTCTTCAGAAAAATCACCTTCTACATCAGGGGCAACGTGGATTACTATTCATATGACGCAGCCCTGGGAACTGTTTACATGGAAGAGCTGCATGACATGGTAAGGATTTTCAGCAGGGACCTGACGCTCGAACAGCTTAATTTTATCCGCCTGAAATATCTTTATGAAATTGCCCATCCCGATCATCTGGGATAGGGGGATTTTCTTTTGACCTTTCACTGTTATTTATTTAATTTTGTATAAACAACAAAAAGATATGATAACAGATGATGTCATAAATGCAACCGGAACAATAACCAAAGAGGAAGAACTTATTAACATTGAGCATTCGGTTATGCCCGGTACGCTGGTTTTGGAAAGTTCGCGCCCCTACCCGGGGTACCACGGGGACAATGTTCCCGAAACCATTACGCCACATGATATTTACCTTGTAACTAAAATTAAATACGACCCGGAGGATATTCTAAGGAAAGCCAAAAAAATCAAAGGCCTTTTAAGGGACAGGTTTGACACAAGTTTCGGGGAGGCTGAAATCTCCAACAGAACATATCACTTTATCAGGTTAAAGAACCTTGACTGTTTTGATTGTATTGACCGCATACAAAAGGCTTTTACAGAGGAGGGTATAGCTTTCTGCAAAACAAAGAATGTCAGGGTAGAAGCACTGATCAGGATACAGAGGTTATTCTCATTTGTTAAAATCAGCGATCATTTGTTCGTAAACCGCGACAACCCTTTTGTCTGGTATTTTGAGATACCCTGCAAGCCCGACTGGGACTTTTTTAAAAAGATCACCCATTACATCAGGGGCAACATCGACAAGTATTCTTTTGATGCTGCAATAGGGGCTGTTTACCTCGAAGAAATTCATGATCTTGTCAGAATTTTCGGTAAGGATCTGACCATTGAGCAACTGGAATTCATACGCGAAAAATATCTGTACGAACTGGACAACCCCGATCACCTGGAATGCTGATAATACAAAATACAATTTTCATTGCATTTTGTAGGGATATTGAAAATCCCGGCGCAATCATGAACCGTTCATTTCGAGACGATATAATTTATCGGATCTCCTGACCTCGGCATCTACCCGGAAGGCACACTTTTCTCCCCGGCTGATTTCCCTGGCGGGCCCCTGGTCGTTTCTTATCTCAGGCAAACGCATTTGAATGACACCTGTTGTCGGCCCGATTATCAAAACCTCATCCCCCTCTTTAACTGAACCATTCTCAATATAGAATTCAGCAACACCAATCTTTGAAAAATAGTTTGTCGCCTTCCCGGCATAGATTTTTTTCCTGGTTGCCCTGGATCCGTAGGTATGGCTCCATTCTCCAAGGTTCTGACCAAGATAGTATCCATCCCAGAAGCCCCGGTTGAAAACGGTGGCCAGCCTCCCTTTCCATAAGGCTATCAGCGGTTCATTGTAGCTGCCATCAATTATTGCATCAACAGCTTCGCGATAACACTCCGTGACTGTTTTTACATATTCCGGCGACCGCGCCCTGCCCTCGATCTTAAGGACAGCAACTCCCGAGTCAACAATCCGGTTTAAAAAATGAATTGTGCAGAGGTCCTTTGGCGACATAATGTACTCATTATCGATATCAAGCTCGCGACCGCTTTCCTTCTCCCTGACGGTATAGGTCCTGCGGCATATCTGAAGACATGCACCCCGGTTCGCGGAAAAGCCGCTTTCATGAAGACTGAGATAGCATTTCCCTGAAATGGCCATGCATAGGGCACCATGGATAAACACCTCCAGGCGCACCTTATGCCCTGAGGGACCGGTAATTTTCTCTTTTTCAACAGCCACAGCGATATCCCTGATCTGATCAAGGCTCAGCTCCCTGGCCAGGACCATTACGTCGGCGAACCGTGAATAAAATCTTACAGCTGCGATATTACTGATATTCATTTGGGTAGATATATGCACCTCCATCCCCGCTTCATGTGCGTATTCTATTGCAGCAATGTCACTCACGATAAGGGCTGAAACATCCTGTCTTTTTGCCTCTGTAATGAGTTCTCTCATTCCGGGGATATCCTCATCATACAACAGTGCATTTATCGTTAAACACGACTTGATGCCCTTTTCCCGGCAAAGGGATGCTACGGGCCCCAGGTCATCAACGGTGAAGTTCCCCGAGGAACGCGAGCGCATGTTCAGCTTGCCTGTCCCGAAATAAACGGCGTCAGCGCCCGCCTCAAGGGCCGCGTTCAGCGATTCCCACGAACCTGCAGGGGCCATTATGCATATATCTTCCCTCTTAAGCGGTTTTGACGCTGATGCCATATTTTTGTGAGTTATTCCCCTGTTTTTTTGTTCAGGATAATCCTTATTGTAGTTCCGGTGCCTAAAATTGAATTAAGGACAAAGATCTTCCCGTTATGGTACTGTTCAATGATCCTCTTCGACAGGGACAACCCCAGTCCCCAGCCGTTCCTCCTGGTGGTATACCCGGGTTTGAATATCGTCGAAAAATGCCTCCGGGGAACCCCTTTGCCTGAATCGCTGATATCAATATGAACACTTTTCTCAAGATTTTCAAGGTTTATTGTTATTATTCCCTGTCCCTCCATGGCATCAAGGGCATTTTTGCAAACATTTTCAATAACCCAATCGAACAACGGGGCGTTAACAGGTACAATGACCTTGCCGGTATCGTTATATTTTTTTTCAAAAATGATCTTTTTGGGTGACCGGGCACGCAGGTAGTCCAGGGCATTGTCAATGACGGCATTAATATTTTCTTCCTTCACCTGGGGCCGGGAGCCTATTTTTGAAAACCGGGCGGTTATTTTTTCAAGGCGTATTATGTCCTTTTCCAGCTCATCAAGCATAGCACTGTCTTCCTGCTTTTCTTTCATGATCTCAAGCCACGCCATCAAAGATGAGGTAGGAGTGGCCAGCTGATGGGCAGTTTCCTTTGACATGCCGACCCATACCTGGTTCTGCTCGGCCTTCCTGGAAACATTAAAAGCATAATATGCTGCAAACAGGAAAAGGACTATTACCAGAAGTTGTATATATGGATAATAAACCAGCCAAACTAGAAGCCTTGAGTCACCGTAATAAATAAACTGGCTTACATTGTCAAAAAATTCTATTTCGATCGGAGTGTTTTGCTTTTTCATGGCTGTAAGCTGCTTGTGCAGATAGCCGGGATTGTCGGTACGTGACGGGCTGAGATTCCGGTGATCAAGGATGTTTTGGTCCTGGTCGACTACAATAACAGGTACGGTCTCGTTATCCTGTATCACCCTGAGGTAAAATGTAAAGTCGGCTATCTCCGAATCCATATCAGCAATTTCCCGTGTAGCCTCTGCCCATATCTCCATTTTTTTCCTCTCCTCCCGGGCCAGGCTTTTAGCAATGTGGTTGGTGACCAGGATCGAAGAGAACCCGATTAAAACCGCAAGAACAAAAAGTCCGAGCTTCCATCTTTGTTTGGTTTGATAAATACTCAAATTCTCAGGATTAGCAGGGGGTTTAACAATCTATTTTCTTCTTGATGTCTTTAACTGTGTTACCGGGGTTTTTCTTCTTCATCCCATATTATCTTAAATCTCCTTTCCTCGGGCTTGTTTTGCTGAGTCTCAGGAGTGGAAGGCTGAGGGGGGGGAGAGGTTTTTCCGTCCTCTTCATCCCATGATATCCGGAAGCCGGGCCGGCCGGCGTCCCTGGTGTCTGCCGGGCCGGTTGCAGTGCTGTCGGATGCAAACCATCCAAATTCTTTGTGGAACAACTGTCTTAACACATTCCTCTCGTTGGCAATGCCTTCCCTTATCACATCACGAACAGCCCTGTGATCATATGACACGCTGTAATCGTCGGAGGTTCCTGAAACCAGCAGGTGGAGGCTTGTTCGTCCCAGACCGTCATCTTCTATAATGCCGAATTTTGTATTCTCAGGTTTTGACCTGCTTGCCCGGCCAAACAAGACATCGGAAAGCCGTACCCGGAGCCGGTAATCGAAATGGCCGTCGAAACGGTGTGTTCCTGATCCGCTTATATTGAAGGCTGAAGAGTTTATATCCATTTGGGGTATGGTTACAACATTATTTCGTATGAATATTTCATTATTAAGGGTTGAAAAGCGGATATGCCTTAATTCAGAAACATCAATATAACGGGCCAGGCCAAGCATGGGCTCGAAATTTACAAGTTCGCCCTGTTTGATTTCGACTTTGCTGTCAGCAACTATCTTGTCGCTTTTTAACCTGAGATCACGGGTCCATTCCGAAATAAAGCCGAGGTTGCCCGAGAGGCTGCCCTTAAGATTGTCGCCGTGAATAAAGGACTGACCGAAATTGCCGAAGGTAAGGAACATGCTTTGCATATCAACATCGTTCATTTGTAACTGCGACTGTACCATGAAATCTCCATTGAGTCTCTGGACAATAACTCCATTGCCGGTAACTTTTCCTGACATGGAGTTGAAATCCACTGAATTCAGAACCATCATATGTGGTTTATAGCTCAGCTTTCCACTGAATCCGGTGGAAGAAAACATCCTGAAATTCAGGTTATCAACCAGAAAGTCAAGATTCACTTCCAGGTTGTCGGGGAAAAGCAGTTCTTCATGTTCTGTTTTGCTCTCCCCTCTTTCCCGCGATTCCTGAAGGTAATTGTCGATATCAAGGTTTGCCGAATACAGGCTGCCGGTAATGCTCATAGTCCTGTTATCACCCAGCAGCCAGGGGAGTCCGTTGTCGATCTCTCCTGCTATTAGGAAATGATCATTGCCTACATTAAATGAAAGACCGGGTGTCCTGATCAGTCTTCCGAAAAAAAGTTCTCCGTCTATTTCCGAGGCAATATATTTCCCCTGAAACATTTCTAGCATTCCGTTTTCAATTTCAAGCATTCCGTTCAGCCCTAAATTGCTAATCTCCGAGGAACCGGGCATTGCAAATTTTTCCAACTGCCCTTTTCCTGACAATTTGGTATTTATGCGGCCGGCCATCTGCAGGATAGTTTCGGGTTTATAAAAACCTGCCAGCTCCTCGAGTAAAAATGAGGCATTGATGTCAAACCCGATGGAGGGATGTGAAAAATTGTAAATACTGGCGTTCCCGCTGAGGTTTCCATTGCCGAACACCGAGGAAAAACTGTTAATGACAACAGTTGAAGATTCGGGATTCTGATGGTTGCCGTTTGAGTAATAACCATTCATGTTTATATCAGTCAGCTTCATTCCGGTATCAAGGCGCCTTATTCCTCCTCTTTCAGTTTTAAAGGTGGCCATCACAGACGGCGACCGGGTATTGCTGAGGTGTCCTGACAGGGTTGCCTCCAAATCAAATTTACCTTCAAATTTATATTTATCCAGGCCCTTCCGATTGTTGACAGGCAACAACCTGACAAATGAGGCTATTTCGAGTCCGTGACCCAAAAAATCCATATCTATGCGTCCATTCTCACCTTTATCATACCGGCCCGATGCCAGGAGCTTAATGCCCGGTAGTTCAATCGTTCCCTGATCAATCCCGATCAGGTCATCATCAGCCTTGAGCGACACTCTCAGGGAAATTTCCTGCCGGGTGGAATATATAATCCCCTTATGACTGAATTCGTTGCTGATCCCCTGTGCTGCACCTGTCAGCCGGAATGAGGACTTGCTGAAGTCACCCTTCATTTCCAGCCGCCTGAGGTCTGAATCCAGGTAAATCTCCCTGGGATGGTCGCCAAACCTGAACCGGTAACCGTTAAGGCGCACGTCCTGCAAATCGAGATTAAAGCCCTCTTTGGGGGAATCTGATGTTTTCCAGAACCGGAAATTCTCCTGTTCCCGGGAGTTCACCGCAAGAAAAAGAACGCCGTTGCGTGCATTGATACTGGTAACTCTGTAGTGCTTCCTGAAAATATCCCTGATGTTGAACTGCAAAAAAAGGGTTTCTGCCGTAAAAAGGGTATCAGAACTGGTCCGGAGAGCTTCGGTGTGATCGTATCCTTCGGGCACCTTTATCAGGACGTCTTTAAACTCGACAGAAGCACGGGGAAATTTGCGTAGTACCGAAAAGGAGATGTCGCTGACCCTGATCTCGGTATTTACATGCTTGTTAACCTCGTTTATCATAAGTTGTTTGACCTCATCCTGATAATACCAGGCAATGATCATGCCGGTAATAATAATCATGGAAATCAAACCCAGTGCGGCGGCCAGAATATATTTTAATTTTCTCGACATATAATGATAAAACTGTTAAACACCGGCCGGAATGAGGCAGGCACTGTAAGCGGTCATGTGTATTTCAGGCAATGCGCCTGGATTTAAACGGAAAATTCAATCCGAAAATTTTAGACTTCCCGATTTATTGTTGATAAAAACAAGGAGGCTGTGCATTCAGCGCGGATAGCATGAGCCGGTTCTTTCAGACCAAAAAACCAGGATCATCTTCCGGACCAAGCTCCACAGGTGAGGAACCATATTTGAAAACCCTCATTTTTCGTGAACCAATCAGTTCAATAGAGTCATCTTCAATTAACAGCATACTGCCTTCCCTTAAGCCAACCACATATATGTCCCTGTTGATCTCGATATATTCATTTATCCTCATCTCCCTTGTTTCACCTGCATGGCCATCAGGATTGGCATCAAGGTAATGCGGATTGATCTGAAATTTCACGAGGTTCATGGCCGTGAAACTAGCCGGCTGTACTACAGGCATATCATTTGTTGTGCAAATGGTAGGACAGGCTACATTGGCCCCCGCACTCCATCCAATAAAAGGAATGCCCCGGGTTACCCTCTCTTTTATTATTTCAACCAGGCCGTATTTGTGAAGTAATTCGGCCAGTCTGAAAGTATTGCCGCCACCGATTACGATTGCCCGGGCACCATTCACTGCTTCCGCGGGATTATCATAGTGGTGGATGGAAACAATATCGTGCCCTGCCTCAATAAAGCGATCCTTCACCTTTTTTTCATAGTCGCTGAAGGTAACGGTAATTCCGGCATACGGAATAAACAGGGCTTTAATAGCTTGCGGGCCCAGGAATTTCCGGATGCTTTCTTTTGGATAGTCAAGATATGGCTCCCCGGCATTTGTGGAATTGCTTATTAATAATAATCTCATGATGGCTGAATTATGATACCCCGCCTCTCTGCTTAAAATTCGCCTCATCGCGGGTTACCTCAATAAACCTGTTCTGATAACTAAAGACATCGACTATCATGACCCTTCCGGAAATGACTTCAGGATTTCCGGTAATAACCTTCAGCACCTCGTTGGCCAGGTAGTAACCGGTTAAACCGGGAAGAATCCCGGGCATTCCCGTGCTCTCCCTGGCAGGATTATCAGTATCAGTGTCTTTATCTTCAGGGAATGCACACCGGTAAGAGGGGCCGCCCCGGTGGTTGAAAACCGAAACCCGGCCTTCCATATTACACACACATCCGTAAGCCATCACCTTGCCATATTTGATACATGCATCACTTATCAGATAATGAGTCATTTTTTTGTTGGTTGCATCAATTATAATGTCGTAACCGGGGATTATTAAACCGGCATTGTCGCTGTTCAGCTCAATATTTAACATATTGAACTGAATTAAAGGATTAAGCCGTGTCAATCGCTTTCTTGTTATAACAGCCTTGAGCCTGCCTATGTCCTGCATTCCATAGTAAATCTGGTGACTGAGATTTTCTTCCTCTATGTAATCAAAATCAAGAAGGCCAAGTGTCCCAACACCCATTGCTGTAAGAGATTGCAGTGCCTGGGAACCCAGCCCTCCGATACCTGCAACCAGTACGCTGGCATTCTTGAGTTTTTCCTGCCCGCTGACACCGATCCCGTCAAGGCGCATCTGCAGCTTATACCGTTTTTTTTCAACCTCTGATAAGGAATTTAATTCGCCCATTAGAATTAAGCATTGAATTAGTGGATTGCGAATGCAATGAATTTTAATTAAACAAAAATATAATGAATATCAGCAATAACCAAAACAGAAAAAAACAGCCTGCAAATGAAGGGGCATTATTGCAAGGCTGTTTTTGACTGCAGAATCCCAGTGCTGATCGGGTGACCGGATAAACCAAGTGTTCGTACCAGGGTTGCCGGGTCCCTTAAAACCCGAGAATGGAAAACCCAACGGAAACCGGGTACAGCTCAGGCCCCTTATTATCCTGGAAAAGACCGGTGGGGTAATAATTTGCGAAAAGGTTAAGGGAGCGGTAGCCGGCCCGGGCTGTTAAGCCGTAACGGAACGGCGAAAGATAAAAATCATCACGCACCCGGTCGCGGTTTCTTCCCGTGTTATCGCGGTAAACAACCCTTGTACTGGAACCGATATTCAATCCGCCGATGATGCCGGTTGAAAAGTACGCCCTTTGTGACCGTCTCGGATGGTTTGTCTGAAACTCGATTAACAGGGGAACGGCCAGATAATATGTTCTAAACAACGTCCTGTCGAGACGTATTCCTGCCTGATCATAATCAACGGGAACGATTACCCCGTCCTGCTTGGTAATGCTGACATTATTTGAAAACCTGTAGGTGTTTCGTTCCAGGCCCAGCCCGGTTACCAGCCCGATATTGTTCTCCCGCAAGGTCAGATCATACTGTAAGAAATTAAAGTTTATATTCCATGACCTGGCTGCATGGAGTTCCATGAAATCTTCGCCGGGATCCAGGGATACAGAAAAATCGCCGTTTACATAATTATTCAGTCCTATCTCCAGTCCCCGCCAGTTCCCTTTAAAGGGGCGGGCCCGGCGGTCATTTACCTCCCGCCGTGGTTCCCTGTCCAGTATGCTTACATCAGTGCCGTCATTCTTATCAATGATCCTGATTGTCCGGCCTCCGATTCTGATGGTAGTAGTGTCTGTTTCTCCGGCCCTGATGACAATGGTGTCGTTTTCCTGCTCCTGAGGCGCCTCTTCTCCAGGGGTTACAGCATCCCTTTCCTGCTCCTGAACCACACCCTCTTCAAGGATTTCAGCCCTGTTAACCATTTCATCACTTGTCTGCGCGGCGGCATGTGTTTGAAAAACCATTATTGCAGCCAGGGTGCAAATCAGCATGTTTACATATTTCTTTTGCATGATTGTAAATATTAAGAAATTAAAAAAATAAATTATTTGAAAAATGCCTCATGTTTTAACTATGACGTTCAGCTATCCTGATTTGTTACAGGCATCACTACCGGGAACAGAAAAAAAAAATTCCCCGTTACTGACTCTAATCGGTGTATTCGGTGTATGATGATGAGCGCTGGAATTCAATGATCCTGGAAGAAAATGTAAGTTGAACAAGATTGCCGTTTTGATCGTATTCATGTTCAAGGCTCATACCGGTGCCGGCAACCGAGTTTATCCCCTTTACCCCGGCATGGGCAACATCCCAGAATGATAAACCGCGCTCTTCCTTCTCATCATTTTCACCCGAGAGGGAAACGATTAGTCCGCGCACCGCGGATATCGGGTCAGGATCATCCTGCGGGCCATTCCTGCGTGCAAGGGAACTGACGAGCCCGCGCACCAATGATTCCCGGTTACGGGAACCCCCTGTTTCCCCTGGCGGCTGCCTGTACACTTCGGCAATACCAGGAGGACCGGAGGGAGATAGCGCCATGGAGGATATAACCCGCAGGCCTTTAATGTCGGACTTTTCTGTGAATGTTAACGGCTCTGCCCGGACTGCCATGGGATCCTGGTCGCCGCCACCGCGCCTGACCTGGTCTGTTACTTCCGGTAACCTGGCTTCAGGAGCTGCAGGTAAAGGGATTATAACCTGCTGACCGGCACGATATCCGGCATCAACCGGCAGGACCACCATATCCCGTGCGGGCAAAGTAACCTTTGCTTCCTGCCGTGTGTTATCAGGCATGTAAAAGTAAGCCGACAAAAGTATGGCAATAGAGGCCGCAACGGAAACTGCCCGGTAAATTACCCTTTTTTGCTGATACCACTTAATGCCTGCAGATATTATGCGGCCGCTTTTCAGACTCTCCTTATCGGGATAAACCACCGATTCATCAGCTTTTAACACAAGCCTTTTATAAATCAAAGCGTCAGCGGCGCAAAGGGGATTGCTTTCAAGAAAAGCGTCAAGCTTCTCTTCACCGGACGCCGAAAGATCGCCTTCCAGTCGGGCAACGCAAAACTGATCATAGTTGCCCGTTGTGATCTCTTCAGCCGATGCTCCCTTCTTCAGGCCCTCCCTGGAGGGGTAGGCAATGTTCGAGACGGGCAGGGTAATATTGCCGATATCAGGATCGGCCTCAAGCCCCGGGTTTTCTTCAAGAAAGCGCAGCAACTCTTCCTGCTGCCCGGCAGATAACCTTCCTTCGGTCATATCGAGCAAAAAAGCCTGATAGGTTTCCTTGTTGATCTTCATAATATCAGTTTCGTATTAACGAATCAGTCCTGAATTCAGTTTTATCTCTTTGTATGCTGACCATTTCAGATAAGCACCTCCATTTTCCCGATATACTTTTTTAAAAATACCCGTGCACGGTAGATATACACTTTAACCTGAGACTCGTTTAACCCGGTAATCTCAGCAATTTCATTATAGGAATAACCCTCATAATCCCTCAGCATAAGCACCGATCTCTGAATGTCGGGGAGCCGTCCGACTGCTTCATGCAATACTTCATTTAAGTCATTGTACTGATCTGTGTGTGAGTATTGCTGGTCAGTTGCTATATCTATAGCGGCATTCAATTTTTCTCTTCTGAGCATGTCTATCATAGTATGATATGCAACAGTGAACAGGTATGACTTAATTTTACCGGGCAGCACCGTTTCCAGCTTTTGCCAGAGCTTTTCAAAGGCATCCTGGACAATGTCCCGTGCTTTGTGCTCGTCCTTAATGTTTTTCAGGATAAAACGATACAATGCATCAGAATGGTCATCAACACATTTGTTAAAAAGTTCTATACTCATTTCGCCGGCAGTGGTTTTTTATTAGTACGACGATTATCCTTATGCAAAAGTTACAGCCCGGGAAGGAATAAATCGGCATCACACTTTAAGGCAAAGGAAACACGAATTTAATAAATTCCGGATGCACAAAAAACCCGCCTGTGCAGCCCGTTTTACAGCCCGGGGGGGAAGGGAAACACGAAATTGATATATTCCGGACGCAAAAAAACGGGCCTGTGCAGCCCGTTTTTATTGTTTTAATGCCCTGAAAGAGCCCCTTT
>SLJO01000091.1 GCA_007135095.1 Bacteroidales bacterium | reverse complement strand
AGTGACACAAAAAGACATGAACAAACCAGGGGGATCCATACGAGTGAAATACCGAATATGAATTACATGCCTTAGTAAATAATTGAATATAAATTTGATAACAATAGTTTGTTCGTATGAATTACGATGTAATAGTAGCAGGTGAATTAAACGCCGATCTGCTTTTAAATGATATAGTTGAATTCCCTGTAATCGGGAAAGAAATTATTGCAAACCGGATGGACCTTGTACTCGGAAGTTCCTCAGCTATATTTGCAAGCAATCTAAGCGCAATCGGGACAAAAGTAGCATTCACGGGAAATGTCGGGAATGATGATTTTGGATTGTTTTGTATTGAGTGCCTTAAAAATAATAATGTTGACACATCATTAATAAATATTGAGGAAGGAATAGGGACCGGCCTTACGGTGATTATGAATTACGGAGAGGATCGCGCAATGTTGACATACCAGGGAGCAATGAAGACCTTTTCTATCGATCAGATAAAACCGGATGACCTTAAATTGGCAAAACATCTGCACTTTGCATCATATTTTCTTCAGCCCGGGATAGCTCCTGATATCCCCCGGCTATTTAGGACAGCAAAGAAACTGGGACTTACGGTTTCATTTGATCCGCAATGGGATCCTGAGGAAAAATGGGATATCAACCTGAAGGAGGTTCTTCCGTTTGTTGATGTCTTTTTGCCGAATAAAAAAGAATTCATCGCAATTACAGGTTCAGCCGATTGGGAAAAAAGCCTTTATAGTCTTAAGGATCACTCAAATGTAATAGCAATAAAAGATGGAAATAATGGCTCATATGTTTTTCACAACGGTAAAATCAGCCATTGCGAGCCATTTTTAAACAACGATGTGGTAGATTCGATAGGGGCAGGCGATAGTTTCAATGCGGGATTTATCCACCAGTTTGTAAAAGGTGCGCCTGTTGAGAAATGCCAGCAATATGCAAATCTTACCGGAGCAATTTCAACCACTGCGGCAGGCGGAACAGGGGCCTTCAAAGAAATGGACAAGGCAAGGGAAACCGCAAAACAAAGATTTAATTGTTTTGACCTTTAAAATACTTAATTCCGGCATAAAACCCTCGAAACGGCCAGGAATTCTGACCTTAATGCCTTGTTCCTTTGGTCCTCATTTATATAGAGGCATCCAAACCAGGACATCAGATCCTGCCTCTGATTAAATCTCCTGTTGAGCGGGAAACACAATCCTCTGCAAAGTTGCAATCCGGGGAAACTGCTCCGGCAATTGTAAAAATAATCAATTGCTTCTTCCATAAAATCAGGTACTCCCGATAATTCAATTATATTCCTTTTCCTTAATTCACGGATAGAATATCCTTTAGCTGGCCCAAATTAAATAGCCCTGTCTGCCGGGGGGTCAGCAATTATTTAATTATCTCCTCCTTTGCTTCGGCCTGCGCCATAAGCAAAACTGCTGCTATAGCCAGCACCATCCCGGTCATAATAATATAATGGGGTATAACAGCATAAATGGAAAGTGAGATTATAATTGTTATGACTGGAGCACCGGCGTTTGTCAGGGGGCTCACTATAATTGCTTTGCCATACCTGAAGGCATACACCAGCATCAGTGCCCCGACAGCATTCAATATCTGTATGATCCCGGTAAAGTAGGGTCCGGACATCCCCCAGTTAATTTCAACAGAGAAATCCGTCATATAAATGGCAACGGGAATGAATATTAGTCCAGTGACAGTCATATAAAAGAAGATACTCTCTGCTTTCATGTGATTATTGGCAATCTTCATGAAAAATGCCTGGATACCCCATGCAAAAAGCACGAAAAGTGCCAGAAATATCCAGTAAAAGCCGAATTGGGCACTGTTGTCAGGTGTCTGGTAAGAGAGCATGGGTATAGCTATGATTGCCATTATTATCCCAATCCATCCTTTGAGGTTTGCACGCTCCTTCAGTATGAGTGTTGATAAAATAATTGTTAACAGTGGTGAAAGCGAAATAAAGGGAAACACAAGATATGCCGGTCCGGTCACCAGGGCATGGAAAAGAACCAGTTGCCCGCCTGCTCCCAGCAGACCAATAATCATCCCATGGAAAACGGCCTTTTTATTTGTCTCAAGCTTCCATTTAACCATTCTCATTACAACAATAGCCGGGATTATCATTGTTAACGCCCATACTGAATAACCCAGTGTGGCAGGAAACCCTAATTTTTCAGGAACTTCGATAAGGGCTCCCCATATTCCCCAGAATAGAGTTGTTGTCAAGGCGTAGAATAACCACAATTTTGATTTCATAATTTATCAGCTTTATTATATTGATTTATTTGGTATAACGGAATAATATCCAGGCCGGGATGTGCTGCAGGAAAAGGTTGTCTGGATTTGAATGAAAGTGCAAGGAAATTTTTGTATTGTCATCATGGCAATTAAAGTTTTTATAGCTTTAACCGCCAACCGGTTCGCCAGGGGAGTTACTTGAGACAATTGCCAGCTTCTCCTGTACAAGTAAACTAACGGCATTTATTGCAGGAGGAAAGACTTTTCTGAGGTCGATCTCTTCAGTTTCTTTCAAAAGTCCGATAAGAGTCTTCATAAAGATATTCTTAATTTCTGTAGCAATATTAATTTTACATATTCCTCTTTTTACCGCTTCCTTAAGAACATGACCTGGAATCCCTGAGCCCCCGTGCAATACGAGGCACGCATCAGCAACCCTGTTAATTTCCGCCAACCTTTCCAGGTCCAGTTTCGGTTCTTCTTTGTAAAAACCATGAGATGAACCAATGGCAACAGCCAGTGCATTAACTCCGGTTTCCTGAACAAATCTTTTAGCCTCTTCGGGTTCCGTGAAGCCTGATTTATCTTGCAATTGTCCTAACTTGGGCACGTAACCGAGCTCAGCCTCAACACTGGCCCCATAATTACGGGCATATTTCACCACCTGTCTCGTAATCATTATGTTTTCTTCAAATGATTTCTCGCTTGCATCAATCATAACGCTGTCAAACCCGGCTTCCAGGCATTTATAGGCGAGCTCGGGAGAATCGCCGTGATCAAGGTGTATCCACCCTTCCAGACCAAAATGGTCTAGCGCTGTACGGCCCATGGCCACAGCCATATGCAAACCCATATATTCAATTGAGCTCCTGGTAAGCTGAAGTATTATTGGAACTTTCTGTGCTTTTACAGCAAGACATACTCCTTTAAGTGTTTCGTAATTATAAAAATTGCATGCCAGTATTGCTTTTTTATCTTGCTTGTTTTCCAATAACTTATCCTGTAATTTCATTCTCTGCTCATGTTTTTTGTGATACTCAGTATCATGGGGATTCAACCGTAAAAAATGTGATTATTTTATCCGGTGCAAATTTAACCAATGTTTTGAAAGCATGCTTTACCGGGAATCAGAAGAGGGGAGTGCCCGTGTTCTGTCACCACTAATAACCTGCAATAAAAGATCAAATATATATGGTGTAAATAACTATTCCAAATAAAATAAAACTTACTAACCAATTATTTGATGTATTACTAAGGAAACAATTAAGTGAAACATTAATAAAACCGTAAGATAAGTAAAATAACATAAATAAACTTCCGTAACACTTGGATAAGAGTTATAGTTAATTTATATTTGCCCTGTGAATCAGATAAGGGTTATTTTTGTTTTCAGGTTAGGTTTTGAGGTTTGAATAATCCGGGGATTTATCACCGGATTATTTTTTTTCTCCTTTTTCCCTGGCGCATTTTGGTAATTTTTAACGACGATCAGGATTTGGGGACAGTAAATGGTCCCGTAGGTGAAATCACCCCGTTTTTTTGCAGAGCACCTTCGGGTGTGATGTATTCCGGTGGAATAACCATTAAGTTATATTCACTATCACAAAAAATGAACTGAATGAACAAGAGCTTGTGCCTGTTAGCCCTAATGATACTTAGTCTTAGTTTTGGGTGTTCTTCCAGCCAGATAAAAACTGGGCCCGATGAAATGGCAATCAGGCCTTACACAGAAAATCCCCGTTACTGGCAATATAAAAATAAACCACTGTTGCTGCTTGGAGCAACCGACAATGACAACCTGTTTCAGAACAGCAATATCAAATCCCACCTGGACAGCTTAAAAAGCATTGGTGGCAACTACATTCGCAATACCATGAGCGACAGGGACCCTGGCGATAAGCGCGCATTTGCTATTAGTGCCGGGGGGAAATATGATCTGGATCATTGGAATGAAGATTATTGGCTCCTGTTTGAAAATATGCTGAAACTTACCGACGAACGGGACATTATTGTTCAGATAGAGATATGGGATCGTTTTGACCATTCACGGAATGAATGGCACGGCGATCCATATAACCCTAAAAACAATATTAATTATACTTACCACGAAACGGGCCTGGACAGCCTTTATCCTTCTCATCCCGGCAGGAATGAACAGCCGTTTTTCTTTACGGTTCCTGAACTGGATAATAACGCAATTTTGCTGAAATATCAGAAAGCTTTTGTGCAAAAGCTATTGTCAGTTTCCCTGGAATATGACAATGTGCTTTATTGTATCGACAATGAAACGAGCGGCACCGAAGAATGGGCGACTTTTTGGACGGAGTTTATCCGGGAGAATTCAGGTGGTAAAGAAATCTACATTACCCAGATGTGGGATGACTGGGATGTAAAAGCAGATATTCACAAACGCACCATAGAACACCCGGAAAGATACGGGTACATTGACATTGCCCAGAACAGTCATATCACCGGCCGGCTGAATTGGGACAATGCCCGGTATGTTTTCAACCACATCAGGAATGATCCGCGTCCTGTGAATAGCACCAAAATCTACGGAGGCAATCATGGAATCTGGCTGGATCGTGGAATCACTGCCGATCATGCCGTTCAAACATTCTGCAGGAATATCCTTGGAGGATTTGCTTCCAGCCGTTTCCACCGCCCCCCCCACGGCCTGGGATTAAGCCTGCCTTCGATAAACAGTATTAAAACGATTAGAAAAATTGAGGAGAAGGTCAAAATGTGGGAATTGTCCCCCTCAATGGATCTGTTGACAAATGCAGATGGCAATGAGGCCTACCTTGCCGCTTCTGAAGGCGAAAAATATGTTCTTTTTTTCCCGGGTGAAGGGAGCGTTGAACTGAATTTGGGATCCATTACGGGCGGGTTTGCCGGTCAATGGATAAGCATAACAACGGGAGATTGGGGAGATCAATTTGCAATTAATGGTGGCGGCAATGTTGAAATTTCGACGCCCGGCCCCGGTGGATGGTTTGCTGTAATTTTAAAACAATGAAACCCGTATCAGCCTTCGGCAGACAAAATAAGATGAATAAAGCATTGACGTTATGATGGCAACCCGGACCCGGAGGCTGTCGGTCTGTTCATTATTGGCCGGTCTGGTCAAAAGAGGCGTCCCCGAAGTGGTTGATTGCCAATAAGCAAATATTTCCAAATATTTCTATATTTGCCCGGTGAAACAATGAAACAAAATACTTAAATCTATAATAACTAACGAAACGTAACTTTTTGAGTTATGGAGAAGTGGATTATGGACCGAAAAAAGACAATAACTTTTAAAACCATCAGGATTTTAAACCCATAAAAGGATATAATAATGAAGCAGGAAAAATTGAGTAAGGAAAGCCCGTTAAAATTGAAACTTTTCAGGAATATCTTACAAAAACCATGGTTTTTGGGATTGTCACTGATTTCAGTTATGTTTCTTTTTAACGAAGCAAAAGCAAGCGATTTGTCAAATATTGGCCTTCATGTCATCCCTTATCCCCAACAGGTGATTTTGGGAGGTAGCGATTTCACTTTTTCTGATAAACTGACAATCGTATTGGATGAGGCACATTCAGATGCAGACCGTTTTACTGCTGAAGAATTGGCCAGCTCCCTGGAAAAGGAATGGAACCTAAAAGTGGAAATATCAGGGAAAAAGGGCAGCAGGTCAATAGTGCTGACACGGCAGAATGTACCCGGATCATTAAAAGAACAGGGCTACCAGATAACCACTTCCCGGAATGAGCTGGTAGTAGCGGCCAACAGTGAGGATGGCCTGTTTTACGGAACTCAAACTGTCCTTCAATTGATTCAGAATGCCCGGAAGGGTTTCCGGGTTGCCGGAATGAAGGTAACTGACTGGCCTGATATTAAAATGCGTGCCGTTCATTACGATACAAAACATCATCAGGACAAACGCTCTTATGTAGAGAGTTTTATCCGTGACCTGGCCCGTTATAAAATCAACATGCTTATATGGGAGTGGGAAGATAAATTTGAGTATCCAAGCCACCCGGTGATTGGAGCTCCCGGAGCCTTTACCATGGAAGAGATGCAGGAAATGACCCGGTTCGCACAGAAATACCATATTCAGATTGTACCGTTGGTGCAGGGTCTCGGGCATGTCAGTTTTATACTGAAATGGCCTCAATACAGCCACCTTCGCGAAATACCAGCATCCAACTGGGAGTTCTGTCCGCTGAAAGACGGGAGTTATGAACTGCTAAACGACCTTTGGCAGGATGCCATAAAGGCAACTCCCGGCTCCGAATATATCCACATTGGTTCCGACGAAACCTACGAGTTGGGGCAGGGTGTCGAATGTGGCTGCGAAGCAAGGGCAGAAGAAATTGGCAATCGCGGACTATTGATTGAATTTCTTAACCGCTCTGCAGAACCCTTAATGAAGGAAGGCCGCACGGTAATGTCCTGGAGCGGCAGGTATATCCCGGATGCCGAACTGAATCCTCTTAAAGGGATGGTCACACTTGGACGGGCTGGCGATAACATAAAAGAGATTCAAAATGCCGGCTACAAGGTATATGTGTATGATCCCAATCCCGGAATAGAGCCCCTGTTTTTACCCTACTTTTACAAGACGCGTGCTGTGGTTCATGATGGGGTATATGACGATAGATACGAAGTTGAAGTTGATAATGCCCTTACACGTTCCTATAATGCAGTTTCCGAAGCAGCAAAATCAGGAATGTTCGATGGGATGATCAACACTTCATGGGATGATTCCGGCCTCCATAACCAGGCCTGGATGATGAGCTTTATCAATTCGGCAGAATACTCCTGGAGTGGCAGCTACCCCTCATTAGAAGATTTTACCGAAAGTTTTTTCCTGAATTATTACGGGGAAAATTCTGTGGATATGAAAGAGCTCTATCTTTTGCTGAACAAAGCTTCCTACTATTATTATAAATCGTTTGAGCGCAGGGTATGGCACTATGGCGATATTGGTAAAACCCACCTTCCCGACCTTCCCCGCGGTGACATCCTGGAATATAGCGAATTCTGGAACCGTCAATATGCAGAAAAAGTAAAGGAATCAATCGAGCAGCTGAAACAAATGGAACGTGCCGATCAAATAATCCGGGCAAATTTTGATGCCGGCATCAAAAACAGTTACGACCTCGAGATTTTTGAGTCCATTACAGACCTGGTCAAACATACCTGCAATACATACCTGTCGCTTTCCAACCTGGAAAAAGCGATAAAGGAAGCCCACAATCAACACTTTTTATGCCATGAAGCTGCATATAAAGCGCTGCTGAAAGGGCTGGAAATAATTGACGTCAGCCTTTCCGACAGAAAAAGGGTTTATGACGACCTGGTTGCAACCTGGGAAAAAACAAGGCTGCCAAAAGGTTTGTCAACACCCGAAAAGCAGTTTTTTTTCGCCCAGGACCGGGCCAGGCACTTTGCATTCAGAAGGGCCGACATGAGTTACCTGATTTGTGATGAAGAACTCCTGGGACTGGAGGCTTACAGGAGCAATTTAGAGAAATACGCCGAGTGGTACAGAGAAACATATTTATGACTTTTCTGAACTTATGCGACTTTGCTCAGGAATCCAGGCAGAGAGGCAGGGTATTGGTATTGACCGGCATTGAAAACGACCCTGATGAGGCCATGTCGAATTGTCTGGCGCGGGAACTTAAATATTTGAATTGAAAAAGAAATACGTAATCGAATGACTTATTTGGATTATCGGATTGAAGATTTACAATTACTGGGTGGGTTGGACACGGCCAGGGAGATATGCAGCCAACCCGGTTTGTGGGAAAAGACCTATCTGAAAGTGATCAAAGAGAGAAATCAGATTTTAAGGGTTATTAATGATGTTCTGGAAAAAGAAAGTCCCGTCATAATTCTTACAGGGGCAGGAACTTCTGCTTTTATCGGTGAAGTACTGGTCGGCATCTTTCAGAAAAAATGGGACGTTTCGTGCAAGGCCATTAGCACAACAGATATAATAACCCATCCCGAAAATTATT
>SLJO01000015.1 GCA_007135095.1 Bacteroidales bacterium | reverse complement strand
TTCGTCGATTTCACATGCATTATTTTGTCCCGTTTTGCAATAGTTTTTGGATGTGAAATTCATCTTATTTTGTCTGCCGAAGGCTGGTGGGGGTTTCATACATATGTTTTAATTGACGTTAAAAACTTCGAGGGTTTTAATTTGGGGTTCTCCTCTTGATTCGGGGATTCTAAGTCTCACTTCATCCACCTGCATATTATCAAACCGATGAATAAATTTATGGCCAATGCAGGAACCTTCAAATATAACCTGCCAGCCATCAGCAGTATTTCCTTCGATAATAAATTCCCTGACACGTTCGCCTTCTGCAATATTTTCCTGAATAACCACGTGGTTAATCAATTGACGCCTGGGAAGCCTGAGTTTTATCTCCTTTCCTCTTCCTGAAACCGAGGCAACCGGATCTGAAAATCTGCGTTTTATCTCCTCACCAAACTCTTTTAGCCGCTTCACATCGGGTTCGGGCAGCAGTCCGTCAGGATCGGGCGTCAAACCGAGGATCAGGGAGGTATTGCGACCTACCGATTTATAGTACATATTCATCAGGTTCTCCAACGGGAAAATATGTTCTTCATCGCCAGCTACCCAGAACCACTCGTGGCGTCCGTTGTATCCTCTAAGTGGGGCATCGCTCATGGCAGGCATATAGTACTCACCATCCGGGTCGCCTTCTTTTAATAACTGAAAATCATTTGCAAGAACTACTTCCTGATTGGTTGAATGTGAATATGGAAACGGGTAAGTCCCCCAGCTTGGATAGGGGACCGTGCCTGTTTCACTGCCGCCCCAACGAATATCGGCACGTTGTGAGTTGTGGTAAAAAATGCAGTCCGATTGGTACTTTTCGAAGACACTCAATACATCCGGACCACCCAGCTCCGGACCGTGGGCACCACCATCGAACCACACAATGGCCAGATCGCCATAGCGAGACATCAACTCTTCAACCATTCCCTCAGCCATACGGTTATAATATTGCTGGCGGTTTTTAGCAAATTGATTGTCGCCATTCACCATAAAATCAAAAATACCATAAAAGGAATTCCAGCGAATACCGATATAGATTCCGGGCTTCACACCGTATTTGTGACATGATTCCACAAAATCTCTTACAATATCCCCTTTACCGTCCCGCCACTTTAAAGCTTTCATGCTATACGGATTTACATCGCTTTGATATATAGCAAAACCGGTTTCATGTGTAGCAGTTATGATAGCAATTTCAAAACCGGCATCAGCTACTGCTTTTACCCACTGATCGGTGTCTAATTTTGTTGGGTTAAAAATATTGTAATCAGCAACAGGAGTAATCCGGTTTTCCCACTGGTTGTAGTCTTTCCCGTCAAATACATGCAGGTCGTAATGAAAAACGGCTACCAGTTCGGCACTTTGCCAGTCTAACTGGGCTTGCGTCGGAATTGGAACATCAGCCACATTTTGAGCACTCACTGAACATATCGTCCAAATAAAAATTCCTGTTATAACTTTTAATAATTTTGACATAACTTCTATTTATTTTTAATTTCAATATATAACTCATTGTACAATCGACCCAATAAATACTTGTCCCTGAAGGAACATAAATGCAACCCGGTTCTCCTTCCTTTTAAAGAAGTTGCGGACATTCAAACCTGGCATAATCCCTGGTTATTAGGTATAATAAACCACTACTGTCCGGGTAAAATATTGTGAATAAAATAATGGGGTTACTCCCTGATAAACATGTGCTTTATTCGATATCCTGTTTCTCCGTACCGGCAGTTTACTGCTTCCTAAACACTTTCTCTGTATGATGCAAATCAAAGAGACCAGCCCTCCCTGTAAACAGGCTTTATCCATTCCTCTGCCGAAGCTTTCGCCGGAATTGTAACATACTGGGTGTCAAAACGGGGATCACCGTTGACCACGGTAAACCTGTCCGTCGTCACCACTCTTACCTCATCACTATCGGTCAGATTGGTAAAGCGCATGTTTTCACCATCCCAAAGGAGTGTCTTATTAAGCTCCTGCAGGCGGATAGCCAGGTTCCCCATTACAACGCTCTCGCTGAATGGCCCTGCATATTCAAGGTTTGAACTGGTCTCAACACGGCTGCCTGGACTCTCCTTGCAGGCCCGCACCCAGTCGTTCCAGTGGCCTTCTGTTCCGTCTTTTACCCGTCTTATGGATGGTGCCGGGTCTTTGATATTCTCCCTGACGTGTTTCGGGAAAATATGGTAATTGTCGCCGAAAAGTCCGCATGATATTTTTCCTTTGGATCCGATAAACAAAGCTCCTCCGTTTCCGTCTCCCATTTGCTCTCCATCTTCCAGGTCGGCCGGGCGATCCGGGCGCAGGCCGCCATCATACCAGAAGACCGTAACAGGTGGCATGGCCAGCCTGGGCATATTTTCCCTTGCTGCGAATTCATACCTGACACGTGAAGCAACAGGAGGACTCTCAGTGTTCACCTGCGATGAACTCCCCTGGATACTTATTGGGTACTTCAGCTTCAGGGCCTGGAAAACAGGGTCAAGAATATGACAGCCCATATCTCCAAGTGCACCTGTTCCGAAATCCCACCAGCCTCTCCAGTTCCATGGATGGTAGATCGAATGGTAAGGGCGCCATCTGGCAGGCCCCAGCCAAAGATCCCAGTTGAGCGTATCGGGAACATCCATAGTCTCTTCAGGCCGTTCAAGTCCCTGCGGCCATATAGGCCGGTTAGTCCACGCGTGTACCTCCTTTATCTCACCAATGGCACCATCCCAGATCCATTCACATATTTTGCGTACAGATTCACTTGAATTGCCCTGGTTACCCATCTGGGTTGCCACCTTGTATCTGCGTGCCGTCTCGGTCAGCATCCGGGTCTCGTAAACCGACAATGCAAGCGGCTTTTCGATATATACATGCTTGCCTGCCTTCATGGCATCAACAGACACTACCGCATGGGTGTGATCGGGTGTCGCTATCATTACTGCATCAATATCTTTCTGTTTCTCAAGCATTACCCTGTAATCCTTGTATACCTTCGCATCAGGATATGCATTGAAAGCCTTTGCAGCATAATTATGATCAACATCGCAAAGGGCTACAATATTCTGACCTGTGATCATATTAAGGTTCCTTAACCCGATACCCCCAACCCCAACCCCGGCAATATTCAGTTTATCGCTTGGTGCAACATGCCCCAGGCCGCTTACTGCATAAGCTGGCACAATCGTAAGTGCTGCACCTGTCAGGGCGGTTTTCCCGATAAATTCCCGGCGGGAAATTGCTGTTGTTTTTGGTTTCTCTTCCATTTCTTTAATTATTCGTGGTAACAAATAATTTTATTTATTAGGTCTGTTTGTCAAACTCCTCAGGTTTACAAATGAGAGAACATGCTGGGTATCGACAAAACTGTATCCAAATTACTTTTTTATGTACTAAAAATTTACCCATAAAAAAGCTCAAAGAAATCCTGACTATTTTCTATTCAGACGTCAGCCAGAATGCAACCCTGTTAAAATAAGCGATGCTTTCTGCTATTTCGGGTACTGAATTTTCCCAGTTATGCTCATACTCAATTGAAAAAACTCCTTCAAACCCCTGTCTCTTCAGCTCATGCATAATGCCCGCTATATTACATACGCCGGCACCCCATGGTACATCATGAGATCCAATCCCGTAATGGTTCAGATCCTTGAAATGAAGAGATACAATCCTGCCTTCAGTGTTTTTAATCGCCTCAAGCGGATCTACCCCTGAACGCCCCCAATGTCCGATATCTGCACAGATGCCCATTTTCCGGCTTCGTCCAGCCAGCTGAGACATAGCATAATCAGGGTTCCAGAAATCGGAACGAGGCTTGGGATGATTATGTATGCCAACATTAATGTCGTATTTTTCGCACAACTCTTCTATAAGATCAAAATATCTGGCCCGGGGATCTATCATTATTGTTTCTATCCCCATATCATATGCAAATCCAAATAACTGGTTCCACTCTTCGGTGGAATTGGCTCCGGCAACCCCGTAATTTATAAGCCTGATACCTTTGGAATCAAGCAGGTCCTTTAATTTTTGCCGTGTCTGTGTGTCCATGGAATAGTGTGTTGTGCCTTCAATTCCTGCTCCAATGGTCTGCCCCGGATACATTTCCACATATTTTAGTCCCAGCTCATTTAGTTTATCCAAAGTCTCTGCAAAGGTGAAAAGCCTGAAAGTATAGGCTTGGGCAGCAAGTTTCCAGCCAAGCTCTTCAGCTGCTGATTGGTCGTAATTTTTCTGCGCATTAACAGGAAGTAGCATAAAAAATGCAAAAAAAACGGTAATGGAAATTTTCAGTCTATTCATGATTGTGGAGTTAAATTTTAAAATAATGTATTAACTGTAATTAATATATCAGTAGTGTCCGGGTAAAAAAATGTGAATAAAATAATGGGGTTACTCCCCGAAGGTTTCACCCCATGTTGTAAGTTTGTGTTTGCGAACATAAACCTGACAACATGGATAAAAATACGGAAATAAAATTTGTCGGACAGATTTCCAACCGAATTTATCTGTCACTCTTTCTGAATTCCTCCAACAGATCTTTCATCTTCTCCACTATTTCGGGATTTGCACTGCTTACGTTATTGTTTTCCCGAAAATCATTTTCAAGATCATATAATTCGACATTGTTTGTGTTCCTGTTAACAAGCATCTTCCACCTGCCATCTCTGACAGCATAGGCTGCATTGGTCTTCCAGTAAGTCGGGCGTGTACCCTCGAAACTTCTTTCTCCGGTTATCATCGGCCAGATATTACGGCCGTCCAGATCCGGCCTCAACGACTTATTGTAACCTGTCACATCGCACAGCGTGGGCAGCCAGTCTGATATATGAACAGGGAAATCAATCACTCCCGGCTCCAGCTGTCCCCGCCAGTTTATAAAAGCAGGCACACGTATCCCCCCTTCGTACAATTCGGTTTTCCATCCCCTCAAGGGATAGTTGTTACCCAGCACAACATGCGGTTTGTCAGCATAATTTCCGTGATATTCTGTCATACTGTGCCAGCTGTGCTGTCCGCCGTTATCACTTATAAATATTATCACGGTATTATCCCTTTTCCCTGTTCTCTCCAGTGCATCAATGATCTGTCCAATACCGTCATCCATGTGTGTTACACTTGCGGCAAACAGCCTGCGTGAAGGTTGCATCAGGGGAACATCGTCATAAACCGACATCCATTCGTGGGGTTCATCCAGGGGGAAGTGGGGTACATGGTGGGCAACATACAGGAAAAACGGCTCATCTCGGTCCTGCTCAATGATCCTTATGGCTTCGGCAGTGATCAGGTCGGTTACATGGGTCCCGCTTTCATCAAGGTACTGGTCGTTGCGGTGCCACGACCTGCGCTCAGTAAAACCGGCTTCCATCTTATATTCATGGGTATATGGGTCAATCTGGCCGTCAAAATAGCCGTACGAGGACAGGAAGCCGTATTTCAGGGGTGTATAGGGTGGAGACCCCATGTGCCATTTCCCTGCAATGGCAGTGTAGTAACCATGTTCACTCAGTATGGAGGGCAGGGTGGGGTCACCAAGGTCTATCACCTCCCCGTATGCGGGACCCAGAACCCCGTACCTGCTTGGATAAAGCCCTGTCATAAGGCTTACCCTGCTTGGTGTGCAGGTTGGCATAACATAATGCTGCTGAAACATTATCCCTGTCTTTGCAAGCTTGTCGATATTAGGGGTCCTGACATCTGAGCCGTGATATCCGACATCGGCCCATCCAAGGTCGTCAGGCAGGATTATCAGTATATTTGGCTTGTCCGTTGTGCCGGCAGGCACGGTACTATTGTCAGTGCAGCCGAATGGCAGCGTAATTAATCCGGCAGCTGAAAGGCCTAAAAGTTTTAGATTATTAAGCTTCATTTTATAGTGGTTTATTGCGATTAAAAGTAAGCAATAAATTAAATAAGTGCTGCCCTAGCTACCCTTAAAGCATTGCCACCATAAATTTTTTGAATATCCCCATCAAAATACCCCAATTGAACCAACCCAACAGTAATTAATGGCCAATTAGTCCACGCCATTTTGTCTCATTGCTTCAACTGTATCAAAGGGTTCTTCGGCAAGGCATATAAGCTTCTACCATCAGTTTGCCTTATGGACGGATCAACAAGTACGGTTGTCAAATACTCAGAAAGGTCAGTTATTTAAATCAAATAAGCCGGTGTTGCCGTTTTCCCATAAAGGCATTAACCTGTCTACTATTTCGGGATGCTTCCCTGCTACATTTATGGTTTCATCCGGATCATTATCATGGTCAAATAATTCGATAACCGGCTCTTGTTCTCTGAAATACTTTGTCAGCCGGTACCTTTCAGAACGTAAAGAAATACCATTCCTAAAATACCCGTAAGCTGCATCTTCCCATTCAGAGAAGGGATTTTTCATCAACTGCACCAGACTTTTTCCATCTGTAGGGTGCGGCATATCCACACCGGAGAGTTCTATAATTGAAGGATAAATATCAGTCGTACTAACTACCCTGTTTATTATGTTACCTTCGGTCTGTCCGGGCATCCTGATTATAAGCGGGCTTTTCAGAGACCTCTCAAAAACGGTATGCTTGCCCCATAACCGATGATCTCCCAGATGCCATCCATGATCACCCCAGATTACTATTATTGTATTATCTGCCAAATCAAGTTTCTCAAGCTCATCCATTAATTCCCCGACAAGGGCATCTATATAACTAACACAGGCTAAATATGCATGCCTTAACTTGCGGGCGTACTGGTCAGAAACGGGGCCGTCAAGTGATACTTTCTCATCACCCAGCTCATAACTGCCAAATTCGCCACTCCCATGCAGGCTTGCCCTACTGACATTTTCCGGAATATAAGGATTGGGAGACAGGGGTATCTCTTCCCTGTTATACATATCCCAGTATCTGGCCGGGGCATTAAACGGCAGGTGAGGTTTAAAAAATCCGACTCCCAGAAAGAAGGGAGATTCCATTACTGCCAGCTCCTGCAATTTATCCAGAGCAAGGTTTGCAATTAATCCATCCGGGTAACCATCATTTCCAACATCACCCTTTTCATATGGTTTCACCTGGCGATTCATGCTCTGGCGGTTTTCTCCATCTGCATATCCAAAAAAAGCGTTCCAGCCGGTTCCCCATATACCTGCATCAAAAGGCAATTCATCCCAGCTGTGCGGCAATTCCCTGGCTTTTCCAACCGGTTCTTCGTATCCATACAATAAGCCCTCAGGGTAATGGCTTATCTTCCCAATCCCGACCGTATAATAGCCGTTTCTTCGCAAATGATGAATGAAGGTCTCAGGCTTCTCTGATTCAGGTTCCCCGGAGATGAGATCCCGTATCACGTCATTACCCAAATGAGCCCTTGTCTCCGGCAACATTCCGGTTAACAAACTGTTCCGGGATGCTCCGCAAGTCGGAATATTTACATAATGATTAGCAAAGACACTTGCAGATCCGGCAAGTTTATCCATATTGGGTGACTTTACCACTGAACTGCCGTAGCTTCCCAATTCTGGTCTTAAATCGTCAATGGCTATAAACAGCACATTCGGCTGTTTATCTTCTACCTTAGATTCTGCGCAACCGTAAATAAAAAATGGAATAATTAAGGAAGAATAGAAAATTTTATTCATATTAGAACAATCAAATTAAGGGCACCTCTAAAAACTACTTTTTTTGATGCCCTGTTTGAGTCAAAATTATAACTCTCCCGCAGGCCTTACATTTACACCCTCCCTGCCAGTTGCAACATCCCCCATGTCTTTACGTGCCTTTTCTGCCAACTCTTCAAGGCGTTTTACTATTTCAGGATTCTGGAGGGCAACATCAGTGGTTTCACCAATATCTGCGTCTAAATCATATAATAAACTGGTAGCACCGGTTTCCGGCCTGTAAACATGTAATTTCCATTTTCCGGAGCGTACAGCCTGCAACCGGTCGTCACGGTAATAATAAAAAGCTTCATAAGGACTTCGGGCATCCGTATCACCTGAGAGAATTGGCCAAATATCATGACCGTCTATTATACGGTCATCAGGCACCCTGGCACCGGTTAGCCTGGCAATCGTAGGTAAAATATCCATTGCAGTGACCAGTTCGCCCGATACGCTCCCTGCAGGTATTTTTCCAGGCCATCTTATAATAAAGGGCACTCGCATGCCACCCTCCCACGTTGAATTTTTCGCTCCCCTCAGAGGTCCGTTAGACCCATGAGGATAAGTGACATCCCCCCTGGTGGGTCTTCCTATACGATCAGGAGTCCAGACCCAGCCACCTTCACCTTCCCATTGTTGCGCACCATTAT
>SLJO01000211.1 GCA_007135095.1 Bacteroidales bacterium | reverse complement strand
TGCGTACTGACAATATTCAACCATGGCAATGAGCCTGTGCGGATAAATGGCCTGGCCGGATTTACAGACTACCGGTGGAAAACAAACAGCATGTATTTCGGCGCGTCATGGCATGAATATTACAGGATCCCTACAAGGGACGGGACAGGTTCGCCATACGATCTGAATTTTATTGAACTTACGGGAAAAGGGGTTTATGTGGGAGATCAGATAACCCTTTTCAATAATACCCACCACTGGTGGGGAGAGGGTGATGAAAAGATCTATGTTGACGGTGAATCGTTTCCATCGGTATTTGGAACAGGCACGGAAGATTATTACGGATACTCTTTCGGACGCCCCGAAACTTATTCACATCCATTTGTCGCACAGCCATCCGGGTACGGTAATTTCGGAAGGGGAGTCACTGTAAATTCCCGCCACAGGTCACTCGACGCCATCCCGTTCAATTCATCCATAAAAGCCGATATGGAGCTTTGGCACTGGGATGAAGAGACCTGCACCAACTATGCTCTTTCAAGTTTTTATTATGTAATGCCCGGTTTCTCAAGGAATATTGAGCCTGACATTGCAGGGGCAAGGTATCCCGTGGCAGTGCACCGGGGAGATCTTGAGTGTGAATAGAAAAACCCTTGCAAAAACATTTATATACCATTAATATAATCACTATGAGACTTTTGATCCGAAATGCTGTCAGCCTTGTTTTTATCGTGTATTGTGTTCAATCTGTTGCGGGACAGGAAAAAGTGACCCTGATGTCGCTGTTCGATGAGATGGTAAATATGGAAAGACTGACAACCCTGCCTGAGAATAATTATAAATCAATCCAGTTCTCATCCTATGATCGCCGGAGCACTTCACCCTATGAGGAAGGTTGGTTTGCCAATTCCGACGGCTTCGGTCGCGAACCCATCCCCAATTTCGAAAAGGTTCTCAGAGAACCGGATGAAAACGGGACAGGGGTTTACCTTATATGTGACGTTAAACAGCCCGGTGCCATTCTGCGTTTGTGGACAGCAAATTTTTCAGGTGATCTGAGGGTCTACCTTGATGATATGGATACTCCGTTCTATGATGGCAAGGCAGATGATTTTTTCTGGAAAATGCCGGAAATTCTCACCGGAAGGGATTTTCCGGCCGGCATATTCAGACAGTTTGACGCCGTATATTTTCCTGTTCCTTTTTCCGAGAGACTGCGGATTGAGTGGATCGGGAACCTGAATGAAGTTCATTTTTATCATGTACAGCTCAGGGTTTACGATGAAGGTGTCAGGGTTGAACCGTTCAGCCGGGAGGCATTTGAGCGTATCGCAGGGGAAATCGATGGGATCATCAGCGTTCTTGAAGGAGGCAGGCTGCCTGCCAATCCGGATTATTCGGAAAGCATACTGCCACCCGGCGGAAATAAGGTGATATGGCAGGAAGAAGGAATGGGTGCAATCGACCTTCTTTCAATCCGGGCGGTAGCTTCCGATCCTGAAGAGGCCTTGCGTAAAACCATATTGAATATATTTTTTGATGATTCATCTACTCCCCATGTTCAGGCTCCTCTTGGAGATTTTTTCGGTGCGGCGCCCGGAGTGAATCCCTTCGTTTCGCATGCCTTTGAAGTTGATGCCGACGGCACTATGACCTCCAGGTTTATTATGCCATACAGGCAAAGTGCAAGAATCGAGATAATTAATCATTCCTCCGGCGACATAAATCTTTTAACGGATGTCAGGTCCCGTGCCTACCGCTGGGATGAGGGCAGGAGCATGCATTTCAGGGCCCGTTGGAGAATAAGCCACGACGTTATTGCATCGGATACCGAAATAAGTGATTATCCTTACCTTCTGGCAATCGGGCAGGGGCGGGTTGTCGGAGCCGCAACGTACGTTTATAATCCGAGTAATGTGCCTACATCCTGGGGGAACTGGTGGGGGGAAGGTGATGAGAAAATATTCGTTGACGATGATACATTCCCTTCATTTTTCGGTACCGGCTCAGAAGATTATTACAATTATTCCTGGTCTTCGGCCGATGTCTTTTTCTTCCCATATTGCGGTCAACCCCGCAACGACGGTCCCGGCAACCGCGGCTATGTGGCCAACTTCCGCTGGCATGTACTCGATGATATCCCTTTTTACAGGAATATTGCTTTTTATATGGAACTGCTGCATCATGGCGTGGTACCCCGGTCCTCTTATGGCAGGATCGTTTATTATTATGCCCTTCCGGGGACGATTGACGATTTTCAGCAGATTTCGATGGATGATATCAGGGACCTGCCCTATTACTCCTGGACACCCGAGCCATTCAAGGGGTCGGCCGGGAACCGTTTTGTAAATGCCGAAGACCATCTTGCCGAAAAAGGTAAAAATGTTTCTGTCAGCAAGGGCCGGCTCTGGTCGGGAGGGCAGATCATGATGTGGGAGCCTGAAAAAAAGGGTGAGCGCATCAGGTTCATCATAAACAGCGATGCCGAAAAAGAAAATACCCGCATCGGGTTTACAATGGCAAAGATGCCGGAAGGAGGAACAGTTTCCTTGCTGTTAAACGGGGAGCGTGTAAGGCTGAGTGGAAGAGAGGCCGTCTCACTCTATCAGTCTCATCACACCATCCTGGATAATTTCACCACCGAACCGGTTAATTTAAGAGAAGGGGTAAATGAGATCATTTTTGAAAGCGTTCATGAAGATTCAGGAAAAAAGATCGGTATAGATTTTATCTGGTTGAGGGAATAAAACCCTATCTGCCGGTTTTTGCACGCCCTGAAAAATTACTGCCGGACTAGTCTGAAAGATAGGTTCCGGAATTGAAAATTATACTTTAAATAAATTTATGATGAGATATCCGGTAAGAGTACACTTTGGTATAGCTGTATTGATAAGTATATGTATGTTGTCAGCCTCGTGCAGACAAACCCCGCAGTCCGTTGCGGGTACTTATGAGTATGACAGGATGTTTCTGGCTGAGAGCGGGGTGGACTATATCGAGTTGACCGGCAGCGACCGGATGGCCAGAATACTGGTCGTTCCCGCCTGGCAGGGCAGGATAATGACCTCCACTTCCGGCGGGGATATGGGAAGAAGTTACGGATGGCTCAATTATTCCCTGATTGAGTCGGGAGAGACCGATCCCCAATTCAATGCGTTTGGAGGCGAAGAGCGTTTCTGGCTTGGCCCCGAGGGAGGCCCTTTTTCAATATATTTTAAACCCGGAGATGATCAGGTATTTGTAAACTGGAAGGTACCTGCGGTAATTGATACCGAAGGCTATGAGGTTGCTTTCAGAAATGAGAACAGCGTTAGGTTCACCAGAAATGCCCTTCTTGAAAATGCCGCAGGAACACTGTTCGATATTGGCATAGAAAGAACGGTCAGGTTGCTTCCCGGTACAGAACTTTCAGCATTTTTAGGTATAGACTTGCCGGCAGGGCTGCAGACGGTGGCCTACGAGAGCGACAATGTAATTACCAACCGGGGCGATAGCCCGTGGAGGGAAGAAAGCGGGTTGCTTTCGATATGGATACTCAGCATGTTTAATCCCTCCCCTGAAACCACTGTTTTCATTCCCTACAATCCGAAAGGCGAAGGAGTCATTGTTAATGATGAATACTTTGGTAAGGTGCCGTCAGACAGGCTCATTGTGCAGGATGACGTTGTGTACTTCAGGGCAGATGGGAATTACCGCAGCAAAATCGGGATCCCACCCGGAAGGGCCATGGATTTCAGCGGAAGCTACGATCCCGCCAGACAGGTGGTTACGGTGGTGTGGTGTTCGCTGCCCGGAGAGCCCCGCCCATATGTCAACTCAAACTGGGGCAACCAGTCAGATCCATATGACGGTGATGTCATAAATTCATACAATGATGGTCCGCTTGAAGATGGTTCCATTATGGGTCCGTTTTATGAGCTTGAAACATCCTCGCCGGCCCTTGCATTGAATCCCGGCGAATCGGCCGGCCATATCCAGCGGGTCATGCATTTTGAAGGAGAAGAAGCCGCACTTGCCATTATTGTGGAAACTATATTTAACCTGAGTCTGAGCGAAATAGCAAACCAATTTTAAATCACAATACTTCATGGACAGTACCCGAATGATTCCCAGAGGCCTGGTTTTGCCTTTTATCCTTTTAGCTTCACTTTTTTTTGCCTGGGCAGTTCCCAACAATCTTACCGATACAATGCTTGCGGCATTCAAAAGGATAATGAGCCTTTCCGATACCAGAACGGCATGGATTCAGATTGCGGCATACCTGTTCGGTTACGGATGCTTCGCCATACCAGGGGCACTGTTTATTAAAAAATATACATACAAATCAGGTGTGCTCCTTGGACTGGGGATGTATGCGCTCGGCACTTTCATGTTTTATCCCGCCATGATCACCTCGGCAGGAAGTGTTTCTGTTGGCTTCGGCATGTACCTATTTGCACTGTTGATATTGTTTGCGGGATTGTCTATCCTGGAAACAAGCACCAATTCCTATGTATATGCCATAGGTCCGGAGTCTACCGCCACCCGGAGATTGAATTTCGCCCAGTCCTTTAACCCGTTTGGCGCAATAACCGGGGTGATCATCGCCCAGGTTTTCATACTTTCAAGGCTAAGCACCATGACAGCCGGCGAGAGGGCGGGACTGACCGCCGGTGAACTTTCCAGGATCCAGGGAATTGAACTCGGCTCACTTACCCTCACCTATGTAATTATCGGACTGGTCATGGTCGGTCTTTTTCTGGCTATTAAGTTTACAAATATGCCCCGGCTTAAAGAGGACGACAAAAGACTTGATTTTCTGAATACCTTCGGCCGGCTGAAAAAGAATTCCAATTACGTATGGGGGGTAATTGCCCAGTTTTTTTATGTTGGTGCACAAATAGCAGTATGGTCATTTATTATCCGCTATGTGATGCAGCAGATGAATCTGGATTCAGTAATTGCTCAGCTTGGTCCCGGTCCGGCCACTGCCGAGATCATCGAAGTTCTCCGGAATATCGAGCCTGTGGCTGCAGGATTTTATAATTTTGTCGAGCGTATCGGTCTGCCGACATTGCTGCCACGAACAGCAGAACAGGCAGGGGCCACCTATTACATAATGTCTCTCTGCCTTTTTGTCATAGGCCGTTTTGTCTGCACCGGCCTTATGAAATTCATTCAGCCCAGACAATTGCTGACAGGATTGTCGCTTCTTGCCTTTGTATTGTCCATGGTCGCAATATATGGCGGCGGTTTTACCGGCATATATGCGTTGATGGGTATTTCCGGCTGTATGTCTTTAATGTTTCCCACAATATATGGACTGGGCATAAGGGGGCTCGGAGATGATACGAAAATTGGCGGGGCCGGCATGATCATGGCAATCGCCGGAGCTGCTTTTCTGACTCAGATCCAGGGAATTGTGTCAGACCAGTCAGGCAGCATAATTTATGCCTACTGGGTACCCGCCGTGGCATTCCTCGTTGTTGCATGGTATGCGGCAGTTGTATCCAGAAAACATGAGATGGCACAGGGATTCCCGGCACCGTAAAACCAAAAAAAGATGAAAAAATTTCACACATTAATCTGCTTGCTGATTATAATCAGTGCAGTTTCCCGCCAAAAAATTACCGGGGCAGAACGTAAATTCAACTCCGTTTATACAGGTGAATACCTGAACCGGGTTGCATTTCCTATAGGCGGGATTGGCGCCGGGATGTTTTGTCTTGAAGGCAACGGATCCTTTTCCCATTTTTCACTCCGGAACAAACCCGATATTTATAACCGGCCCTTTATTTTCAGCGCCATTTCGGTGAAGGGGGATAAAGAAATTGCTAAAATACTTGAGGGGCCTGTAGCTGCGAGACGCTTGTTTGGTGAACCTCTCGCTGCCGAAGGCGGATACCTGGATTTCCTCGGGGTTCCACGGTTTGAAGAGGCATCCTTCGAAGCACGTTTTCCGTTTGGGACGGTCAGTCTGTCAGACAAACACATCCCCCTTGATATCTCCCTTGCCGGATGGAGCCCCTTCATTCCCGGTGATCCCGACAACTCCAGTCTGCCGGTCGGTGGACTGGAATATACTTTTGTCAACCCCACTTCCGAAGCCGTTGAGGCCGTATTCTCCTTCCATAGCGAGAACCTGATGCGTATAGGACATCATAATCCTATGGGCGACGGGTTTGTAGGCCGGGACTCCATTATCGGTATGCCGGACGGTTTTATTCTTTCGCAATCCGCACTGCCCGGCAGACCGCATTACAAGGGGGATTTTGCTGTTTTTACGGATGATCCCGATGTGATAATCGATTACTGCTGGTTCAGGAGCGGGTGGTTTGATTCAAGAACCATATTATGGAGAGATGTAATAGCTGGCAATACACCTTCACGTCCCGTTACCCCGGGAGCCCCGGGGGCATCAATGTATTTTCCGTTAAAACTTGATCCGGGAGAATCTAAAACCATTAAGGTACTGGTGGCCTGGTATGTCCCGTATTCCGATGAAAGATACGGGACTGGTCCGGGAGATCAGGATTTTAATAAGCAGTTAACGGAGTTCCGGCAGCTGCGGACCGCCGGTCTGCCGCACGAAATAATTTCAGGATTCCATCAGCCATGGTATTCCGGAAGATTCAGCGATATTGTCGAACTAAAAGATTTCTGGGGGGCTCATTACGATGAACTCAGACGGCGCACCGGCCTTTTCACAAGTTCATTTTACTCATCCGACCTCCCGCCGGTTGTTCTCGAGGCGGTAGCAGCCAATCTTACTATCCTGAAATCGCCCACGGTATTGAGGCAGCAGGACGGTAAATTATGGGGATGGGAAGGGTGCGCCGATGACAAGGGCAGCTGTGAAGGAACCTGCACACATGTCTGGAACTATGCCCAGGCCGTAAGCCATCTGTTCCCATCCCTGGAACGAACTTTGCGTGAAACCGAGTTTTTTATCAGCCAGAATGAGATAGGACACCAGAATTTCCGGTCCAACCTTCCCGTAAGACCTGGCAATCACGGATGGTATGCTGCTGCCGACGGACAATTGGGTGGCATTATGAAAGTATACCGTGAATGGAGGATATCGGGCAATAGTGAGCTTCTCGAAATAATCTGGCCCAGGGTCAGGCAATCGCTTGACTACTGCATCGGTCACTGGGATCCCAGGCACAGGGGCGTGCTTGAAGAGCCTCATCATAATACTTATGATATTGAATTCTGGGGCCCCAACGGTATGACCACAAGCTTTTACCTGGGAGCGCTCAATGCTGCCATTCAGATGGGCAGTTTTTTAAATGAGGATGTGTCACTGTACAGGGAACTATACTACCGGGGAAAGAAATACCTGGAGGAGGAACTGTTCAACGGTGAATATTTTTTTCAGAAAATTGTTACCAGCGGCCTTTCGGCAGAAGATCCCGTAACAGCTTCCCGGGCCAGTCTCGGAATAGGATATTCCGAGGAAGCACTCGTAATACTTGAGAAGGAGGGACCGAAATACCAGTATGGAAACGGCTGCCTGTCTGACGGCATCCTGGGTGTTTGGCTGTCGGCCATGTGCGGACTTGATGCCGGGATTGACCCGGAGAAGGTAAAGAGCCATCTCTTATCGGTGCATAAATATAATTACAGGCGGGATCTTTCATCCCACTGGAATACCCAGAGAGCCACCTATGCATATGGAAATGAAGGCGGTGTCATAAATTGTACATGGCCTAAAGGAGGAGAGCTAACCTTTCCTTTTTCGTACAGTCACGAAGTGTGGACCGGCATTGAATACCAGGTAGCTTCTCATCTGATGCTTGCAGGAGAGGTGGATAAAGGACTTGATATTGTCAAGTCCCTGCGAAGGCGATATGACGGAAGGATACGCAACCCGTTCAATGAATATGAATACGGACACTGGTATGCAAGGGCGCTGGCAAGTTACGGACTTATACAGGGACTGACAGGAATTTTCTTTGACGCCGTGGAGGGCATTATGTATATCGATTCAAAAATCGGAAACGATTTCTCCTGCTTCTTTTCAGGCGAATCAGGCTGGGGTATGGTTGGTTTGAAAGAGGGCGAGCCCTTTGCCGAAGCAGTGGAGGGAGTTATACCGGTAAGAAAATTCATTGTTGCAGGCAGGGAAATAAAGCCTTCGGCAGACAAAATGCTGCCCTGAGCAATGTCGCATGTTGATGTTGATCTGCGATTGATCTGAAAATAAGTAAGCTACACTAAATATTATACAAACTTTAATTACTAATGAAGCCAGGCATTGAACAAAGAATAATCGGCAGACTGCCGAAGATAGGCATCAGGCCTGCCATTGACGGCAGGCGCAACGGGGTCAGGGAATCGCTCGAGGACCAGACCATGGACATGG
>SLJO01000241.1 GCA_007135095.1 Bacteroidales bacterium | reverse complement strand
TTGAAATACCTGTAAAACTAAGGTAAAAATGAAAAGAAAATATTTTATTCTTTTATTCTTTTTGCTTATTAATCAGGGTTTTGTATTCGCCCAGGGAGATGTTTCAAGGATAAGAAACGGGAAAATCGGGATTACATTTTCCTCATTTGGAGATAATGACGTAATTAGGTTCGAAGAGTTAACAGGAGCTGCCAGTTATGATAGTGATTATTTTAATACCCTCGGAATCAATTATATCTACACTTTAAATAATTGGCTTGAAGCCGAGACTGGCATAGAATACTCAATACATAATATCATAATCAACCCTAATTTGCCGCCTTATTCGGATAATTCTTCACGAAAAGCCAGATTTTCACTTATAAATATTCCTGTGACATTACGAGCCAATTTTTTAAAATATTTTTTTGTTAATGGCGGGTTAATTGTAGATTTTGATGCTACAACAAATAGTCCAATTGACAATCAAACAGGAATTGGCACTCTATTAGGGATATCAATAAAATATGACTTTGACTCCGGTATTTCTGCTTTTGTAAATCCTTATACGAAAATTCATTCATTAATACCATTCGCAGACAGAGAATATCATCAAAGGATTTGGGAAAATGGCGTTAGGATTGGATTAACTTATGATTTAAGAAAAATAAAGTAAATGCAAAACCTGGCGCGCAGTATGGTATATGCTGGCGAAGGCAGGTGATGAATGTCACTCAGGCATCTTTAACTGAAAGGGTATCTCTATTGATAATATGAATTGTTATTGATGAATTATTTTTATCGGAGCATTGACTTACCTTGCGGAGCATTTATTTTGAGGTTTTGTATCAGTAATAAAATATATTTACCATTTTTTCCATTCTAATTCCTGAAATACATTATGAAAAACCAAGTTTACCATAGATCTGACCGGAGAAGCCGTAATATATTGATGGCTGTGATTGCAGTAACACTGATATTTACCTGTTGGGGTTTTCTGTCACCAACTTCGGAAAAAGAAACCAGCAGCCGGATACAACATTATGCCCAAAATCCTGCCTTCTGGCAGTACAAAAACCATCCGATATTATTGCTGGGGGCCAGTTCCAATCATAACCTGTTTCAACATGAACCCCGCGAGCTGATAAATGAACTGGACCGTTTGGTTGCACATGGAGGGAACTATCTTCGTAATACCTTGTCATTCCGTGGGCCCGGGGGAGACGTATTTGCATTTTATCATGATCCCGAAGCAGGTCTTTTCGACCTGAACCAGTTTAACGATTACTACTGGGAAAAACTGGACTTTTTTCTCCAGGAGACCCAGAAACGCAATATTATCGTTCAGGTCGAAGTATGGGAAACCTACGATTTCTATTCCCGCGGTTCGCACGTGCTCGGGGGCAAAACTGCCTGGGAACGCAATCCCTTTAATCCTCTCAACAATAGCAATTACGACTACTGGGCTTCGGGACTTTCGGGATTGTTTCAAAGCCAGGGTCAGGCCCTAATCAACCCGTTTTTTAATACAGTCCTTCCTATTCCAGAACCCTTTGATTTTACTAATGCCCCACTTGTGCTGGACTTTCAGCAAAGATTTGTGGATAAGCTTCTCTCGGTGACACTGCCCTATGATCATGTACTCTATTGTATGAATAATGAAACCCAGGCAGACCCCAAATGGTCGCTATACTGGGCACAATACATCAGGAAGAAAGCTGCAGGTAAGGGAATAGAAGTGGAAATAACCGATATGTTCGACCCCTTCGATCCCAGTGGTGGCAGTGTGGAAGGGGCCAGGATGCAGAGTCCTGCAACCCATTTTTTTACATTGCGGTCAAATGTGCATGTGACCCTCAATGACCCTGTGAATTTTACATATGTGGATATTTCCAATCACAATGCCCAGGTGGGAGAGGTGCACTACAATACCGGTTATTATGTTTGGAAAAGAATTCAGGAATCAGGAGTGATACGTCCAGTAAACAATGTAAAGATTTATGGCTCCGATACTGAGGACTGGGGCAGTGGCAGCGCCGAAGATGGGAAACAGCGATTTTGGCGCAATGTGTTTTCAGGAGCCGCTTCTGTAAGATTCCACCGCCCCAACGCAGGTTTGGGCTGTAGCGATATTGCGCTGGCCCATATTCAGAGTATGCGCATGCTCACAGGTTCCATAGATCTGTTTACGACAAGTCCTTCCAACCACTTGCTTGGCAACAGGGAAGAAAACGAAGCGTACTGCCTGGCCAACGATGAGAGGGAAGCCATACTGTATTTCCCTGATGGCGGTGAGGTTATTCTGAATATGGACCCTGGAAAATACGTTATCCAATGGCTCGACATAGAAAATTGCAAATGGATGCAACCAGAGGAAATGCTACTGCCTGCCAATCTGAAAACTTCCGGAAGTGGACACTGGGGGGTTGCAGTGAAGCAGAAATTCAAGTAAACAATTGAGAAAAATCATCTTTCGGTAATAATTACGGCACGAAAATACAGCATAGTTATACATTAGGTTTCCGGCATGCAGGCTAGCCCCGTATCATCTGCCCTCCTTGTTAATTAAGCCTTTAATTCGTTCGTTAAAAAACAGATGTATATTTCTTTTGATAAAGCTGTCAAGCAAATCCCGACCTAGTTTCGTCAGGAAATAATATTTTCGTTCAGGTCCTCTATTCCCTTCACCTGCCTCGTAATCCACGACGCCTGAATGTTGAAATTTTCTAAGGTTGCGGTAAAGGCTCTGGCTTTCACAAAACATTGTATGGCAGGATTCTTCTTCTATAAAGGTTTTAATTTCATCTACATACTTTTTCCCGTCTTTCAATGATAAAAAGATCCATAAGGTCAACTGACCTTTTTTATAAGTTTCTTCCCACGCTGCCAATAATTCGGGCAATCTATTAATCTGATCCATAACTTAATCAACTTGTATTAAACGTCAGGTAAAATACAAAGATAACACATGAATCTTAAGAAAAACAAATAAATTGTTTAAAAAATCAATAGAAACCAACTACCCTAATAAAGTGAATATTCCATAAGCGTTTAAATAGAGGTGCTTTCTAACCCGTTCAAATTTTCGTATCGGTAGTCAGGCCACTGCTCCGCAAACCCTGGAAAAATAAAAACACTACGATCATGAAACCTGAATATACAGACAATAAATTAAGGCTAAAAGTGTTAAGGAGACCGCTTTCCTTATTGGCCATTCTGTTGATCATAAAGGCGTTAATCATGAGCGGTTACAGTGGCAGCGGCGTCAAACCTGACAGCAGAGACCATTGGGAACCTTTAAACATTGTAAACAGGAGTTCGCGCGAAGCTGCCAGTTCGGCAACCATTGAAAGGAAGGTGGAGAACATCACCAGGGTGTTCCAAAAAGCCCTCCCTTTTAATCCTCCGAAAGGATTTGCGGTAATGCCGAGGGTAGAGTATCTCAAACCACTCAGCCTGTCGGGCAACTCCCACGCACCTGAACCTGTTCACTTCAGGGTGGCAATTCGTATGCCGCCTCAGAGCAAGGATATAGTGGCCGGGGTAAATGTGTGGCTGAATGATCCGTATAATCTCCTGGGTGAATCTCTGCTTTCAGACAGTCAGGGCGACATGTTTCTTTTGCCGCCGGAGGCAGGGAGTATGGCTGGACAAAAAATTGTCAGCCGTATGGCACATCCGCCCGGTTATGATAATGAATACCCCTGTCGGAGTATTTACCCGTTATGGTCGCCCGACCAGGAACCTTTCCTGCGCTCGGTTGTCCGTCCCTCGTTCGGACTGGCAAAAGGGACTGTGACAACATTCTTTACCACAGGCAATCAACCCTTCTGGATGCCGGTATCGCAGGAACGATGGATAAATGCCATGATTGCCAAAGCAGAAATTACGGTTAAGGAGATCTCGGCCGGGATTGACGCTGCTGAGGAGCTTAATATTACCGGACAGCAATTAGACCAGATGAAGGTGTATCTCACACGCATTAAAGAGATGTACATTGAAGAGAATATCATAAAAAAGTACCGTGAGTCAAGGGCAGGGATGATGCCGCTTTATGAAATGATGAAGCAGAATAATCCTGAACAGGCAGAGGAGTTTTACCGGCAATCGATAGAAGGGATGGAGAAGATTATGGATTTGGAACTGTCACAGGCCGGTGAAAGACGAAAGGAGATTGAAGAGAAGGAGCAAAAGCTGATGATGGCCCTGATACAACGTGATGAGGTATGGCAGCAGATGGGATCCGCTATTGAAAAGGGCGACTGGGATATGATCGAAAACCTGGGCGAGATACACAACCTCGATAACCTGAAACTAATTGCCGACGCCGGCAGATCGATAGGACGGCTGCGTGCAGAGCTGGCAGGATTATCTTTGGCAGAGCGGAGGGCACCGGCTTACGGATTCCTTATTCCCGAAAACCATCCGGTTGGTACTCATAGGCAGGTAGTAGCAACGGTATTTACTGCCGAAAGGGCATCAGGCCTGGCAGCGCCGGGTACTAAAGGCGCTCGGGCTATTGTAAGCATCAGCCCTGAATTCTTTGATTTTGCAGATACCGATGCACCCATACGGCTAATGGCAGTGGAATATTGGGGAAGAAATACCACTACATACGATAATAACAGGAGAAACCTGCTCGATGATATATGGGAGCACCTCGACTGGCAGGGATTAAGGGCTATGGTAAGGTGATTTATTTCCCTGCTATCGGCAAAGAAGTGAGATTGCCTTGCAGATCCAGGAAGTCAAGTGTTGCTCACTATCCTGCCTGAATGGATACGTTCCCAAACAGGAAAAACAGTGTTACAGTATTAAGGGTTTTTAGCAAATTTAGCGGATGCAATTAAAATCATAACCAAAAGTGCCGGTCAACAGGCAGGCAGGGAACGGAAAGGCGCTTAAAAATTGAGGATCAATACTATGGGAAAAAAAGTAAAGAGATTTTCGATTCTAGCAGCAGTAATCGCTGTTGCCGTCACACTCCAGGTCATTGCCCAGGAGGTAACCGAGCACTCGTTTATTCGTCCCTTTCCCGGATCAACCTTTGATGAGCTGCGCTCAGAAGAGTTCAGTTTCGGAGAGTATGAATTCAGGACAGGTACACCGCCGAGAGACTATACCACTGCGACCGTTAGGGGTGTAAAGCGGACCCTCCGCTACTTCCTCTACAATGCCGACGGAACACCCAATCGGGCCGTATCACAGGTTGAGTACTTCGAAAACTATAAGGCGGCTGCTCTGGAGAGAGGTGGTACGGTGAAATGGGAAGACAGGCATTATGGACTGGTGTTTACAATCCCGAGGGAAGATGGGGGAATTACCTGGTGCCATGTTACGGTGGCAGTGAGTCCTGCAAGGACCATCCTCAACATTATTGATGAGGCGCCGCTGGTAACATCTTTGGAATTCACCCCGGTGCAGATGATGGAAGCACTTAATGCCGATGGCAGTATAGCTCTCTACGGTATCCTGTTCGATTTCGACAAGGCCACACTACAGCAGGCATCAGGCAAACAGCTGCAGGATGTGCTGACCCTGCTGCACACCAATCCGGATCTGAGACTGGAGATACAGGGACATACAGACAGTGATGGCAGTGCCGATTACAACCTGCAGCTCTCACAGCGACGTGCCGAATCGGTAAGACAATATTTGCTGCTTTTCGGTATCGAGCCCTCTCGCCTGCAGGCAAAGGGATATGGGGAATCGATGTCAGTGGTACCAAACAACAGCGAAGAGAATAAAGCCAAAAACAGAAGAGTAGAACTGGTAAGATTTTGAGATGAGGCTGTAATAATATATAATCATAGAGGAGTTAGGGCACACTGATAATGTGGGCGATTATGACATGAACCATGAGCTCTTCTATGCCAGGGCAAACGCGGTGGTCGGGAAGCTGATAGATGAATTCGGGGTTGACAGGAACCAGGTTAAACCCGTGGGGGTAGGACCCGCAACACCAGTAGTAAGCAATTCAACCAAAGAGGCAAAAGCCAGGAACAGACATGTCGAAATAGTTGAACGATAATTATTGCTGCTAATTATATGTATACTCCAAAGGTCCTGGTAGGGAAGGAGCGGTTACTAAAGCTTGACTAACTGGCCGCAACAGGTGGGTTACTGCCTTTCGGTGATTACCTTTACATCCTTAAACATAAACGGGTTATCACTTATCCTCAGCGCCTTACCTGTGGCGGTGGTCACATTCCTCAGAATGACTTCCCTGGTTCTGACATAGGGAAATTTCTCCCGGTAGGAGTCGTCTGTCATGTTTGAATTGAAATTTGCAAAAATTGCGGGACCATTGTAATCATCTGGATGATTGGAGTCGTCGATATGAAGGTTTTCGATGATGATCCGTTCCGGCATATAACAGGTGTAGCCGAAATCATGCTGCCCGGAATTGGATCCGCCGATCAGGCTGGCACTGGTCGAGCTGCCGCCTGCGGGAACGAAAACGCAATTGCGGATGATGAACTCTCCCTGCCAGGTACTGCCGTAGTCGGAGCGCAGGTTGATGAGGTTTCTTCCATAGATGGTGGAATTCTCCAGGGTAAATGTTCCGTTGCCGATGGCATTTATTCCCTGGTGCCCCAGGGTGGAGTTGAGGATTGTGGCATTGGCAACTCCCATGTGGGCATCGAACCGGGAAAAGGTGCAATTGTCCAAAACAAGATTCTTGCAGTAATTGGACCCCATGATTCCCCAGTAGGTGCGGTCATTGATGTCGTTCGTCTGGCTGCAGTTCACGAATGACACATTGAGGGCCCGGCTAAGAGAGATATCGTAGCTGCCCATAGAGACCGTAACTCCTGCCGAGCCAATGGTCTGATAGGTTTTACGTCCGGTCAGTATGGTGTTCTGGACCGTCACGTTCGCGCAGTCGCCGATATTAATGAATCCGCCATAAGGTGCGCCATGATCTCCTTCTCCGGTAACGAGGTGTATCAATCCATCCACAAGTACATTGGAACGCCTGATCGCGATTCCCCGGCTGTAGTAGGTATACCTTGATTCTGCCTTGTTGGCAACAGTGGTAAAACGTCCTCCGGTGATAGTCAGGGTGGTCTCGTCGATGGGAAGCGCGGTGATGTCCGTGATCTGTTCGAAATCCCAGATGATCGGAGCGTCCATATCGACATTGCCTTGTTTGTCAACGATAAAGATATCTGTCTGCGGGGATCCATCGTTTTGGTTTGGTCCGAACCGGATGTAACGTCTTACATGGGAATTGGTGACTGTGATAAGGCAGGGACCGGGCAAGGAAACGTTAATTTTTTCCTGATTTCTCTTAAGGGAAGTGATCCCCTCGAGTTTGAACGGTTGCAGCTCTGAGCTAACCAGGAAAACATGTGCATTGCGATTTTCGACGTCGGTGTCATCGATTATAAATGCAGCATTACCGAAATCGGTGTCGGTCCGGATGACTGCCGTGCGGTTCTTTCCGCCGATGTAGTATGTGGCTCCCTCGTCGGAATTCACAGGAAGGCCGTGCTGATTAGCGAATGCATGGGCCGCAGCGATGGCATCTATATCATCGGTTTTGCCGTCACCTATGGCACCGAAGTCACTATAGTATACCAACCCATTGGCTTTGAACTTAGTGACATCCTTTTTGGATACATTTATAAGTAATTTCCCATTTTTAGTGGAGTGTACCTGGGTATTATTCTCTGTGGATATTATTAGCACATTTTCAAGCGGGCTTTGGGCCTGCCCTTGTACCATATTCAATACAATTGAGAATAAGAAGAAATATGCCAGTAAGTATTTCATAAACTATTGTCATCAAATTTATATTCAAATATCTACTAAGGCATGTAATTCATGTTCAGAATTTCACTCCCATGGAACCCTCATGGTTTATTGACCTTCGGCCGAACTCACATGCAGTAAGCATCTCATTTTGCGATATATTTCAGATGTGACTCTCAATTTTGCCTGTCACAGGCTGGTTGGTGTTTGGTAGCAATTTTCATGCAATAATCCAAAAAAAATTCAATTAGAATGACTATGAAAATAAAATTGTGTCAGAAATGCGCCTGAACGCCACTCTAAACAAAATTCCAACGTATCTTTATGAAAATAATTAGTCCCATTACAGACAATAATAATTTGAAAAACTCAAGTAAATCTTAATTGTTAATAATTACAGTATAAATATAATCCAAAAAAAGAAAATGAAATCCATAAAAATAATTATTGCAGCATTAATTGGATTTGCTCTATCCTATGTTCCAAATAATTATTTGAACGAGAAATATGAAAACATCGCTTTTGTTATTGTTGTAGTTGCAGCAGTTATTGGAATTCTCTGGAGCATTATCTCAAATAAAAAACAATTAACAAATGATAATGTGTAACATGGTTCCGCAAGCTCAGCCTGCAGCAGCAAAGATAATAAATTGCTGCACCTGGGATTGTTCGGATAAATTTTAAGAAATAT
>SLJO01000016.1 GCA_007135095.1 Bacteroidales bacterium | reverse complement strand
TCTGAATAGTCCCGTATTGCCGTTAAGTGAAGTAACCATGGCCTGAACCAGTACCCCCTTTTCCCATTCCATATCCACTTCAAATCCTCCCCGTGCACGCAGCCCTTTCACTCTCCCCTTGATCCAGTGCTCTGGCAGGGCAGGCAGAAATTCAATAAACCCCTGGTGACTCTGAATCAGTGCCTCGGCAATACCTGCTGTGTATCCAAAATTACCGTCAATCTGAAAGGGGGGATGAAGGTCAAACAGGTTGTCGGCCAGGGATGTCTTGAAAAACTGGGTTATATGCTCACTGACCATTTCAGGATCCTTTAGCCTTGCTGCAAAATTTATCAGCCACGCCCTGCTCCAGCCGGTGCCCGCCCCTCCGTGCTCAAGCCGGTATTCCAGTGATTTCCTGACTGCCCGGAATAATTCGGGTGTTTCATCAAAAGTGATCTGGTTGGCCGGATGAAATGCATATAAATGTGACATATGCCTGTGTCCCTTTTCCGGTTCATCATACGGCCTGCCCCATTCAAGCAGTCTGCCATCAGGGCCAATCACTGTGCCGGACCTCAGCCTGCCGCGTTTTTCTCTCACCCTTTCAATAAGGTCATCATTTACATTTGTTATTTCAGCAATCTTTATAAGGTTATCAAACACCTCTGCAATTATTTGCTGGTCCATTGCAGTAACCATACCCGAAGCTGCCCTGTCTCCATCAGGCGTAAGAAAGCTGTTTTCAGGAGAAGTTGACGGATAGGAAATTAAGCTGCCATCCTCTGGATCTTCACTCAGCCATTCTGAATAAAACAGCGCAAATTCCCGGATAGCAGGATATGCCCTCGTTCTTAGAAATTCCTCGTCGCGGGTAAATTCATAATGAGTCCACAGATGCTGGGCAAGCCAGCCCCCTCCATGAACCCATGAGCCCCAGTATGCCTGGGCGGCCCGCATCCAGGCCGGAGCCCATATATCAGTTGCATGATGTGCCACGGCCCCGTTATAACCGTATTGCACCCTTGCCGTTTTTTTGCCGTTTTCAACCAGCCTGTCAATAAAATCAAACAACGGCTCATGGCACTCACTGAGATTGGTGACTTCTGCCGGCCAGTAGTTCATTTGCAGGTTAATATTGAGATGGTAATCTGCATTCCAGGGAGCATGAATATGCTCATTCCATAATCCCTGCAGGTTGGCCGGGTTGGTTCCCGGTCTTGAACTTGATATAAGAAGGTACCTCCCATACTGGAATAACAGGGCTTCGAGGGCAGGATCGGTCAGGCCTTCCCTGATTTCCTGCAATCGTTTATTCACCGCTACCGGTTCCGCTTCCATCCGGGTCTCTCCGAGATTCAATTCGACCCTTTTATATAAGCTCCTGTAGTCCTCCAGATGAGCCTCCAGAATCATGTCGAATGTTCTGGATGCAAGCATTTGCCACTGCCTGGCATTAATGTCCTTATAATCATCGTGGTAAAAAGAGGTGCTGACCACAAATAAAAGAGTTGCTTCATTAACATTTTCCAGCCTCAGTGCGCCATTTTTGCTGATTATTCTGCCGCCCTTTGCTTCCGCCTTCAATTGCCCCTGAAACTTAACGCCATAATCAACAGGATAGGGCTTGGAACCCAATTCGCCACCATATTGAGTTACCATCCCGTCCATAGACAGCCCGTTCTCAAACGAGGTGATCTCCACCGTTGGATGTCCCTGATCATCAGGACGGGAAAGTTCAACCTCAAATGTTAACCCATTTGCAGAGTCAGATTTCAGGTTAACCACCAGTACATTGTCCGGATTGGAGGCGAATACCCTTTGGGTCACCTTTCCCGATTCAGTAAAAAATTCTGTCGTAACCATTGCAGAATCCAGGCATAGCCACCTCTCGTAATTACTGTATTGTTCATGATCCTGGAAGAAAATGGATAAATCTCCCAAAGTCTGATGTGAAAATACTATTCCCTTATTCGAGAATTTCTCTACCAGCATCCTGTCCGCCTCTACATGCTTCCCATTACGCAATAACTTCCGTATCTGGGCTAAATCCTCCGGAGTGCCTGCATTTATGCAGGCCCATTCAGGGCCTCCCGGCCACATTGAATCTTCGTTTAGCTGGATACGTTCACTTGCGGGGTTACCGAAAACCATGGCGCCAAGCCTCCCGTTTCCAACCGGGAGGGCTTCGATCCACTGCCCGGCCGGTTCATCATACCACAACTTTTGAGAAAAAGCATTACTGAAAAACAGGATGCATGCAATTGAAGCCATTATTATGGTCCTGCCTGCACTAAAAACTCTGCCGGGTTGTATTTTTTTCATTTGTATAAATCAGGTTAATAAATTTATTTCCCTCCCGGGGGAGCGTATTCTTCAATCCATTCCCTTACCTGGGAGTACCAGTAGATTGAATTGTTGGGTTTCAGTATCCAGTGGTTCTCGTCCGGATAATATACAAGCCTTGAATCAACCCCCCGGTGCTGCAGCGTTCGGAAAAGCTCGAATGCCTGACCAACGGGCACCCTGTAATCCAGCTGCCCGTGAATCACCAGGGCAGGGGTATCGAAATCGCCGGCAAAATAGTGGGGGGAGAGCTCTTTGTAAATTGAGGGTTCTTCCCAGTAATCGCCGTAACGGGTTGAATGGACCGAGAAATCACTGGCCATCTGGCTGTACAGGTTATATACAGGGGCATGGATGACCAGGGCGTTAAAGGGATGCTCCCTGCCAAGCAGAATGCTTGAGAGGTAACCGCCGTAGCTGCCGCCTCCTGTCACCATGCGGCTTTGGTCTATCCAGCGCTGCCCCGCAAACCATTCGGCTGCCTTAATCACATCTGCGTAAGGCTTTGTGATCCAGTCAGGATTGATTGCATCGGTAAAATCCTGCCCGAACCCTGACGAGCCGTGAAAATTTGGCCATGCGGTAACATAGCCCCAGGAGGCAAATGTCTGGGCGTTCCAGCGGAAATGGAATCCGTCGGTTATTCCGCTGTGCGGCCCCCCGTGAATAAGCAGGAACAGCGGATACTTCCTGCTTTTGTCAAATCCGGGCGGATAATGGACCCACATCTGGATATCCTGGCCATCATGCCCGCTGTAGGTTACAGATTCATATGTGCCAAGATCCACCCCGGCAAGAATTTCGTCATTAATGGTATCAATCCGTCTTGTTTCTCCTGTCCGGGGACTAACCACCACCAGTTGGGGAGGGTGCAGGAAGCTTTGGTTGGAGGCAACCAGTGTTCCGTTATCTGAAACGGCAAGACCTGAAAAATCGGTTTCGGCCGTTACCGGACTTGGGGAACCTGTAGCAATGTCGATTTGGTAAATTCTTCTTGTTCCTGCATCATCTATGGCGCCGAACATTCCCGTCCCGTCAGGCATCCATACCAGACCGTCGGCCGACCTGTCCCAGTCACCGGTCACCTCCCTTTGGTTTCCTGTTTCGAGGTCATGAAGCCAAAGCCGCCTGGTATCGGCATAGAAGCCTTTTATTACCTGCCGGTTGAAAGCCAGGTAACGGCTGTCGTGGCTGAAAAGAGGGCTCGCATCGGTTGCCTCGTTATCGGGAGTTATATTTACCGCCTCACTGCTGCCGGGCCTTACCAGGAAAATATCCATTTTTGGATCCACCCCGTCCCGTTTGCTGTCGGCCGAAAAAGCCACATAAGAGCCGTCAGGCGCAACATCATAGCTGGAAGTACCCTGGGTGGAACGGGGCAGTTCCCAGCCGGTGGGAAGGGTGACAGGTTCAGCCTCTCCGCCTGAAGCGGGAATTCTGTAAAGATGGGCCTGCCTTTGCTCATCGATCCAGGTGTCCCAGTGGGCATAGGGAAGTTCGTTCCAGGTACGGGCCGACATATGGCTTTCCCTTTCTTTCTTAACTTTTTCAGCCATCTCTTCCCAGCTTTTTTCCGGCCACACCCTTGAAATGAAATAGATATATTCGCCCGACCACTTAGGAGCACTCACACCGGTAGGTATCCCGGTCAGCCTGGTGGCTTCACCCGGTTCTCTGACGGGCAGAAGATATACCTGGGAGGCATCATCCTGGTCACGGCGGCTCACAAAAGCCAGCTTCGACCCGTCCGGACTGAACGCCGGCTGTCCGTCGGCAAATCCCGACATTGTCAATTGCCTTTCGACCGTGCCGTCGGAAGCAAACAGCCAGAGATCGGTATGGCTTTTATCATCATTTACGGTATACCGTGTTACAGGGGCTACCACCCAGCGTCCGTCGGGAGAAATGACGGGTGAACCGGTCCGTTTCATTTCCCAGAGAACTTCGGCAGAAAGAAGCCTGTTGCCATCATTATTTAAGGCTTGCGCCCAGTCAGCTGTTACTGCCATAATCAGAAAGATAAATATTAGGCGAAAGATTTGCATGTCTGTAGAATAAGTTAGTAATTATGATTTTGTTTAAATTATTATAGTAATGTTTTCAATCGGAACCGGAATATTTATATACTACGGGCATAGAATTACGATTGACCACGGTGTCTTTTTTGCACCGGATCAGTTTAACGAACAAAAGTATAAAAAAGTGCAGGAAAAATTTAATCTTCCAAGCTGGAGGATTGCCCGAGGTCAGACCACCAACCTGGCCTTGCTGTAAATCCATGTGGTACCGCATGATAACAGTTATGGATGGCCATATCAGTCAATTGCTGATCTCAATTCGTGATTTTTTTGACAATCCAGGCCACAAAGCCGCACTGCAGCCCGAACGGCAGGTAGCCGGAATAACCAAGCGCCGGCATCTCAAATAGATGGAACCTGTTTACAAAAGGCACTGAATATTCCCAGCGGGTATAGCTGTAAAAATTCCACATCTCCCATAAAAACCCGCATATCAGAGCCGATAATGCCAGCAGGTAGATATTCCTCCAGTTCCCCCAGGCTGCTTCCCTGAGTACCGGTTCACCATGATAAATTACCACCAGCGCAGCCGGTATTACAAGCGGGGCCAGCCACAACATCGGAAACAGTTGATTGGGCCACAGGCTGATAAGTGCAAGTCCCGCCACGGCCGCAATAATCGCCATAAGGGCAGTCAGCCGGGGACGAATGATCCTTACCGTGAAAAAATCATCCAGCCCGGCACTCACCCGGGGGAAGGTGAGCAGGAGATCACGGGTGCCCAGGACCGCAGGGAGCACCGTTGCAAAAGGCAATGTGGCATACAGGAAATATTCAAGGCGGTCCATGGCTTCAGTGTTAACGTAATACCAGTTCTCAACGAACTGGTTAAGATATTCGAAGTACCACCAGAAGACTGCGCTGAAAAACAACAGAAGGATAAAGTGCCGGGTTTTATGGGTTATCATTGAGCGCCTGCTGCGCATAAAGGTCAGTGCATTGACCAGGATGATATACCCTATCCAGGGAATTGAAAAGGTATGCGCCTGGAACCGGCTGAACCAGGGAAAGCGGGTCCAGGCCAGGATCCATCCAGCTATAATTATTATTGCACCGATCCATCCCCACCATGGAAATCCGGTGCCTGCGTGAACATTTTTGGAAACATTTTTAAGTGATGAAAAAACCTTTATTAAAAAGGGAACCATCACAAGTACCACCAGGACAAGGATAATAAAAAACGCCGGCCATGAGAAAGGTGCGTGATCAATTGCCAGGTCAAGGTTTTTGGGAGGAAAATAAAGGTAATCCGTTACCGGTCCCCCCGAAAGGTAAACGCCCGTCAATGGAGCCCCGACGAGACAAATCACTGCAATTATGACCGTCAAAACACGCATTTAAATAATTGTTGTTTAAAGAAATAAAATTACTAATTTTATCTTTTACTATTCCCTTTCAGGCACTTTTCAGTAAAATCATATCTTCTCCGGCAATAACTTGTGAACCGGTTATTTCTGTTCCAATTAACCCAACTAAAGCAAATAACTATGGAAAATTTCAATTTGGCAAATTTTGGCACCGAAGGTATGTTTGCCCTGGTTGTTTTCTACGGGATCAGACTCCTTGCAGCCCTGGTTATCCTGTTTATTGGATGGAAGCTTGTTGGCCTGGCGGGCCGCCGCACTGGCCTGGCTATGGAAAAAAGAGGCGTAGATCCCTCTCTCAGATCGTTTGGGACCACCTTTATTTCTGTTTTACTTAAGGTTCTTTTACTGATATCTGTTCTCGGCATGCTCGGGGTACAAATGACCTCCTTCGTTGCCATTGTCGGTGCTGCAGGTCTGGCTATCGGCCTGGCCTTATCAGGAACCCTTCAGAATTTTGCAGGCGGAGTGCTGATCCTGCTTTTTAAACCATTTAAGGTCGGTGACTTTATTGATGCCCAAGGACATATGGGAAGTGTCAGGGAAATTCAGATATTCAACACAATCCTTAAAACCCCGGATAACAAGACGATTATCATTCCGAACGGGGGACTGGCAACCGGGTCTATGACAAATTTTTCAACCGAGCCGCAAAGAAGGGTGGACTGGAATTTCGGAATTGCCTATGGCGATAGTGCAGATGTCGCACGGCAGGTATTTTCGGAGCTAATAAGTGAGGACTCAAGGATACTTAAAATTCCCGAACCTTTTATCGCCCTTAGTGAACTTGGCGACAGCTCGGTGAAATTCGTTGTCAGGGCATGGGTAAATGCCTCCGACTACTGGCCGGTATTTTTTGATATGAATGAGAAGGTGTACAAGACCTTCGCCGGGAAAGGCCTCAATATACCATTTCCCCAAATGGATGTTCATTTGCATCAGGTTGACGGGCAACCTGTATCGGTTGATAGCGGTAAATTAGGCTCACTTCCGGTTCAGTAGGCCTGCCTATTTCCGGTTAGCAACAAAACACTGAAAAAGGGGAAAGACCCGTACCGGTCATTCCCCTTTTCAGACAGGGACGATTTGGATTAAGGCTGATTATGGGTTAAAATCAAAGTCAAGTCCTTTTGCAACCTTCAATGCAAGTTCCTGATCCGTTTTGTAGAAATGGCCCAGTTGCCGGCCGATTATCTCATCCCGTTTCGGACCGTTAATCCCACTCATGTGGCCTATGAAATTATTGATTGTATTTTCCCTCTCCTGGTCGGTCATTACCTTTCTGAAGAGATTTCCGGGCTGGGTGAAGTGATCGTCATCGTTCTCATTGCGATCGTACCAGTCGGCAATATTCGATTCAAGTTCCATTGCAGGTTCCCTGTATTTATGGTCTGTTTCCATATTGTCAAAACTATTGGGAGAGTAGTTGGGCGAGTCGCCCCCGTTCTCATCCACCCGCATGAAACCGTCGCGCTGGTAATTATGCACTGGACTCAGGGGGCGGTTTACCGGTATCTGTTCATAATTCGGCCCCAGGCGGTGACGGTGGGCATCGGGATATGACAAAAGTCTTCCCTGAAGCATTTTATCGAACGAATAGCCTATGCCATCGACAACATGTGCCGGGGCAAATGCTGCCTGTTCCACATCACGGAAATAATTCTCCGGTATCTTATTCAGCTCCAGCTGCCCTACGTCAATCAGCGGGAAATCCCCGTGTGGCCATATTTTGGTAAGGTCAAACGGGTTCCATCTGAAGTTTTTGGCCTGCTCCTGTGTCATAACCTGTATTTTGAATGACCAGGAGGGGAAATCTCCTGCTTCTATTGCCCTGACCAGGTCTCCCTGGGCCCAGTCGGGATTCTTGCCTTTCATTTCCTCGGCTTCTGGTCCGGTGAAATTTTTGATGCCCTGGTTGGTCTTAACATGGAATTTAACCCATACCCGTTCATTTTGGGCATTGATCATGCTGAAAGAATGGCTTCCGTAACCATTCATGTTCCTGTAGCTGTAAGGTGTGCCCCTGTCGCTGAAAAGAATCATTACCTGGTGCATGGATTCGGGGTTCAGGCTGAAAAAATCCCAGAACATATTGGCATCCTTAAGGTTCGTTTTGGGATTACGTTTCTGGGTGTGGATAAAATCACCGAATTTCTTGGGGTCCTTAACAAAAAATACCGGTGTGTTGTTCCCCACCAGGTCCCAGTTACCTTCCTGTGTGTAGAATTTCATGGCAAAGCCCCGGGGATCCCTTTCGGTGTCGGCACTTCCCTTTTCACCTCCAACAGTTGAGAACCGGAGAAAAACCCGGCATTCATTGCCAATCTTGCTGAAAAGACCGGCACGGGTATACTTTGTAATATCGTGAGTTACTTTAAATGTGCCAAAAGCCCCTGTTCCTTTTGCATGAACCACCCTTTCGGGAATCCGTTCACGGTTAAAGTGGGCCATTTTTTCATGCAGCACATAATCCTGAAGCAGTACAGGACCGCGCGGCCCGACGGTCATGCTGTCTTCATTTTTTGCATAGGGGATCCCTGATGCGGTGGTAAGTTTTTTCTTTTTTTCTTCTTTCATGATAAAAGATTTTAGGTAAATGATTGATTATTATGAATTAAACGATTGCCGGGCTTTATGAATAAAACCAGTCGTTTATTTTTTTATCCTCACATAAATATGTTTAATGTGGGTGTTTTCAACCTGTTTTTCATC
>SLJO01000110.1 GCA_007135095.1 Bacteroidales bacterium | reverse complement strand
CGCCTTCTTTCAATGGTACGATGATCATATATATTTTTTTAAGTGAGCCGCAAAATTAGTTATTAATTGTAATAAATTCAAAACTTTTTAATGGAATAGTTTAAAAGTGAAAATTACAAAAAATCCTGCAGAAAATTCGTTAATGGATCAAATTAATTACCATTCAAACGATGTGCCATAAATAATATTATGCATTCACCGGTCCGGACACCTTTGGGCAGGGGCCTGTTCGAAAAACAGGTATGGCCTTAATCTCGCCAGGTCAGCATGGGAAAAGGCCGGTGACTGCAACAGGTCTTCAGGCGAAATCAATTTACCGGTATTGCGTATCCTGAAAATATTTGCTACCTGCTCATAATCAAGGTAGGGATGCCGCAGCAGGGTGCCGAAATTGTCGGTTGCCGGGTGAAGTTTGATAATCAGGCTTGTATCGGCATGAAGAAAATCACAGATATTGCTGTAATGCTGCTCATCTATTCCATAGACCTCCATTAGCTGTGCCAGTTGTGCATACCCTCCAAGGATATCCCTGTACCTGAGTATCCTGCGGGAGAATACCGGTCCGATGCCCCTTATCTGCATGAGCTCAAGGGTATCAGCAGAGTTCAAATCTGTTTTGCCCGGGGTACTGGCACTGCCCCCGGTGCTTCCGGTATCCGGTCGGCTGCCGGTGATGTCATTGCTAATGATGCTGCTGTTCTCGCTTTTGCTCCCCCTGGCAGTCGTGTCTGCTGCTATGATTTTCCGGTGCGCTTCACCCGGGTTTTGCTGTTGCGGGTGAAGAAAAGTACCAGGATCCGGGTAGAATTCCCGCAGACCGTAAAAAGCACTGACTTCGGCCAAAAAATGCGGATCAGCCTGCGATATGCGGGGTTTGGCAAAGAAACTGTGGAAATAGGGAAAGGCAAACACCATAAGCATAATGGCAGCCAAAACGATTGTTCCGTTCCTTTCACCACGGCTGAAGCTGAAGTATTCACTGAAAAATTCGGGGAGCATCAGACTGTAAATAATAAATTATTTATTTTAAAGCCGTGGACGCCCGGCTTCAGGTCGGTGCTACGCCGGGATGATGATATTGAAACTTCAGGAGCGTATGACCGGCAGCCGGGTCAGTTTGCCTAAAGCGAACATAGATCAAGTTATAAAAAAACCCTGACAAAACATCAGGTTTACCGGAAAAAATAATCTCAGATCCTCAGCAGTCCAAGTCCATAAATGAAGACAAGGGCTATGGCAAAGGGTGCAATGAATTTAACCAGGAACATAAAAACGGGAAAGTAACCAAGCCTGAGTGCCCCGTCGTTTGAAATTTCCCGTCGCGCCGGTCCTGCTCCGAGATACCAGCCGATAAACAGAACAATGAACAATCCTCCCAGAGGCAATAGGATATTAGATGAAGTAAAATCCATCAAGTCAAATATAACCATGCCAAAGATGGTCACCTCCGAGAGAACACCGAATGACAGTGTACAGAAAACACCAAGTATAGTGATCATGACCCCGGCAAGTATAGTGGCCTTCCTTCGGGCAAGGTTTAGTTCCTCAATTAAATACGCCACCACAACCTCAAGGATCGATATTGATGATGTGAGAGCCGCCACAGCCAGGAGTATAAAAAAGATAAGCGCAAAAAAGTAACCCCCGTGCATTTGCTGAAAAATTCCCGGGAGTGTTATAAAAACCAGGCCTGGTCCTTCTGCCGGGTCAATTCCAAAGGCAAACACTGCAGGGAATATTGCAATACCGGCCATTACGGCAATTATTGTATCGGCAGCAGATACCTGAATCACGGTGCCTGTAAGATTATTATTTTTCCCAATATAGGAGCCATAGGTAATAAGAGTTCCCATTCCCAGGCTAAGGGAAAAAAAAGCCTGTCCCAGTGCACTCAGTACGGCATCGGCAGTAAGTTTTGAAAAATCCGGCCTGAAAAGGAAAGCCAGTCCCTCACGGGAACCAGGCAGGGTTACCGAACGAATGCACAAAACCACTATCATTAATACCAGCAGCGGCATCAGCACCTTGGTATATTTTTCTATCCCTTTCTTAATGCCGGCCATTACTATCCAGGCGGTAAGCACCATGAACAGCAACTGCCAGAAGAGCGGCCGCCAGGTACCGGAAATAAAACTCCCGAACATCAGGTTCAGATCGGTCTCGTCCCTTCCGGCAAATGCATTTGTGAGGGCTTTTATTATATACTCCAGGGTCCATCCGGCTACAGCACTGTAAAAAGACAGGATAAGGAAAGCCGCAGCCACACCCATCACTCCCACAAGATACCACGGAGACCCGGGGGCAAGCTTTTTGAAGGAACCGATGGCATTACGCTGTGCCCGGCGGCCTATTGAAAATTCTGCCAGCATCACAGGAAGGCCTATTGCAATTATAAAGAGCAGGTAAACAAACAAAAATGCTCCTCCACCATTCTGGCCTGCCACATATGGAAATTTCCAGATATTTCCCAGTCCAACTGCCGAACCTGCTGCAGCGGCAATTATTCCAAACCTGCTTCCAAAACTCTCCCTGGGAGTAAAGTCCGAATTACTCATTTAAGCTAAATTTAAAATTTTTAAATGGAGGCAAGAATACAACTTTTTCGTGGTTTATTCAAAATTAAAATCGTCAGAAGGGGTAACCGATTCCAATATTGAAAGCAACATCATTATCATAGCTCACCCTGCGATGAAGATGCACCCATCTTTTGCCTTCAGGTTCAGCAGGATCACGCAGTTTCAGGCCCATGTCCAGCCTGAAGATAAAGAAAGAAAAGTCAAACCTGAGACCCACTCCGGTGCCAAGGGCAATGTCCTTATAAAACTCACCGAACCGGAACTGGGCTCCCTTCCGTTTGTCATTATAGTCGATTGCCCATATATTGCCGGCATCCATGAATAACGCACCTTCCAGCAGCCAGAACATATTAAAACGGTATTCAAGATTTGCCTCCAGTTTAATATCTGCAGTTCTGTTGGGGAAAGACCTGTATAATTCCTCGTTAAAAGATCCCGGTCCGAGAGACCGTACCTGCCAGGCACGAATGCTGTTTGCGCCGCCTGCGAAATATTTCTTTTCAAAAGGCAAAGCCGTGGAATTTCCATAGGGCAGTCCGGCACCGGCAAAAATTCTGTATACCAGCGAATTATCGCTATAGAGCATCCGGTAATAACGCAGATCAATATCTGAGCGCACATACTGGGCAAACTGGGTCCCGAATATTTTATAATACCCTGATTCCTTAGGTCTTCCGGCACCGCTGCTGAACCCCGACAGGATATTGCCTGCTGTTTCTGCATTAAACCGGAAATAAACAAAATTGCCGGCCTTCCTTATATCCTGGTTATTAAAAATAAAACTGTAATTGGTTTCCGATACCAGATGATCACGGAAGCTGGCCTCCAGGTTATAAAAGTGTATTATTGAATCAAACAGCGGGGTTGAAAAGGGCAGTTTCACCAGGTTAAGCTCAACGGGATTGATAATATGGGTCATAAAACCGGAACTCCGCCAGCTGTAGCCAAATGCTGCATTAGCAATGGTGCGGGTATAATCAGGTCTTTGCTGGTAACTGTATGCCATGCTCAGGTTAGTTCTTGGATTATACCGGCGCACAAAGCTTATGGATCTGATGGGCAGCAGGAAGCGCGGTATCTGCAATCCTGCTTCAGCACCGTACTCGTAAGTATTCTTGTAGGATCTGGTATAATACTCATTAAGGGTTTCCAGGGAACCTTTAATTTTGAAATCCAGTATTTCAGCACGTCCGAAAATATTTCTGTGCTGATATATCAGGTTCCCGCCAAAACCAAAATCTCCGGAAGAATTGGTGCCTTCAAGCTCGATAGTATAAGACTGCATGTTAAAAGGCGTGAGTTGAATCCATGCATCCAAAAGCGGGCCCGATATTCCTGCGCCAGGATTTCCCTGGCCGCCAGATACGGGGCGGGATAAAGTATCGGGTATATTTACCGCGTGCAGGGAGTCAAACAAGATTTCCGCTCCGGGAAGGCTGCCTGAACTAACTTCCGCTTCGGACAGTGTGCCTGGTATATTTTCTTCTCCGGATATAGCCCCTGGCATGTTCTCCCCTCCTGACCGGGTGCCTGGTAAATTTCCCGGAGGTTCAGCAAACCTGATATTGACAACCCGGTACTGGCGGAGCGCGAAGAGATGGCGGTAAGTACGGTCAACATTTTCCAGATTATAATACTCGCCAGGCAGAATAAAGTTGGATTGAGCAATGACGCGCTGGCTGACCGGCATTTCACCTCTAACCAGGTAGTGCATGTCGCGGAACTTAACAGTGTCCAGGTCACTGTAATAATCGTCCTGCCTGTCAATTGCTTCACGGGGATTATAAAACGGCAATACATAAACATTGCCTATCCGGTATTTCTGATGGGGCGTGTAAACAACACGGCCGTCTTCCAATCTTTTCCTGTAATCGCTTATTCCCATCGTAAGCCCTACGGTCATTTGGCCAAGCGTGGTATCGGCGTTAAAATAGATATGCTCCCTGGTGAAAAAAAAGAACCCCTGGTTTTTCAGGTGGTTTTCAATACGTATACGCTCACTCTGAAGCATATCCACATCAAATATGCTGCCGGGACCAATCAGTGCATTGACCGTATCTTCGAGTATGATATCCCTCAGTTCCCTGTCGTTAATGGCATAATTTACCGAGACGATATGATGGGCGGCCTGCGGATTAACAAGGTAAGTGATTTTTGCCCTTTTTTTCCGGGTACGGAGGGTATCCTCCACCTCTGCGCTGTAGTACCCTTTGTTGCGCAGGTATTGTTCTATCTGGGTAACGGACCGCTGTGTCAGGAAGGGATCGTAAATAACCGGTTCTTCACCTATTCTCCGCAGCCAGTTGTGCGGCCAGCCTGGTTTAGCGGGGTTTGCCATATTGTGCAGCCAGAGGTGAAACCGCATCCCCAGTATCCTCTTGTTGGGTTTCTGCCTGACGTAATCCTTAAGCTCATTCCTGTCTATATCTTTGGAGGGCAGCTCAACCCTGTAGCGCTCCAGCAGATATTCATTTTCTGCAACATGCCGCGTTGGGCGGCAGGAAAACAATCCTCCGGCGGTAAAAATTAGTGCAAGAAAAAGTAAATTGCACCTGGTATTTAGTAATTTTAACCTCAATTTATAAAATACAGACAGCCCTTGTTTACATTGACGGCAAATATAAGTAATAAATCGCGAATGCATATACAATATGCAAACCGGTAATTAATTCGTAACCATATAAAATAATACTCTTTTTATGCCGGGAAAAAGCACCCTGAAATTTATTAACTCGCTAAAGCAAAAAAAGATACGTCAACAGCATCGTCTTTTTATTATTGAAGGAGAAAAGACCGTTGGCGAGCTCCTGGGCAGCTCCCTGGGAATACATTCAATCTATGCCACAAAAGAATGGCTGGAGGAACATGAGGGGACCCTGGCGGGGAAAGAAACTGGCCGCCTCGTGGCGGTTTCGCAAAGTTCAGAAGCCAGACCGGATCAGGGAGCGTTCAGATTACCGGGCGGTAATTTTGATGCCACAGGCAAATTCCCTGTTTTTCGTATCAATGAACAGGAATTGAAACGGATCAGCAGCCTGAATACGCCCAACAAGGTTCTTGCCGTGGTCCATACTCCCTCCCCGGAATTAATTCCCGAAAGCCTTGCCGGCTCGCTCACCATTGTGCTTGACAACATACAGGATCCCGGTAACCTTGGTACGCTTATCAGGTCGGCCGACTGGTTCGGGGTTGAAAATATCATTCTTTCGGAGAATTCAGCGGAAGTCACCAGTCCCAAGGTTGTCCAGGCCACCATGGGCTCGATCCTGCGGGTAAGGACTTTTTATACTGACCTTCCCTCCTTTCTTGAGTCGCCGCAAATCTCACAACTGCCTGTTTTCGGTGCTTTTACCGATGCGCCAGATATTTATTCCGTGCCGCTGGAGGAACACGGACTGATTGTCCTTGGAAACGAATCGCGCGGCATTTCAGCACAGGTAAAAAAACTTGTCAACCGGAAATTCAGCATACCGCCTTTCCCCGGAAAGGGAAAATTTCCCGAATCACTCAATATGGCGGTGGCAGGGAGCATAATACTATCAGAATTCAGAAGAAGAAGTCGCCGGTCACCATCTCCATGACCGCCGGCTCTATTGCAAAGGCCTGCAACCTTAATTCCATGTACCCGCAGCATTCAAACGCATGCATACAAAAAACGGGCGATACCGGATAAGGTACCTGCCCGTTTTATTAAGCTCCCGCTTCAGTCCTGTTAAAAGCTGAATCCGAGTTTCACCATAGGCATGGCCAGGAATGCGGTATTAAAGGTCGAGGCTTCCTGGGCCTCCATACCGGGCTGGTGGAAAAGACGTTTGCCGGTATACATGTAGCTTGCCACCTTGATCTCGAAGCCAAAGAAGAATCCTTCGGCAAGGAAATAATCAACACCTCCCACCAGGCTAGTACCGATACCCCATGCTTCACCCCTGCGTGTATCCCAGGTGGTGATAACCCCGTTATTGTTGGGCACCCTAAGCCTTTTGGGAATAGGATCGGGGTCTGCGTAGTGCGGACTTTCTTCCGGCGCAATGCCGCGGAATCCGTCGAATATCTCCATCAGCCCGTATGCCCCGTTGATCTGTACACCCGCATAGGGGTGCACCTTTTCACGTTTGGTGGCAAAGTAGTAGTCTCCTCCCAGTGTTGCAAAGAACTGGCCTAAAGTCCTGCCTTCTGTCATCATGAAACCGGGAATGAATGTGCCCGGACTCATATCAACATTGTTCTCGGGAGCAACAGCGGGTGTGGCATCCCGTGAAGGGGAACTGTTTATTGCACCGCTGCCGCTGAACCGGATGGCAATCCGGGGTGTCATAAAATACTTCGCCTCGACCCCTACCATGCTTGTCACGGTATTTCCGGAGGAGAAATTCAGACTGGGGACAGTTATATAAGTGTCCGTTTCCCAAATACTGCTGTTGGGCACCTGGTCTACTTCTCCAAAGCCGATAAAGTCTTCGGCAACCATCTGGGCCTTTCCAAGAATAAGTGAAAACGATAAATCTCCTCCCTGTGGCCCGATCCCCTGGGCATGGCTCCCCTGTACGAGGAGCATACCCAGAAGCACGCTGACCACCATCGTCATAATTGTTTTTATCATAAGAATCAGGTTTTTAAATTGAATTAAACATTTTTATTTCCGGCCGGGACTGTTACCCCGGACCCTGGGATGTAATCCTATGTTTATTCACCCGATTCAACTGCGAACTTAACCTTATAACCTTCGGCAACAGCTTCCCAATGAGCAAGCTCAACCTGAAGATACTCTATTTTGGCTTCCTGTGCAGCTACAGCATTTTCCCAGCTGGCAAATGTTATATCTATTTCGGCAAGTTCCGCTTTCATATAGGCAACCATCATTGAAATATCCTCAAGGGCATTCATCTGGTCCATATAGGTGAATCCAAGTGCCATAGCATACCACTGGGCATACCATAATTCCTGGTCGAGATCATTCAATTGATCACTCCAGTCATCCAAAGCATCCTGTGCTGCAACATATGCATAATAAGTATCATACCTGGCTTGGTGTGCAGCATCATAGGCAGCTTCTGCCTCGTCCAGCTGAGCCTGAAGATAGGCAACATAGGCAACAACAACTGCCATTTCTTCTTCCCATTCGGCGATTTCAACATCATCAGTTGAACCAGCAATTGCCGCTTCATAGTATGCTATTGAATAGAAATTACCATAGAGGAAGGGATCAAAATCTTCGTCATCGATCCAACCGTTATAAGTATCGTTATCTGTCCAGTTTTCAATTACAGCGGGAAAATCTTCGATTACATCAACAATATCTTCATACTCATCCAAAGCTTTGCCAAGGGCAGAATTTGCATCATAATAAGCCTGTAAAAGCTTTGCTTCTTCTGCCTCAAGATTACTGATCTCAATCTGAAGCCTGGCAATTTCAGCAAGTACCTCGTTCAGCTCATCATTTTTTATTTCAGGATCGCCAATCGCCTCTTCAAGAGATTCCTTGTATGACTCGGCGATTTTAATCCTGTTCTCAAGCCTCTCTTTTTGAAACTGTTTTTCTGCAACCAGGTTGCCACCACTGCCATTAACATATATCTGATATTTGGCAAGTTTGGCAGTCTCATCAATAATTTCACCTCTTAAGTTTAGAACCTTGTTCATTGCCGCCTTGTAAAGACCAAGATACTCCTCAAGCAACAGGTTGTCATTCTCGGCCACTGCTTTTTCAAGATTCCTGATTGAAGCCATCAGTGCCATTTCAGCCGCGTTGAGGGCAGCTTTTGCCTCGGCAATTGCTATGGCGATCAGGTATTCCTGCTCGGCCCTGAACATCGCCAGCTCAACTTCCTCGTATTCGTTTTCAATTTCTTTGGCCCTGGCTTCAGCAAGTTTGATTTGCGCAAATGCCTCCTCGACAGCTGCCATTGCGTTCATAAAGGCCGCATGCGCCTCAGCCTCAAGAACAGTAGCCTGGGCTTTTGCCTGCAGCAGGCTGGCCTGAGCCATACGTAATTCTCTTACACCTTCGGATTCTTCGTTTTTTACGCATCCGCTGGTAATTAACAGTCCGGTCATAATAGCCGCGACAAACAATAATCTGAATCGTTTCATAATTTGTGATTGATTTAATGAAAAATAAATAATTGAATTGAAAAAAATGAAGATAATTGGGGTATTAAAGGAAAAAATGTTGAAGATCATGGTGAGGCAATTAAATGCTGATAAAAATTCCAAAATCATATTGTTTAAAAACAAACTGCTGAAATTCATTATAATACCTTCATACGACTGTGTTTCATCAGGGTTGCGCTGAATGCACCGCGTTTTGATGAAAGGGCGGTTTGGGCGGGTAAACGTCTATATTACGCACATTAACGTTTCAAAATTGATAAAAACCGGAAGTGTAAAATTCAGGCCATTCCCCGATCCAGGCGGCTTTAAAGGCAGGCTATCTGAATTTCTGAAGAGCGAAAAGAGTAAAAGGAGCAGCAATACGGAAGGTGGAGATATTGTTTATTGATCAGTTTGGCCAAAGGCAACGCCGGCCTGTTGATAAAAAACTGTCATTCAAAATGAAAGGAAAGGATTATAAGGCTGGACCTCATCCTTTCTATTGAATCCTGGTAACGGGGCCTGCTGTTTTCCCTGCGGTCAAGGTTATCAACGAATCCCATTGCGTACTTGAGCTCTGTGGAGAACTTGAAATACGGAAGATAAAAGTCAATGCCGAACCCTGTTTCCAGATATATATCAAACGGCTTGAGACTAAGGAATATCTCATCGTCCTCGTTAAAGTTCCTTGCAAGGTCATAACGGAAATTAACCCCCCCGAGCAGGTAGGGCCTGTAATTGTTTATTCGCACCGACTTGTATTTAAGGGCAAAGGGGAATTCAAGAAAAGATGACTCGAGCTCCTGTGAACCGACCAGCACGGGCACGGAAGCATCTCCTTCTGTTTCACCGCCGGGGAGGGGGTGCCCCTCCATGGTGTAATAATCAATTTTTCGCTGGCCGAAAGATACCCCCGGCAGTATCCTGAAATCAAAATGATTTCCTAGCCTGAAATTTGAAACTACGTTGATATTAAAGCCCGGAGTAAGGTTGCTGACTTCTGCATAGAAATCATTATCCACGGCATATTCCGACGACCTCACTTTGAAATCCATTGTATTAAGCCCCAGGGTGAACCCGAAATGCAGGGCCCTGTGGTCATGCTCAGGCAGGTTTCTGACAGAGGCACCCTGAGAACTGGCTATCAGGGGTGTAAGTAAAAATAATATCGCAATTAAATTTTTCAATACACAATACAAATGGATACAAATGTATGTGAATTTTTCATATGGTAAATATTCAAAAACACATAATTATACTGCATGGGAAATCGACGAAGTCAAAATTTTGTCAGCCAGTTTACATTCAGACGAATGAAAAACGGGATAAATATACCGATTTATTAAACTCCCAAACCGGAAGTATTATTTTACCGCATATAATAATATTGCAGCATATGTCAATTTGCTTCAACTTCCCATTTCAGCCCTGCCGTCATGGTTTTAACCCCCGGCCCGGGAAGTGATGCACTGACTGCCGCAATAAGATGGTAAGCGTTTTATCGTATAATCCTGCCGTCAAACAGGTGTGATGGTTTCAATTTTTACAATTTCTTTGGGTTAAATTCCCTTATGATATAAAAGTTTATAAATTCGCAGTAAAAAATATGCTCCATTCAGCGGAACAACTTCATACTTTTACCCGGTTATTTTTTGAAAAAACCGGCTGCAGCAGTGACGATGCAGCAACCATTGCCGATGTCTTTATAGCTGCAGAATTAAGGGGAATAGGGTCTCACGGACTAATTCGTATTTCCGACCATTATAAATTATGGAAGGCCGGCCGGCTGAACACCAGTCCACAGATAAAAATTACCCGTGATACCCCGTCCACTGCAGTGGTTGACGGTGATAACGCCCCCGGCATGCTGCCAGCGGTATTCTGCATGAATATTGCCATTGAGAAAGCAAAGGCCTGCGGTACAGGCTGGGTATCATGCAATAACTCAAACCACTTCGGCATTGCAGGGTATTATGCCATGATGGCCCTTGAGCATGATATGATAGGAATATGCCTTACAAATGCCAATCCCCTTGTAGCACCCACCTTTTCGGTGAGCCGCCTGCTGGGCACAAACCCCATAGCCGTGGCGGTGCCTGCGGGAAGCCAGCCTCCCTTTGTGGCCGATTTTGCCACCACCCCCATAGCACGGGGAAAGCTTGAAGTATTCGTGAAAAAGGGAGAGGAAACCTTATTCGGCTATGTGCAGAATAAAGATGGCGAGCCAACCAATGATCCCGATATTTTAAGAAAAGGCGGCGCAATGCTTCCCCTGGGTGGCGACCGGGAACATGGCAGCCACAAGGGATACTGCCTTGGTGCGGTAGTCGACATTTTTTCAGCCATGCTCTCGGGAGCCGGTTTCGGGCCTTTTGTTCCACCCTCGGTAGCATACCTTCCCCTTCCCCCTGAAGGCAACGGAGTGGGTACCGGCCATTTTTTCGGGGCAATGCGCATAGACGCCTTCCGCGAAAAAGAGGAATTCAAGGCAGCCATGGATTGCTGGATAGAAACCTTCAGGAATGCAAAAAGCACCCAGGGCCAGCCACAGGTGCTTATTCCCGGTGACATCGAAAGGGAGCATGAGCTGATCAGCAAGGAAAAAGGTATACAGCTGATTCCGGCGGTGATCGGTGAACTCAATGAGATTGCCGGGGAAACAGGAATTGAAATGAGGCTTTAGGGGCACCTGCCCCCGGTCATTTTACCTTGCAGAAACGGGTATGCCCCGGACCGGAGCCTGTGCATGTCACACAGTTATGATTGAGTAATGCGTTAAAACCTTTTTCCCGGCAGTCAGCTTTGCAGGCAGCCCCGGGGTTTCCAGGATTTTTTTTGTACTCTCAGGGGTCTTTTATATTTTTATATAGCTTTTAAATCGTATCTGATGATTATTAACCCATTAAAATACTTTTAAATTATGGGAAAAGGAGATATAAAAACCCGCAGGGGAAAAATATTCAACGGCAGCTTCGGGGCAAGGCGGCCCAGGAGAAGATCCAAACACGAAATGACAGGCACATTCAGGAAAAAGACAATCGGGAAAAAGGGCTGAATGGCAGTGCATCTTTATCCGGGGACTTAAGACAAGCTGCCTGAAGGTGCAACAGGGATAAATTGCCGGGCCGTATAATAATATACCTGCCCGGGGGGTTTGTTTATATAATAATTTAATTTTCATTATGCAAAAGGTGGTTGTCGGATTATCGGGGGGAGTGGATTCAAGCGTGGCTGCATATCTGCTTAAAGAGCAGGGCTATGATGTCACTGCACTTTTTATGATCAACTGGCATGATACCCGGGGAACACTGTCGGGCGACTGCCCCTGGCATGATGACCTGGTGTTTGCCCGGCTTGTTGCTAAAAAGCTTGGCATACCCTTCCATACCACCGATCTGAGCGAGCCTTACCGGAAAAGGGTGGTTGATTACATGTTCTCCGAGTATGAAAGGGGCCGCACACCCAACCCTGATGTACTTTGCAACCGGGAGATTAAGTTCGATATGTTCATCATGGAGGCACTTAAGCTGGGGGCTGAATTCGTGGCAACAGGCCATTACTGCAGGAAAGATCAGATACCGGTAAACGGCCGGGTTACATACAGGCTGCTGGCAGGAAACGACCTTAACAAGGACCAGAGTTATTTCCTTTGCCAGCTGAACCAGCAACAACTGGCCAGGGCAATGTTCCCTGTCGGTGCCATTGACAAGACCAGGGTAAGGGAGATTGCCTCGGAGATGGGACTTCCTACTGCTGAAAAAAAGGACTCCCAGGGGATCTGTTTTGTTGGCAAGGTTGACCTGCCCCTGTTCCTGCAACAAAAACTGCAGTCCCTCAGGGGTGATATTATTGAAATCCCCGGCGGATTTTACCGCCGGCTGCCCGGGCTGGACCATGTACCGGAAAAAATACAGGGATATGAGAATTTTTGCCGGCCGTTTGATTACCGCCCCGACGACGGGATAAAAACCGGAGCGCATAATGGTGCATGGTTCTATACCGTTGGCCAGAGAAAGGGGATGAATATAGGCGGCAAAAAGGAACCTTTGTTTGTTGTGGCAACAGATATTGAAAAAAACATTGTTTATGCCGGCCAGGGGCATTCACATCGCGGACTGAACCGCAAGGGACTGTTTATCAGAAGTGAAGATATACACTGGATTCGTCCTGACAGGCAGCTGCATGCAGGTCAGCAGGAGGATTACCTGGTCAGGATCCGCTACAGGCAACCCCTGCAAAAAGCACGTCTCTATATGGAGGAGAGCGGGCTCTATATAATTTTTGAAAATGACCAGCGTGGTATTGCTGCCGGACAGTTTGCAGCCTGGTACCAGGATGATGAACTGCTTGGCTCGGGGGTTATAGACTAGCTCATTTCGGCCTGTTATGCAGGCCGCACTCCTTCTTCTCAGGCGCTTCCCACCACCACCTCCCTGCCCTTACATCCTCGCCGGGCTTGACGGCCCGTGTGCAGGGCTGGCATCCTATGCTGGGAAAGCCTTTGTCGTGCAAAGAATGGTAGGGTATGCCATTGCTTTTGATATAATCCCACAGCTGCTTCTCATTCCAGTCCACCAAAGGATTAACCTTCACCAGCTGGTTCCCCTCATCCCATTCTACGGCTTCAATGCCCGAGCGGGTAACCGACTGCTCCCTGCGCAGCCCGCAGATCCATGCATCTAGTCCTCTGAAAGCCCTTCCCAGCGGCTCGACCTTTCTTATCCCGCAACAGAGTTTCCTGTTTTCGATACTTTCATAAAAAAGATTTATTCCTTTTTCATTTACCATTTTCTCCACTTTCCGGTAATCAGGAAAAAAAACTTCAATACTGATGCCATAGCGGCGGTTTGTCAGTTCAAGCAATTCATAGCTTTCCGGGAACATCCTGCCTGTATCGAGGGTAAATATCCTCACCGGGTGCCCGTTTTGAGCCAGCATATGGGTTAAAGCCTGGTCTTCTGCTCCCAGGCTGCTGGCAAGGGCAATTTTGTTTTTGAATTCCCCTGTTACCAGGTCAATTATCTCCGTGGCAGATTTTCCTTTGCAGCGCCTGTTGAGCTCCTGTATCCTGTCTTTCATCAGATATCAAAATTAGTTTTCATTTTACCCCGGGACCATTCGGGGGCTGCGGGTAAAAAATTCCGGTCAGAATAAACGGATCCGCAGCCGCACCGTATACACCCGGTAAATTTAACCTATTTGACATTCTCTGCAAAACATCACGATGGTTTGCCAGGCAGTAATTTTTTGCTGAACTTAACGTTTTTGTTTAAAAGCTGTTTATCAAGTGAAGCTTATTCCCCTAATCCTGATCCTTTCCACATTTATCTCCCCCCTCAGGGCGCAGATCAGCCTTGATATTGTGAATGACCGGCAATCCGGTTTTGATAAACCGGGTTTTGGCAATGCCGGCTTTGATGACAGCCTTTCGGTGGAAATATACCTGCGCGGTTTGATCCTCTCTCTTCATGACCAGGCATACCTGGAAGCCTCGGTCGACAGTGTTGTTTATGGCCCTGAAAAAGCACGGGCATACCTGCACACCGGCAAAAGGTATAATCATGTAAGGGTTTCACTGGGTCTGGTTGATCAGCAGATATTAAGATCACTGAATATAAGAACTGCCAGATACGAACAACGGATACTGGATATTTCTGTTTTCCGTGCGCTTCAGCATAAACTGCTCGGGCATTATGAGAATTCGGGTTATCCTTTTGCCTCTGCGGCTCTCTTAAATATGGAAATGAGCGGCGATACCATTTCAGGCTCCCTGGCAATAAAGGAGAACACCAGGTACCTTATTGACAGTATTTACATTTATGGTGATCCGCCTGTTAAGAGGGATCACCTGTACAGGCATATAGGCATCCATCCCGGCGATCCCTACAGTGAACACAGGTTTACCAGGGCAGGCGAACTGTTAAGTGAGTCTTCCTTTATCACCGTGATAAGGCAGCCTGAAATGGAGTTTATGCAGAACACCGCTGATCTGTATCTGTACCTCGACCACCGGCAAGCCAGCCGTTTCAGCGGCATCCTGGGCATTATGCCGGGCGGTGAGGGTGCCAGGGCAAGGCTGGCAGGAGAGCTTAGCCTGGATCTTATAAATTCCTTCAGGCGAATGGAAACCATTCGCCTGAATTGGCAAAGTCCGGGAAACCAGGTGCAGCAGATGGACCTGGAACTGGCACAGCCCTGGCTTTTCGGACGCGCTTTCGGGGCAGACCTTCATCTCCATATGTACAGGCAGGACACTACCTATATGACGGTGCAGGCAGAGGGAGGGATATTATTCAGCCAGTCAGGAGGCCGCATGCTGAGGGTGTTCGGTAAAACCTATGGAACGTCGCTTATGGGTGGTGAGCGTGAAAATGTGACCGTCACCCCGGCAGCAGGGGTTACCGGCCGTATTTTCGGGGTTTCATACCACCACAGCAGGTTAAGCAACAGGATCAATCCCTACAGGGGGCGGGAAATAAATATTTCTGCAGGAGCGGGGAATAAAAGGGTTGTTCTTCCTGCAGGCTACCCCACCGGCGGTGATGAGCGCAGAACCGGACTCGGCGAGGGAACGGCTCAGCTGCGATGGTTTGTTCCGGTAACCCCCTCGACAACCTTAATGTTCTCCGGTCTGTCAGGCATCAGGCTCAACATAGGATCAGAGAAAGGGCAGGATTATTTTTTCTCCAATGAGCTTTTTTTGCTTGGGGGACTGCATACGATCCGCGGGTTTGATGAAAGGAGCCTGGGTGCTTCGGCTTATGCTATCCACAGACTGGAATACCGCTACCTGTTCGATGAATCAGGAAATATTTTCCTTTTCTTTGACGGAATGGCCTACAGGCAGCAACTGCGCGAGAGGGTAATATCAGATCTCCCCTTCGGGTTTGGCGGCGGACTGTCCTTTGATACGCGTGCAGGGCAGTTTTCAATCAGCTATGCCCTGGGCAGGCAACTTGGCAACCCTGTTTCATTCCGCACCGCAAAGGTTCATGTAGGCATTATCAACCGGTTCTGATCATGGCTTCCCGGATTTCTTTTCTGCATTATTTCCCGTAAAATGCCTGGTCTGTCTGTGGACAATGAACCAGGCAATATCCGGCTGTTCCAGCGGGCTTTCCCATGCACAGGTAGCTGAATTCCTATTTCCTGCGGTAGAAATATAAAACAGGATCAACCCCGCCGGCTTTTTCACTAAGAGTATAATAGCCGCTTCCATCGGGCATCCAGGCTATAGCCTCTCCCTGGGGCTCTATGGTATAGGGAAGCAAAAGGGGCTGACGCTTCAATGCCTCACCAACAGTCTCACCTGCCTCTCTTTTCCAGTAATAAATCCTTTCATCCGTCTTGACTGCAATCTCCAGTCCGTCGGCCGATATATCGCCGGCAAGTGCCCTGTTAAAAGGGAAATAACCTATCTTTTCAATTGTGATGACACTTTGGGTATCCTGGGGATAACGCGCAACATATATTATTGACCTTTCATCCCTCTTGGTGACAATATAGATATCCCTGGTAAAGGGGTCAACCATGAGCGTTTCAGCATCCCTTGACTCACCATCCGGGTATACATAGTCAATGCGTTCAACCCCCTCAACAAGCGTACGTGTTACGGTATCAAGTCCCGATATGTCGGGTTCCGGCAGCCTGTAGATTGACATGTACTTGTATTGCGCAAGGTTGTCACCTATTTCTCCGATATAAAGATATGTGACCCCCTCCTCCGGCCCGGGTCCGGCCGCCATATCCTCCCAGTCCCTGTTAAATGCACCCCTTATGATAAATTCGCCATAGTTTTCGGCATTTTCGCCTACCACGAACAACCTGTTTTGATGGCCGCTGTCATTATGCGTCCATATCAGGCGTGGATTGCTGCGGGAAACAGCCAGCCCGGATGCCTCAACGATTTCCTCATTTTCAAGTACACCCCTGGCTTCAGACTCATGGAATCCGGTATGATACTCCAGGTTTTCCATATCATATTCATAGGACAACGGCTCCCGGGACCGGCTCTCCGGCTCACAGGGCGACCTGGAGCAGCCATATGCAATACAAAAGACAAAAAGGAGAATAAGAAGTGGAAGGAACCGGGTCATAGGTGATAATTTTGTTACAGGCCGATTTTCACGACTTTCTTGGTTGCTGCCGGATGGATTTTCCGGGTTGATGTTGCGGTGACCTTGGGGTGTGGCCGGTGCGCCCTTCAGACTTCTTCCTGGTGCGACCTTCCGGCTTAGTACTCCCGGAAACTGCCGGATTTTTATCACCGGGAGCCTGTGTCTTTCCCTCATCCTGGTTTTCGTTTGTGCTGTCATCGCCGCCGCCGCTTTTTTCTTTTTCTTCGGGGTGCAGCATATCATATTCCAGCAATAGATTATACCAGTGGATTATTTTTTTCATATCTGACAAATACACTCTTTCCTTGTCATATTCCGGAAGCACCTCCTGGAAAAACGCCTTTATCTCTTCGTTGGACGACTTGGAGCTTAACACTTTCCGGCCGCCGGAATGCCCATACATCCTCTTGAACACCTCGGTCAGTGGCAATTCCTCAGTTTCCGTGAAAACGGCTATTTCCTCAAGGGTGCTGATCTTTGATGTTGAATAAGCACTCATACGCTTTTTATCTTCCAGCGATTCTACAATTATTGCATTCCTCCCCTGGGAAATAAACCTGAACAATCCGGGATATCCTGATATTGCCATCAAATCTTTTAGATCCATTTTAAAGAGTTTTTTATTATTTAACCATTATTATTTTTTCATTTCTCCGGGGAGATGCCCGTTGCTGAATTCCGAATGCAGCCTGAGTATAACGGGAAGGACGGGACTGATATTATCATTAACAAGTACCAGTCCTGCCAGTGGTATTTTTTTTTCATCAGGCCACTGATTAGCCATTCTTTGCTTTATGCTCTTTTCTCCTTCTGTCCCACGCAGTAGCACACGGTTCATCCGCAGTTCCTCGGGGGCTGTTATAAGGATGACGGTATCAAGATACTTATGCATGGCAGATTCAAAAATAATGGCAGCCTCCTTGATAATATAGGGTGCATCGCCGTGTTTTTTCAGCCATGATTTGAAATCATGCAGCACGGCAGGATGAACCAGGGAATTTATCAGCTTAAGGGCACCGGGATCATTAAATATAATGCCGGCAAGAAGCCTGCGGTCAGGACCATCTTCTTTAATTACATCGGGACCGAATGCCTCCGAGAGTTGCCCCTTTAACCGGGCATCTTCCCTCATGATTCTTTTTGCCTCATGGTCAGCATCGTACACTGGTGCCCCGAGAATGGAGAAAATCCTGCATATCAAAGACTTCCCCGAACCAATCCCTCCTGTCAGACCAATTTTAAGCATTACTTCTCAATGATGTAATCTACAAACTGCGGGGCAAAGCGCACAGACCTCACGAAAGCCGGCTGTTTCACTATATCAACCTTTAACCTGCCGTTTCCTGAAGGTACTGAATTATAATCGGCTATGGCATTGAACTGTTCCACGGTCACTTTATCGTAATCGGAAAGGGCAACCATATACGAAACTGTTATAACAGAGGGAAAAGTTTTCATTATAAGCGTGTCAGGAAGGTTGACAGCCTCTACGGGAATCCTGAGGCTGGCTTCGGTGAACTGTTCTACCGGTATGTTTAGCAGGACCGTGCTGACTGACAGGTTGAGCATTTTGAATTCGGGCAGGCTGACCTTTTCGGTTACAGGCTTGTTTACTCCTGTTTTTCTAAAGGTAATGGTGGGAATAAACTGCATAGTGTCTATAACAGCCGCCGGTCCTGATACATCAACCGAATCAGGTTCGACTACTATATTTCCCTTCATCATGAACTGCTGCTCGAACTGAATCTCCAAAACCGGCTTTACAGGCAACCTTCCGCTGATCATGTCGGTAAACCTGAAGAAGAGAGTGTCGGGTTCAATGCGCAGCACCTCAATATCTGCACCCAGCTGCCCTGTTACCCTGTTTGCTGCAACTGAAGTGAGCATATAAAAATTTTTTGTGTCAGTGTCGGGCATTCTGTTGAGTGAGAATGAATTCACATCGAAAACAATGGGTAACAGCCTCCGGCCAATATAATGTTTTAAAAGGGTATACCCATAGGCGTTAACTGTCAGATCAAGGTTTGAAGGCAGCTCACCGACCATTACAACATCGTCAGGGAAGTTGGTATATCTTACCGGGTAACTCAGCTGGGTTGTATATTCCCGGCCCAGTACGTTTAAAAGCCAGAATACCGTTGAAACAACAAGGAAAAATATAAATACCATAACCCTCCGGTCAAACCTCAGCCTTGAGAGTTTCCCCGAAGCAGCCCTTATCATATTTTGCACCCGCTTCAATATCCTGTCTGTTTCTGGTTAACCTGTCTGTTTCTGGTTAAAAAGTTAACGCTGGGCGGCAATGTCGGTCGGATCCCTGAGTACAGCGTTTTTGTCTACCTTTACCTGAACATTATTGCCTACATCGACAGTTACCACCTGGCCCGATATATCATTAATCTTTCCGTAAATACCGCCGGTTGTGACTACCTTATCACCCTTCTTGAGTGACTCCCTGAAATTTTTAAGCTCCTTTTGTTTTTTCATCTGCGGCCGGATCATGAAGAAATAAAACACCAGTATGATGAGTAAAAGGGGTAGGAATGAAACAAACGGGCTTTGCCCCTCCTGCGGAGGTCCCATTAGCAATAGAACAGTTAAGTTTGTAATTGTCATTTTTGGAGTTTTTAGTGTTTATATAATTTTCTTGTCCAAGTTATGGCCCTCAAGCCCGGGTAATAAAAGGTGTGCCTGCATTTCTGAAAAAACTTGCTTTATTTATCATGAATGTTTTAAATTGCTTACACATACTGCAAAATAAAATCAAATTTACTTCATGAACAAATACGGGAATGGCCCCATCACTCCCCGATCAGCCCCCTGCCTCTTTTAATAATCCTGTTTTCCTCTTTTAATTGCTGTATTATTTTATCAAGGATGCCGTTAATAAAATTACTGCTTTTCTGGGTACTGTAATACTTTGCTATCTCGATATACTCGTTGAATGACACCCGGGTGGGAATAGAATCATTGCTTAGAATCTCTGCGATAGCAAGTTCCATTATCAGGATGTCCATAAAGGCAATCCTTTCCAAATCCCAGTTACTGGTATGGTGATCTATCATTTTTTCGTATTCCTTGTGATGTAATACGATATTGCGGAAAAGATTTTTTACAAACTCCCTGTCTTCGTCATCCTTAAAAAGGGAGTAGATGGGAATCGGGGCAGACTCTTCCCCTGAGTATTTTTTCAGGCTTTTTTCAATCATGCGTATAACAAATTCAAGATCATCATTCCAGAAAATGCTTCTCTCCTCAAGAACCAATTCCAGTGAATCAGAAGACAGTATTAATTCGTCGAGCAGCTGAAGAACCAGGTTTTTGTCCGATTTCCACGACACCTCCTTTTCATCCATGTATGAAATGTAAAAATCGCTTTCAGTAAGCTGCCTGTAAAGCTCCCTTATCAGTTCGGGATTATTCACCCATGAAATGCTATGTTTGGTTAACAGTGAATTCAGGAGTTCATGGTTTTCCAGATGCTCTATCAGAAGGTTGCTGGCAAAACGGGTGTTCGGATGCAGGTCTGCATAGGTAGGCGACAACTTTGTACGGGCAAGGTCAATCCTTCCGCGTGCATACCTTGCAAGATCAATAATAAGCCTATATACCGAGAGGTACAGTTCGTAGGTTTTTCCTATGCTGAAAAACAATTCCTTCTCAGATTTATCCAGCGAATTGACGCCGGAGGTAAAATGCGCATAAGCTGCCTGTAGAACCTTGATCCTTAATAATCTCCTGCTTATCATTTTTATTAAAAGAGCTTCTGTAGAATAATTCCGGGAGGTGCAAAGTAAGCACTTTTTACAGAAACAATTAAGTAATTATTAAAATTATTATCCGATTGTATGGTACAAATTTGTGTTTGGCTTACAAAATTATTTTATTTGTTAAATTATTACATATAAAACAACATGGCTGGAAAGCAATTATTGTACAGGAAACAATACTTTCAATTACCGGCGTGAGGGCAATATAACACGTGAGACTAAAAAAAAATATTATATTAGCCACGGTAATAAACTACTTAAGTTAAACAATTATTATCAATTTCAGGACTTTCTAAGTCACTTGATTATTAATAAAAAAAGCAGGAAGATGGAAGAGAATGACAAAAAAACCGAAGGAGATAACGGAGGAAGACAGGAAATTTATTCACAAACGGTAAGAGCAGGTAAAAGAACTTACTTTTTTGATGTAAAGGCAACCAGGAACGATGATTATTACCTGACCATTACTGAGAGTAAAAAACGGTTTAACAAGGAAGGTAAACAGTATTTCGAGAAACACAAAGTGTTTCTGTATAAGGAGGATTTTGAGAAATTTAATAACGGGCTGACTGATGTAATTTCATATATCATTGATAAACAGCCACTACCCCCAGTCCAGGTAATGGATGAAGAGGAAACTGACAAGGAATTAACAGAAAGCTTTACTAACGTCAGTTTCGATGACCTTGAAGAATGATTACCGGCCAGTCAGCCGGTAAGCTCGCCATCAGTGGAAAAGACTTAAAGGATAGGTATTGCTGAACTCATCTATTATTTCAAGCATTTCAGGTGAGAGCTGACTGACCACGGCCCGGGTAATGTATTCGGGTACTTCTTTATAGAATGCCTGGGCAATGCCCCCGGTTATGCAGGCAAGGCTGCCGTTGCTGTCACCAAGGGAAATTGCAAGCCTGAGGGCATCTTCATATCCGCTGCTTTCAAGAAATGCTATAATAGCCTCGGGAACCGAGCTGACACACGACTGGTCATAATAATATCCCGGCCTGATATCACTAATCCTCCTCTGCAGATCATAGCGGAAGGATGATTCGATATAACTGCGTATTTCCTCTTTAGTCCGTCCGTTCTTTGCAAGGAATACACATGCGGCAACTGCCTGTGCGCCCTTTATGCCGTCAGGGTGATTGTGACTGACTCCTGCACATTTCCTTGACTCCTCAAGGGTTTCGTTTATAGTCCTGCATGCATGCCCAACCGGTGAAATCCGCAAAGCAGCCCCATTGTTCCAGCTGTGGTAAGGTTGGGGATTTTCCTGCCTCATCCATCTCAGCAGGGTGGCTCCATAGCCCCTGCCAGGATATTTCAGACCGTATTGCTGAAGGCTATGCCTGTAATCCATGCCATTAAGCAAAGCATCCATCACGGCAACGGTAAGCACGGAATCAGAAGTGAAATCAGGCTTTTTATCCAGCAGGTTGAACCTTTCAGTTTGTAACTCTTTCCCGTTATGGCGGGACCCTATCATATCACCGGCAACCGCACCGATAATCAGTTTTTCTAACATCATCAATCAAACCGTATTAATAAATTGGAAAAAGTGGCAAATGCGTGAATTCCCAGCTTAATCATTGGCTCCGGAAGTTGCCGGGATCTTCCTGCTTCCGGAGAAACTCCCTGATTTCCTCTATGCTGAGCTTCTTAACATTGGTCACGATAAAATTTGGTTTTATGAAATCCCCATATTCATTACATTCGGCTATGGCCGACTTGAAAATATCACGAATGGAAGCATTAATTGGCACGATGGCAAGCAGCGAACAGTAACTTTCCCGAAAACTTAACTGCTCAAGCTCGGCATCATGTTTCTTCAGGAAAAATTCAAACTCATCTTTGATGAGTTTCTGCTGAAAGGTATCGTACGTCTTGTCAAAATTGTTCACCAGAACAACAAAATACCTGAGCTTGAATCCCTTTCCGCCCAGACCTGTAGATATAAAAACCTGGTTTTCATCCAGAAGCTTGCTCTGAAGCAGCATCCTGCTTTCCTGGAAAGCAAGAATGGCCCAGTCTCTCAATTCAGCGTCAGGTTTATCAAGGTACTTTTCAATTGTACGGTAGGCTTCAACTTCTTCAACAGATGCAAGCTGCACCAGGAGTTTCTTTTTCCCGGCAAGTGAATGCCCGTCATTGTACAAATCATTCCTGATGGCAGGAATATTTTCAGATATATTGCTTTTTTTAAAATCCCTGGAAAACTCAAAATACTCCATCTGAAGTTCTATGTCGATCTGCTCTTCGAGAATACTCAGGTTCCCGGGAAAATGTCCGAAAATACCCTGTATTCGTTCATACAAATTCTCATCATCCATTGGTATACATATCAGTATTTCACTCTCATGGATCCCCCATGGTTTCTCATGATATTTTATCTGCCGAAGGTTGATGGGGCTTTCATGTGAGCATAAAACGTATAAAACGCCCAAAGATTTTAATAAAGTTAAATAATTTTTGGTTATTGCGCTAACCACAATCAATTATTGTGCATTGCAAACCAGATAAATAAAATACCCATTTATTGGTATTTGTTCGAATGATATTATAGGGTATGTTTGCACCCGGCCTGAAGGGTTACTCCCGGTGAATTGAAAACTGCGGCAAAATAAACCTGGAGCCTGAGAAAAAAATGACCCTTGTAGAACTTCATAATAACCAGAGCGGGATAATAACCAAGGTAAAAGGCCGCGGTGCTTTCCGGAAACGAATTACAGAAATGGGGTTCGTAAGGGGGAAAACCGTGAAGGTCATAAAAAACGCACCACTGAAAGACCCTGTTGAGTACAGCCTTATGGGATATGAAATATCCCTGCGCAGAAGTGAGGCTGCCCTTATTGAGGTTGTCACGCCTGAAGAGGCAAAGGGACGGGTAAAGGAGAAATTCAGGGGCGTGATCACTGAAGAATGGCTCAGGATCAGGGCTGAAAAGAAGGGCAAACTCATTAACGTGGCCATGGTGGGCAATCCCAATGCCGGTAAAACCACTCTTTTCAATGCGGTAACCCGCTCAAAAGAAAGAGTCGGTAATTATGGCGGTGTCACTGTCGATGCCAAGCATGGAAGGTTTTTGCTGAAGGGATATAAATTCAACATAGTTGACCTCCCCGGAACATACTCGCTTACTGCATACACCCCTGAAGAACTGTTCGTAAGGAACCATATTACAACGGAGATGCCCGATGTGGTTATCAACGTGGTTGATGCCTCAAACCTGGAACGTAACCTTTACCTCACCACCCAGCTCATAGATATGGATATAAAGGTGGTGATGGCCCTCAATATGTATGATGAATTGCTGGAATCGGGCGACAACCTTGATTATGACTCGCTGGGGAAAATGACTGGTATTCCGGTGAGTCCGACAATCGGATCAAAGAATATAGGTATAAATGATCTTTTTCAGAAGGTGATTGATGTGTATGAGGATGACGACAGGGATATCAGGCATATACATATCAATTACGGGCAGGAGATAGAGGATTCACTGAAAAGGATCCAGGGGAAGATCAAAATTGCCGGCAACCTCCATCTTACCGATAAAGTATCTTCCAGGTTTCTGGCACTCAAATTGCTTGAGAAGGACAGGAATGCAATCAGGCAGATCTCAGTCCTGGAAAATGCCCGGGAAATAAATGAAATTGCAAAAGAAGAGATCAAGCGCCTGGAAACTGCCCTGAATGAAGACAGTGAAACACTTGTTACCGATGCAAAATACGGATTCATATCCGGGGCCCTCAGGGAAACCGTAATACGCGGTAAAAACGCAAGACATAAAAAAACCCAGAGCATTGATACCATCCTCACTCATCAGATAATGGGCTTCCCTGTCTTCCTGCTTTTCATGTATATTATGTTCCAGGCCACATTTACACTGGGTGAATATCCGATGGAATGGATCGAGCAACTTGTGGGGGCAGCAACCAGGCTGCTGGATGCCCGAATGGGCGAAGGTAGTCTGAAAGACCTGCTGATCAATGGTATAATCGGGGGCGTGGGAGGGGTAATAGTATTTTTGCCCAACATCCTGATACTTTTCTTTTTTATATCGCTAATGGAAGATACCGGGTATATGGCCAGGGCGGCTTTCATTATGGATAAGCTGATGCACAAGATTGGCCTGCACGGCAAGTCTTTTATCCCCCTGATAATGGGTTTTGGATGCAATGTTCCGGCTATTATGGCCACAAGGACAATAGAGAACAGGGATAACCGGTTGCTGACGATCCTGATCAACCCCTTTATGTCCTGCAGCGCCAGGTTGCCGGTATATGTGCTCATCATAGGAGCCTTTTTTGCCGATAGTCCCGGTACAGTGCTGTTCGGCTTATACAGCCTGGGTATACTGATGGCTGTTGTTGTTGCACTGATATTCAAGCAGACCCTTTTCCGCTCGGAAGACACTCCCTTTGTGATGGAACTCCCGCCCTACAGGATGCCAACTTTGAAAACCACTACAAGGCATATGTGGCATAAAGGCTCACAATATCTGAAAAAAATGGGTGGGATAATTCTGGTTGCCTCTGTAATAATATGGGCACTTGGATATTTTCCCAGGGATCGCGGAATAGCAGATAATTATCAAACCACCACCGGCCCGGGAGAGGAAGTGAATATTGCCAGCACCACCACTGCACCCGGGGAAGAGCCTCCCGTGCATTACCTCACAGGTTCCTCCGGGGGTGAAGGAAGCAGGGCAAAACAACTGCAGGCAACTACCGCTGAGCGGGAAACCCGGTGGCAGCGAAAATCATATATAGGACAAATCGGCACTTTCATCGAGCCGGTCATTGCACCCCTCGGGTTTGACTGGAAGATGGGCATAGCCCTGCTTTCCGGAGTGGCAGCCAAGGAGATAGTAGTAAGTACGATGGGGGTCTTATACCATACCAGTCCGGAATCAAGCCTCCCTTCCGAAAGCCTGGGAGAAAAACTGCAGAATCAGAGAAATCCCGACGGGTCAATGGTGTATACCACAGCTTCTGCTTTGTCATTCCTTGTGTTTATTCTTTTGTATTTCCCCTGTGTAGCGGTAATAGCCGCTGTTAAAAATGAGTCGGGCCACTGGAAATGGGCAGCATTTACTGTTTTATATACTACAGGACTGGCCTGGATAATGTCATTCATTGTTTACCAGGCAGGCAGCCTGATATTTTAATATCATGCAGGATATAATAACATATACAATTGTCTTTTATGCGGTGGCATATACCGCCTGGCACACTTTGCGCACTTTTGTCCCGAAAAGGAAAATTATCAGAAAAAGTCCCTGTTCATCCTGTTCAGGGTGCAGCAGGTAGCGAATGGTTACTTTTACATCATGGACCTTTTTTTACTTCTGCTTTCCATCATCGTTCTTTTTATCGGTCTGGCCGGTTGCTTTTTGCCGTTAATCCCCGGACCGCCGCTTAGTTTTATGGCGCTTGTCATTATTCATTTCACCCGTTTTGCTGATTTCAATACCGGGTTTCTGCTGCTTATGGCATTAGTTGCTGTCGCGGTCACCATTACCGATTTTTTTGTGCCTGTCTGGGCAACCGGCAAATTCGGCGGTTCCAGGTATGGGATATGGGGAGCCGG
>SLJO01000113.1 GCA_007135095.1 Bacteroidales bacterium | reverse complement strand
TTGTTTTTGCCTTTGATCCCGTTGGTCAGGGTGAAAGGCTGGAGTATTTCGTTCCCGAAACCGGAAGGTCGGCGCTTGGCGGACCGACCAATGAGCATTCCTACCCCGGGGCACAGGCATTCATTACCGGAAACTCACAGGCCGGCTATATGATCTGGGATGGTATAAGGGCGGTCGACTATCTTTTAACAAGAAATGAGGTTGATCCTGACAGAATCGGTATTACAGGCCGTTCGGGCGGCGGAACCCAATCGGCATATATAGCTGCCATCGACGACCGGATATATGCGGCTGCACCGGAAGCATACCTTACCAGCTTTACCAGGCTGTTACAGTCCATCGGACCGCAGGACGCCGAACAAAACCTGTATAACGGCATCATGCGCGGAATTGATCATGCCGACCTCCTTGCAGTCCGGGCGCCAAAGCCGGCACTTATGATAACCACGACCAATGATTTCTTCAGTATACAGGGAGCCAGGGAAACCTTCCGGGAGGTTCAGTCTGTCTACAGTGCATATGGCTATCCGCGGAACCTGAGCATGGTTGAGGACCTGGCAGGTCATGCATCAACCAGGAAAAACAGGGAAGCAATGTATGCTTTTTTCCAGGAACACCTGCGGAATCCCGGCAGCCCGGAAGATATTGAGGTTGAGATTTTGGGCGCCGATGAATTACGCGTCACTGAAACAGGGCAGCTGGCGACATCGCTTGACGGGGAAACGGTCTTCAGCCTTAACCGAAGGGATGCCGGAAAATTATCTGCGGCGCTCGCGGAATCAAGAGAAGAAGATAGTGCAGCAAAGCATGAAACAGTAACAGGATCGGCTAAGAAATTATCAGGTTACCGGGACCCCGGGGAACCAGAAGAACCTGTTTTTACGGGACGCATCCAGAGGGATGGATACCGGATTGATAAATATTTTATTAAGGGAGAGGGTGAGTATGTAATTCCTTATTTATTGATGATCCCTGATGATGCCGGTCCCCGATCGCTGATCTGGCTTCATCCCTCGGGCAAGCCGGCCGATGCATCGTCCGGAGGGCAGGCCGAATGGTTTGTGCGCAGGGGATTCACAGTTCTGATGCCCGATCTTGTTGGGACAGGAGAAACAGGTCCCGGCAATTTCCGGGGAGATGCATTTATCGAAGATGTTTCATATAATGTCTGGTTCGCATCAGTACTCACGGGAAGAAGCATTACAGGGATACGCGCTGCCGATGTGGTACAGTTAGCCCGCCTGCTTGGCAGGTACTATGAAAAAAAGGAGATCTATGCGCTGGCAAAAGGAGAAATGTCACCTGTACTGCTTCATGCAGCAGCATTTGAAACCTCCATTTCGCGAGTGGCGCTTCTGGAACCCCTTTCTTCATACAATTCACTGGTCACGAAAAGGTTTTATGAGTCCCGGTTCATTCACGGAGCAGTGCCGGGCATGCTCAAAGCCTATGATCTGCCCGATCTTGCTGGTGCCCTTGCGCCCCGGGTTCTGATGCTTGTTAATACGGTTGACGGTACCGGCAATGCTGACAACAGGGAAGAAATAAACGATGATCTCTCTGTGATCCGTGCCGCCTATCGTCACGCCAATGCATCAGATTATCTTATTATTGATTCAGGCCACGACCTTGAGGAATATTTCTCAAAATGGACTGGTAAATAAACCTCGTAAACGGCGGATACGTTATTAAAGCTTTGAATGGTCATGGCGCAGCCCTTATTGTCAATAATCCTGATAAGCAAACAGCAATTACAGATAATTACATAACCGGGCAAAAATCTTTTTGCCATAATATAGCCCCTGCAAATGATCAGAAGAGATTTTTTACTGAAGTCAGGCCTTTTAGGCTGCACTCTTTTAATACCCCCCATCTCATCATCCTGTAAACGGGCAACCGACGAGGTTACCGGCCAGTTTTACACCCCCCTGAGAAGAAGAGTAATGATGGCTATGCTGTCTATGCAAAGGCAGAACTGGGAGCATGGTATTGCCAGCCAGGCTTTTGTTGAAATCGGTGACCAGGAAATGATGGTACTTATGGCAAAGGAGGCAGCGGTCCGGCTGGGTGCTGACGGCAGGCTTGCCGTACTGGGAACTGCCTATGGCATAAATGATTCAGCAACCCCCCTTGAGGCCGTGCTTCGCTCTGCGGATATTCTTGATGATCATGAGCTGAGAAGTGCGGCTGAAAGAACGATTACATATTTATTTAAAGATGCCCCCCGGACAGACGAGGGCTATATCCACCATTCTTATCATGGTCCTGAGCTATGGGCCGACACTCTTTATATGGGACCCCCTTTTATAGCCTATGCAGGATATCCCGGGGAAGCCTACAGGCAGGCCAAGGGGATAATCGACCGTATATGGATACAGGAAGAATCGCTTTTTGCCTCCCGCTGGAACGCAGATACACGGCAGATTACCCATCCGAATTTCTGGGGCCTTGGCAATGCACACGCAATAAGCGGCATGACCAAGCTAATAGAACATCTTCCTGGAACGATGAAGAGGGAAAGTGATATCCTTAAAAATTATGTCAGGAGCCATTTAACAGGTTGCCTTAGATACATGAGGAATGACTACCTTTTTCACAACATCATCAATGACCCTTCCACTTTCGTGGAAACAAGCCTGGCAATGAGAATTGCTGATTCCATCTTCAAGGGTGTGGAAGCAGGATGGCTTGACAGGGATTATCTCGATACCGCTTCCAATATGCGTAATGCTATATACGGTAAGGTAAATGAATTCGGTTATGTCACCGGCGTGCCCGGTCCCCCTGCATATTCGCTGCCTGCCAGGTCAAGTGAAGGCCAGGCATTCTTTCTGATGATGGAAGCCTCCTTCGACAGCCTTGATGCAGAACAAACGAAACTGATCCCCTCCTGACAGTTTCGCAGACTTATACCCGTATATTGATTATCACTCTATTCCAGCTGATCAGCCATCGTGCGGCATACTCTCCAGGTATGTTTAATATCGGGAATTCCAAAACAGCACCGGTTTTTGTCCTTAAAAATTTCCCTTATACGACTTTCAAATTTATATCGTTCATATTAGAGCCTGTTTATTGCGGTAACTAAAATTAACAAATTACTGATATATTTGCCCCGTGTTTCAAACGTATGGAAACCGCATGGTGTTGGCTTCGTCGATTTCACATGCATTATTATATCACGTTTTGCAACAGTATTTGGACGTATTCATGTTATTTTGTATGCCGAATGCTGGCGGCCTGTCATGGGTGTTTAATCTGTTCTTAATTATAGCTTTATGAAGAAATTATCAGTTTTACTGGGTATTATATTACTATCGGGTAACATTGCATTCAGTCATCTGATGTTTGCCCCCGGTATAAATATTCCTGAAAATGCCGTTGCTGACGTTGAACACTATTCAGCCGTTGATGCCACAACCACCATGGGTCCTGCCAGTGATGCAGCCATCGGGATTGATCCCGTTATTGGAAGAATTATTGAGATCGGGCAAACCGATAACCGCACAATGCATTACCTTGACATACTAACCAACCGTATTGGCGGCAGACTTTCGGGATCGGATGCCTATGCAAATGCTGCCCAATGGGCTGCCTCTCAGTTCCGTGAATGGGGAATGGAAGTTGAGATGGATGAGGCAGGCGAGGTACCTGTAGGGTTTAACCGGGGGCCATGGTTCGGCCGGATGCTAAGTGAAGATGGCATGAACCTGCACTTTGCAACTCCATCCTATACCTCCGGGACCAAAGGAGTTCAGCGAGGGCACGTGGTTATGGAACCCAAAACCCGGGCACAGTTTGAAAGGATGAAGGGCACGCTTGACGGTGCCTGGGTCCTTATCACGGGCACCAATAACGGATGGCCCATTGATTTTTCCGATCATGCACACCATCGTCGCCAGCGGCTGATTGAAAGAAACGAAGAAACTGCAAGGAAAAACAATGAAATAATGGTTAATAACAGGGGTAAACACCCGGACCAGCAACAGGAGTTGCTTCCCCTGGAAGACGAGCCGGCACTTTTATACCGGGAAATGGTGGAGGCTGGAATACTTGGCATAATACAAAAATCGGCCGTACCCATCAGGGCACTTTACGACAGGCGGAACCTGAACGATATGACTTTTGACAACCTGCCCGCCACACCCGACATAAAACTCAATGAACATCAGTATGCCCTAATAGAGCAAATGGTCAGGGAGCGCAGGTATTTCCAGCTCGAATTCGACATACGCAATTATTTTAAGCCCGGTCCGGTAAAATACCATAACGTCATCGGGATCATACCCGGTACAGAGTTTCCCGATGAATACGTGATCATGGGTGGTCACCTGGATGCATTTGATGTTGCCTCCGGAGGCGTGGACAACGGATCCGGCGTATCGCCTTCAATGGAAGCTGCACGGCTTATTATGGAAGCCGGCGGAAAGCCCCGGCGTACAATTCTCGTATGTCTCTGGGCTGCTGAGGAATTTGGACTCCTGGGATCAAGACACTGGGTAGAACAGAACCCGGAAAAGCTGGAAAGGATAAGCAATATGTTCAACCGCGACAGCGGTCCGCTTGTGGCAAGCAGCCTCAGCGTCACTCCTGCCATGTGGGAGGATTTTGAAAAAATCACTGCCCCGCTGAACAGTATAAATCCTGATTTCCCGTTTGAGCTCAGGAAACACACTCCAGGCAGAATGCCGACAGTGGCCAGAAGTACCGATAGCGGTTCATTCGCGGTAAAAGGTGTGCCGATAATAACTTTCGGACTGGAAGATCCGATGGGGTATGATTTTCAATACGGCGAGATATGGCATACCGAACGGGACCTTTACAATATGAGTATTCCTGAATACCAGGAGCATACCTCAGTTGTGACAGCCATAGTGGTGCTGGGAGTAGCAAACCTTGACCATCTGCTTCCCCGCGAAGGGTACTGGCTCGAAAACTGACCCATTGCCAGGTGGCACAACCCGGCTCATACCGGCCACAGAGGCAATCCGGCAATAGGGATTAAGGCAGTTCATTCGTGCATTATCCGGATCCGAAACGAAGGCTTAAACATCCGGTTCGTTACTTTATGGTCACTACACCTGCCTCCTTTATCCGGTATATGAAATTCATTACGTCAGAAAGGTCTGTATCATGCCTGTTCTGTGCATCAAGCATCTTTTTAATGTCGAGAACAGATCTGCCCCCATTTACCAGCCTGGCAACCTCCTGGTTATCAAAACGTGATATTACAGGGTATTCAGCGATGGTTTCTGCCGGCAAACCGGCAACCAGTTCATTCAACCTGCCTCTTCCCATTTTGTAGGCACCGGGGGTAAGTTCGGGAATTATAGAATCAGCCTTTTCTTCAAGTGGGGTCAGAGAGAGGTTAACCGGAGAAATTCCAAGCAATGATGCCTTGATTTGCATCTGCGATTCAAGCGCCCCTGAATGAGCTTCACCAATACTTTCTATTGTCCTGGTGAGAGCAGCAATATGGATGTCGATCGCCCCCGGAGAAGATTCAAGTTCGTGTACCGATTTCAGGGTGGCCTTTTCATTTAAGACATGTGCTTCGATCAGGCTGACAGCTTTTTTGTAGTTATCAGCAAGGTCTTCTGCTTCTGATCTGCCGATCATGTCCATTGCAACACCCATCTGGTGTCCAAGGCGCCTGGTTGTATTGCCGGCAATCTCTCCTGCAATCCTGACTGCCATATCATCATCAGCATCAGCAATGGTGTATGCGGCAGCTGCACCAATTACAACCGTTCTTTTGAGCTGGGTGGGATCAGCTTTGTCAACCAGGTCACCGGAGGTATGATACCATTGATCGGGCCAGGCGATCATCATTACCCCGGGAATACGTACCCCGAATTCATTGAAAACCACATGGTCGGAGGAACCGTAATGGGTTTCTATGCTGTAATGAAAGGGCTCATCAGCGCCAAAGGGTGATACGATCCTGTGGGGTACTGAGTTTATTTCCCTCCTGTTCTGAATTCTGTCTCTGTTTCCCTCACCAACAAACCTGTAATAATTTTCAACAACATCATTCACGTAATGTGCATTTCCAAAAGTAGTCCTCATAAGGTTAAAGTGGGCATTATGAAGGCTGAGCCATTCACCAACCATATCCATGTTTATATTGCAGTAGGCATCCTTTATCTGATCAAAATTCATATCCACCCATGGCCTGGAACCGGAAAATTCCGGTCCCCACCAGAACTTAATACTACGTTGCGGCCTGGGTATCCTTCCTTCACTGATAAGGGTGTTCAGTACCCTTGCAACCTCAAGTATTGCAGCACCGCCCGACTTGTTGTCATTGGCGCCCTGTTTCACCAGTCCCTCAAAAATATGGGCAGAAAATATCACTGCCGTGGCATCAGGATCCCTCCCGGGTATAAGTGCCTCAACATTCTGTAACTCGTATGGCTCGGTACTTGTCTCAACCTGCACATGTACTTTTATTTTTTCTCCCCGCAGGAGCCTGTCTCTTAAATACTGCCCTTCCCGTATATTCATCTGAAAGGCAAAATCGCCATCAGCATCATTGCCGGCTGCATGAACCGCTCTGATGAATCCCTGCGGAATCTGCAACGGATCCACATAATTCCTTGAATTACTTATGGCAATAACTCCAAGAGCCCCTGCCCTTATGGCATTGGCATGAAGCATGCCCACGCTGCCATGGGCCACAGCTATTTTCCCCCTCACATCCGACCTGGACACCTCTTCAACGGTTCCCTGGCCCACCCATACCAGTTCAGCGGTGACATCGGCACTCTGGCTGCCCTCCACCAGCTGGAATGCGTTGTCGCGGTAGGAGATCAGTTTTTGCCTTCCCGGCGATATTTCCCAGAGCTCTCCCCTTATCCCGTTCCAGGCAGTGCCTGTCCCTGCAGGTATCCTTACTATCCTGGCACCCGGAACCCCGTACCACTTCAACTTGTCATATATATATGCCGATTCATAAAAGGTGGACCGGTATTCTTCAGGCCGTCTGTTCTTTGTATATCCCCCGGTTTCCATTATCGTTTTATATGCGGTTTCACCGGAAGCTTCGCCAATAATTTCATTCATCTTATTTTCAGGCAGCAACGTCCAGTAATACCAGGGAGTATACTGACCATAAGAAACAGCTGACACAGATAAAATTAGGATTATAAGGAATATATATCTTTTATGCATGGATGAAAATTTTAAGAGGTGAGGTTATTATCGTGATCTCGTATTTCAAATTTAGAGGCTGTAAATATTGTTCATTTTTTTCAATGTTGCCATAAAAAAATGCATATTTTTTGTTTATGCATAAAAACGGCTCCGGGGACTGATAATGGCAGTCCCATAACCGGCGGGGCCTATTGGATATAAGATAAATGGAATAGCTGGAGGAGGTAACAGGAATAGAGAGAGTTTTGACAAACAACACCTGTTTCTACTATGTGCGTTCAGCACTTTCCACATCCCGGAATGATGCCGTCATAAAGTTGGATCTTGTTTCCATAAGATGTTTTTTAAGAGGTTTAATAATCAATATTCATTTTTCCAATTCAATATGGATGCATGGCAATTACCTTAAAATGCCACAATGAACACTGAACGAATATGTATACAGGAATGTAATTACCAGAATCCGGTAATTACATTCCGCAAGGGTTTGAATTCCGGCCCAGCTCAGTTACAATCGTCTGGTGCCGCCGCCACCAATGACAGAAATAAGTATCGAAATAACTGCCAAAACCAGAAGTATATGGATTAAGCCTCCTGCTGAATATGCAAAAAAGCCCACCAACCATCCTATTACCAGGATAACTGCGATAATATAAAGTATTCCTCCCATAATTATTACATTTTATTTATTTCGTTTTTAATCTCATCTTTTGACTTGCCGGTCTTTTCCTGCAGCCGGCCAAGGAGTTCATCCTCCTTGCCATCAATATAAGTAAGATCATCATCAGTCAAATTAGCATAACTCTGTTTGAGTTTACCTTTGATCTGATTCCAGTTCCCTTTAATACGGAGTTTGTCCATGGCATTAATTTAAGTTTTAATTTTAATTTTTTATATATTTATATAATGTTATGCCAGCAGAGAATTTCATACCATTTTTTTATGAAATTCATTTAGCATGAACTAGTTCAATCGTAAATGCCACAATGAGTGATATATAATATCCGCAAAGTTTTTTAAGAAAAAACAAACCACATACTGGTAATACTCAATAATCGGGGATAAAATTCCACAGTTATATATTTACATGATCACAGTATTATTGAAGATTATACAAGGGTTGCCTGCTCATAAGGTGCGGTCCGTTCCCTTACTTTATGCATTAAAAATGAAGATTTATACCTGTTTTATCCTGTAATTGAAAAAGAAATATGTTAATTGTACCCGGTAAACTGCAATTTTTAACTAAATTGCCATAGAAAGGTGCTAATTCATCAACCTGTCAGGGATAGTTGTCAATAAATGCCTTAACCTCAAATTTGAAACTATCATGGAAATACTTAAAAAAGCAAAATCCGGAATAAAAGGCCTTGATATC
>SLJO01000282.1 GCA_007135095.1 Bacteroidales bacterium | reverse complement strand
TTGAATCCTGCAATCTTTGCAGCAGGGTCTGCCCCAGTGGTGCAATCACTCTTTTTGATATAAAATCAAAGAGCCTCATAAAAATGGGAACCGCTTTGGTTCATCCTGAAAATTGCCTGTTGATGGAATTTAAAGAATGCGACAGGTGCATGGCTGCATGCTCCTATAAAGCTATTGATTTGGCATATTATGACGGATCGGGTCCTATGGTACCCCGCGTGGACAAGGAGACATGCGTTGGTTGCGGGGCATGTGCAGCAATATGTCCTCCGCTTACTATTGAAATGCTCAGGATTTAACAAAAAATTCCGGCACTCCTCCTCGTGTCCCAATATCCCTGTACCTCTTTTCTGCACACTGTAAGTTTATATGCTTAATTGCCGGCTTTTTCATCAAACTGACCCGCCGCTTTTTTTTTGCCCGGTAATCCGGAGGGATCAAGGCTTCAGGATATATATAATTGACAATTAGAACAATGATTCATGCTTTGAATTCGTTGACGATGGAAAGAAGTTAATGAAAAATATAATAATTTATTCTGATTATATTTTGCATTACATTTGTCTGTTATCACAATTTTAATAAACTTGCTGCCGAAAAAACCATTGGATTGAAGGGCGATACTTTACTTAAAAGACTGAAGAACAATGACGGGAAAGCCTTTGAAGAGCTATTCCGGATGTATTTTAATGCCCTGCTTAATTACGCGAATTTCTATATTGGCTCCCGACAGCTTGCAGAAGACCTGGTGCATGATGTATTTTATAAAATATGGGAAACAAGAAGTAAACTTACCATTCATACTTCAATAAAATCCTACCTGTTTAAATCGGTACATAATAACTGTATCCAATACCTCAGGCACCTGAAAGTTGTTAATAAGCATCAAAAAGACCAGGAGTCAAGGCTTGAAGAGGCTTTGCTGCTGAACCGCCTTTATTTTGAAACAGGACTGAGCAAGCTCCTGGAAAAGGAGATTAATGAATTGGTTGAAGAATCCATTTCCAGGCTTCCATCCAAGACACGTGACATATATGTGATGAGTAGAAGAAACTACAAAAAAAACTCTGAAATAGCAAGGAAACTTAATGTCACTGAAAAAACCGTCGAATATCATATGACCCAGGCACTGAGCTTGCTAAGGGTGGAATTAAAAGATTACCTGCCTTTCATGATATTGTTGGGTATCCCTTTTTTGCTCTGAGACAAAATCTGCCGGTCACTGCTTAAATTATTTCGGCCCGGGAGCCGGCGGTCCCGGGACGTCATTGATATGGTTGAATGATAAACGGATTGGAGGGAACCAATTTTTTTTCCATAGAGGAGAATGCTAAAAATCAGATATTTGCAGTCAAATTAAGCAAGACACAAGATTTATTTTCATTTCATTTTAGGGGTGGGCTGTTTCTTAAGCGTCATGTAACTGTGAAATAAAAAGATCAATGGATAAAAAAGCTCAAATAGAATCGGATATTTACAGATTTCTGGCAGGCATTGCCACACCTGAAGAATCTGAAAAACTTATCAGCTGGCTTAAGGAAAGCCAGGAAAACAGGCTTCAGTACTTCAGACTGAAAAGGATATGGCTGGAAACCCGCCATAGCGACGAAGCCAATGATTTACTCGAAGAATCATGGGGCAGATTGAAGCTGCGCAGTGCACTTCAAACCAGAGCCGCGGAAAAAGAAGATAACAGGTTCAGGATTCATCCGGGAAGGTTTTCCGCAGCAGCCGGAATTATCATTCTGATAGGCATTTCCCTGTTTATGGGGAATAAAATAAGGACATTGTCAGATCACACCCAGACAACCCATGAAATATATGTTCCCCTGGGTTCAAGGGGCAATGTCACACTACCTGACGGAACAAACGTATGGCTTAGTGCCGACAGCAAACTTTCCTACAAATCAGATTTTGCAAACAATAACAGGAATGTTTCCCTTTCGGGGGAAGCCTTCTTTGATGTGGAACAAAGAGACAATTCCCTTTTCACAGTCACTACCCGGGATGTGAGAATAAAAGTGCTGGGTACCCAGTTCAACGTCAAATCCTATCCGGACGAGCATGTAACTGAAACAACCCTGGTGAAAGGGGAAGTTGAAATTGAAGTTATCGATGAAAGGATCAGATCTCGTCCTGTTCTGCTGGCGCCAAACCAGAGGCTGACCTATTCCACCAATGACCACAAGGCAGATATCCCCGAAGAAGAGGCAAAGGAGGAGGTGCCGGGAGAAACCGCTCAGGTGTTACTGTCGCGGCCAAGCTTACAGATAGCACACATCAGCAGTACTGATGAATACATCTCATGGAAGGACGGCAGGCTGGTATTCAGGTCAGAGCCCCTGAAGGACATGGCACGTAAGCTTGAAAGGTATTACAATGTCGAGATTTCTTTTAATGATGAGTCGATAAAGGAGATACGCTATACAGGCACCCTTGAAGATGTAACCATTGTGGAGGTATTACGGGCGATAACAAGTTCCTCGCGGATAAATTACGAGATCGACAATAATAAAATCAAACTCAGTATCTGATATTAACCAACCAATTAACCCAATAATCAACTGCTAAATCAACTGCCTATGGAAAACAATGCCTGGGAATGCAGCAACATTTTCCGGCATAACAAATTAAACCAAAAACACCTAAATGCAAATTTAATTCAGGAATACAATGTTTAACCTGTAACTTTTACTCAAATATGAAAACAAAAACCAAACCTTGCATTTTGTTACCACAAAATGCTAAAAAGATTTTGCTAACTATGAAAATTTCTCTATTACTAATTATGGTTTCCGTTCTGAATGTATACGCTACAAATACATTCTCACAGAACGCGAAAATTTCTGTTGAAATGCAGAATGTTACCGTTAGGGATTTTGTCAGTGAGATTGAAAGACAAGGAGGAATAAGCATTCTTTACAACGACAATCTTAAGGAACTTAACAGCTATGTTAGTGTATCCTATATAGATGAGCCGATTAAAAGCATCCTTGAAGGTGCGTTGGATCAGGCTGATATGATTTTCGAAGAAATCAGGGAAGATTTTGTAGTGCTGTTATCAAAATCAGAATATTCAAAGCAACAGCAAATCAGATTATCCGGGTATGTTACCGATAATGAAACCAAAGAGTCGCTGCCCGGTGTTACCGTGCAGGTAAAAGGGACCACACAGGGTACTGTTACCAACGTCGATGGGTTTTATTCCCTTTCCAATATTCCTGAAGATGCCACCCTGATATTTACATTTATTGGCATGCGAACCGAAGAAGTTGTTGTTGACGGACGGACTACCATTAATGTGACGATGATGTCAGATCTCATTGCAATGGATGAGGTTGTGGTTACAGCACTTGGTATAAGACGGCAGGAAAGAACGCTGACCTATGCAATGCAGACTGTATCCTCTGACAATCTTGTCAGGTCAAGGGAAATGAACTTTCTCAACAGTCTCTCAGGCCAGGCTGCCGGTGTTGATATCAGGCAAAGCAGTTCCGGTCCCGGTGGTTCCACCCAGGTTGTTTTAAGGGGGGTGAATTCACTCGGAGGAGCCAGTACGCCCCTGTTTGTAATCGATGGTATTCCCATGACAAACCGCAGAACTGGCCAGCCTAATATGTGGGGAGGCCACGATGGCGGTGATGGAATGTCACAGATCAACCCTGATGATATTGAAAGCATCAGTATCCTGAGAGGTTCCAATGCTGCCGCACTATATGGCAGCCAGGGTGCAAACGGGGTGGTCCTTATCACTACCAAAAAAGGTCAGGAGGGTGATGTGAAGGTGAGCATCAATTCCGGACTGAACATCAGCAATGCAATGATGATACCCGAAATGCAATATAAATACGGTGCTGAAGCAGGAACACTCGAAAGCTGGTCCTATACTCCCGGGAATTATGACGATTCCTATGTCAGAGATTTCTTTCAGACCGGTCATCAATTGCAAAACTCTATCAATATCAGCGGCGGCACCAGCAGAACTACTGCTTTTTTCTCTTTCGCAAATACCACCGCATCAGGCATTGTTCCTACGAATAAGTACCAGAGGAATAATCTTTCTTTCAGACAATCCACAGCGCTGCTTGATGATAAATTAACAGTTTCCTCAAACATAATGGTAACTGCTGAATCAACACATAACAGGGCTCCTGCCGGGTACAGGAACTTTTTGCCGGGTCTTTACCAGTTTCCCCGCAACCTGGATTTCAATCAGTATGTTAACTATGAGGGCTTTAATCAGGACAGGAATATGCCATGGCCAAACTGGCATACCACCGATGGTGCTGAAAATCCCTACTGGTATCTTCATAAGCGGCCATTAATGGACGACACAAAACGTTTTATAGGTAATATTTCGCTGGCTTATGATATAAATGAAAAATTCGGTTTCCAGGTAAGGGGGAATTATGATTTTGCCCTTAAACTGCGCGAGAGGCATAATTATGCCGGGTCTAGAGTCACCGAAGTACATGATAATGGTGCCTGGGACTACAGCAGGTATACCGATGAACTGATGTATACCGATGCGATTTTAACCTATAACGATTATATCGGACCTTTCAGTCTGAATACAGTTGCAGGTGCAAGTCATCAGCAAACCCACTATGGTCAGGGCGTGAATGTTGGCACCGGTACCACCGGACTGATTTATCCCAATATATTTAATTTCAGAAATCTGCCCGATCAGATCACGGTCAATTCCAGTTTTGCCAATAGAATGTCGAAGCAGGGACTGTTTGCAAATGCAACGATTGGCTTCAGGGAAATGCTGTTTCTTGAACTCTCAGGTCGTAACGACTGGGCTTCAACATTGTATGGGACAAATAATGAATCCTATTTTTACCCCATGATAGGGCTGACAGCCATAATAAATGAGATGGTGGAGTTGCCGTCATTCATCGATTTTGCCAAAGTCCGCGCCTCACATGCCACGGTTGCCCATGAGGTGCCTTTTAACAGGATTTTCCCACAGCATGGTATTTCTGGCGGCGGCGGGGTAGAGAGGAATACGGTCATTCCTTTTACCAATCTTAAACCCGAAATGCTGGAAAGCTTTGAAGTAGGCCTGGACTGGAGGTTGTTCCAGGGAAGGGTAGGCATGGACTTCACCTATTATAACATCAACAGCAAAGACCAGTTTATTACCCTTCCTGCTCCTTCAGGATCCGGTTATACCAGCTATTATGTCAATGCCGGAGAAATTGTAAACAGCGGGGTGGAACTGACCCTGAACGTTACTCCTGTAAGGAATAACAGGATTATCTGGTCTTCTGGCTTAAATTATGCGATTAACAAAAATGAGGTGGTTAAATTACATGATGATCTTGATCAGCCTATCAGCCTTGGAATGGAGGAAGGGTATGAATCCAAATTTGTTGCGGGCGGTTCAATCGGTGATGTTTATGTTTATAAATTCCTAAGGGACGAACAAGGCCGTATTGAACTGGATCCCGGCAACGGCACGCCTTTGAGAACACCAACCACCGAACTCATCGGGAATCTGCATCCTGATTTCAGTATGGGATGGAACAACAATATTACTTTTGGTAACGTAGGCCTTAGTTTCCTGATTAACGGAAAATTCGGAGGAAAAGCTGTCAGCCAGACCGAAGCCATGAATGACGGATATGGTGTGAGCAAGAGAACGGCTGATGATCGCGACAGAGGATACGTGGAAGTCAATGCAGTTCAGGACGGTGTACCGGTAACCCAGGTTGATCCCTACCTGTGGCACAGGACCGTTGGAGAAAGGAACGGGATAAAGGAAGCTCATGTATACGACAGGACTAATATCAGAATGAGCCAGTTTGCCCTGTCTTATACTTTCGATATGGCATCGCTGAACATGCCTGTTGAAAGCGCTACCCTTTCGGTAGTCGGACAAAACCTGTTCTTCATTTACAAAAAAGCTCCTTTTGATCCTGAATTAGCTATGGCCACCTCCGGACGTTTCCAGTCCCTGGATAATTATAATATACCGGCAGCAAGGACCTTTGGCTTTAACCTCAACATAAATTTTTAAACGATATAGATTATGAAAAAAGCTATTTATATTTTCACAACTATGATACTGGTGCTGATGTTCAGTGCCTGTACCGACGACTTTGCTGAGATAAACAAGCATCCGCATCTATTAACCGATGAGGACCTGCAGCAGGACTTTAATCATTTAGGAGCTTTCTATCAGCCCCTGTTGAGAGCCACCTATTTTGGAAGGACCACTGACCGGCATCAGATTCAGCATAACCTGACGCATGAGTCGTTTATACGTCACCTGGCCACGCCTTCCGTGTTTGCTGGTGGCGTCAATAATACCACTTACCATATCACGTGGAACACTTACTGGGGACATGTATATGCTGAAGTGATGTCTCCGGCAAACCATGTCATGAATGTTGCAATAGAAGGCGAGTATGAGGTTTTCGAGAAATGGGCACGACTTCTCCAGGTAGTTGCGGCATCAAGGCTGACTGCGTATCACGGACCAATTATCTATTCTGATTATGGATCAGCCGATCAAACGGTTTATTACGACAGTGAAGAGGTCCTTTACAATCATTTGTTTAATGACCTGGATGAAATCCTGGCGGTTTTTTATGACAACAGGGATTATATGGGTTTAGCAAAATTCGATGCTACCTATGGAGGGAATCTGAATGCCTGGGTCAGGTTTATTAACAGCTGGCGTCTGCAGTTGGCCATCCGTTTGTCAAAGGTTGCCCCTGCCCTGGCACAGACCGAAGGTGAAAAAGCCATTAACCATCCCGGCGGACTCATTTTGTCCAATAACGACAATATGAAAATTTCACTCTACGGGTCAACACATCCATATTCAATCATGAACTTCTCCTGGAATGATACACGGATGAGTGCAACGATGGAATCGGTCTTAGTCGGGTATCAGGACGGCAGGATTCGCAGATTTTTTGAACCCGTAACTGACTTAACCCTGGTGGAAGACCACCCATCCTGGCCATATAAGGGCGTCAGGAATGCAGGTTACAATGAGGCAAAAAACCTCCGGGTGCCCTACTCCACAATGAGCAGGCGCTATGAAACTGCCACCGATCAGGCCTTTTTTACTGCAAGCCAGGTGCATTTCATGATGGCTGAAGCGGCACTCAGAGGCTGGGCAGGAACAGAATCTGCCGGGCACCACTATGAGGAAGGTATCAGGGCTTCGTTTGCTGAGTGGGGTGCTGCAGGTATTGAAGATTACCTGCTGGATGACACAAAACTTCCCATCGATTACGTTGATCCGATGGCTGAAGGTGATGTGAACAGCTTTGTCAACAGGATTAATGTCACCGTTATGTGGGATGAATCTGCCAGTAATGAGGTCAAGCTGGAAAGGATTATGACCCAGAAATGGATTGCCACTTTCTTGAATTCAGTGGAAACATGGGTTGATCACAGAAGAACGGGATACCCCAGGCTTCCCTATAACTACAGAAATGAAAGCACCCAGACCTGGGGGGTTATCCCTGACGATGATTTTCTCAGGAGAATGCCTTTTGTTCCTGCCGAGCGTAACAATAACCCGGCCGGGGTTGCTGATGCAACTCAGAAACTTGGCGGACCCGACCTTATAAGCACCCGGTTGTGGTGGGATACCGGCGGTCCGAACTTTTAATACAGATTTAAAAGACATCCTCGTCAAGAGGATGTCTTTATTTTTACTTTTTTTCTTATAATCACAGAATTCTCCAATAGGGAATTTTATCCCCGGATAATGCCGGGGAAGCGTAATCCTTAGCTAAAATTATGATGCCGGCAAAGGCATTATAACGAAATACGGATTCCATCCGGCTACTTAATGATTAACAGTTAATATATGGGAAGTATGAGAAGACTGGTTTTTTTGATTGCGGGCTCTTTAATTCTGCTGTCATGGGCACATACGGGTTCCACCGGCAGCAGTTCAGTGGTTCAGACCCCTCCCGTGACCGAGAACCTTGATGTATTTCACCGCTGGATCAGGTGGAACAACCCTGGGAGCTTTCTGATTAATCATCTTATTGACCTGGCCGATGGTTACCATGAGATCAGGGACAAGGAGATAGCAGCACTTAGAACCAGGGAAGACTGGGAGAACAGGCAGGAGCTTGTCAGGGGGAAGCTGATGGATCTGATGGGCCCTTTTCCCGGGAAAACCCCCCTAAACCCTCAGATTACCGGCACCCTGTACAAAGATGGTTACAGGGTTGAAAAAATCGTTTATGAATCCATGCCCGGGCTGTATGTGACAGGTGCGCTTTTCATACCCGAAGGGATAGATCCCGGCGGCGCCCCTGCAATACTGAATTTTATCGGGCACAATCAAATAGCCTTCAGGGCTGAATTATACCAGATCATTATTCTTAACCTTGTTAAAAAAGGGATGATCGTATTTGCAATTGATCCTCCCGGGCAGGGTGAGCGTGTACAATATTATGACCCTGAGATTGAATTTTCCTCTATAGGGTATTCCGTTATAGAGCATTGTTATGCAGGAAACCAGGTTTTTTTATCCGGCGCATCGATTGCGAAATATTTCACATGGGACGGCATACGTGCCATAGACTATCTTTTGACGCGCTCCGAGGTTGATTCCTCCAGGATCGGTGTAACGGG
>SLJO01000043.1 GCA_007135095.1 Bacteroidales bacterium | reverse complement strand
TTGCGTGTGAACAGTCCATGATTATATCCGAAATTGCATCATTAATACAGTATAAATATACTTAAATTAATATAATATATTTGTGCAATAATTAATATTCAGGTATTATGCTCAACTTTCAGGGAGTTTTAATTGGACTGGCAGCCTTTTTCATAATCGGCCTTTTTCATCCTCTTGTTATCGGGCTGGAATACCGGTACGGAAAAAAAGTCTGGTGGCTGTTGTTTATCCCCGGCATTTTTTTTGTCATATTATCGGTTTTTTTAACCCGTTTTTATTCGATTATTTCTGGCTGCCTGGGTTTTGCTTTTTTCTGGAGTACCTGGGAGATTTTCATGCAGCATGAGAGGGTGATGAAAGGGCAGGCCAAACGTAACCCAGGCAGGGATTATTAGCCGCTCCGCCTGCACAATTCACCCCGGCAGGGGTTAAACAATTTAAACGAAGGATTATGTTTATCAGCGGGAGTGTGAATTTCGACGGAATAGTGGTTGGTGCATCACTGATCCTGATCATGTGGATTGGCAGGATGGCCTGCATTAAGGGGGAATATTACTTTTCCAAAAGGCTGTGGGTGCTGTTTCTGATCATCGGAATAGTTTCGGTGGGAGCGGCCCTGTTTATTGAACCGGTAATTTGCTCCTCCGTTTTAAGTATCTTCGGCTTTACATTTCTCTGGGGCATACATGAAATAATTGAGCAGGAAGAACGGGTCAATAAGGGCTGGTTCCCGCGGAGAAAAAAAGAAAAGCATGACAGATAATAATCAGGAGAAAACTCAGGTGGCCATTATTGGCGGCGGTCTCACGGGTCTTGTTACCGCCTTCTGGCTAAGCAAAGAGGGTGTTGATGCAACCATTATAGAAAAAGGCGGGAATGCCGGCGGGGTGATCGGCACCGGCAATGAAAACGGATTCACCTGGGAATCGGGTCCCAATACCGGCATTGTATCTCACCCCGAGGTGGCCGAACTTTTTGATGAGCTTGGTGGAATGTGCGAAATGGAGACGGCCGATAAAAGAGCAAAGAAAAGGCTGATCTGGAAAAACGGCTCATGGCACCCCCTGCCCGCGGGTGTGATTGAAGCTGTCCGCACCCCTCTTTTCACTACGGGCGACAAGTTAAGGATACTTTTTGAACCATTCAGGAAAAAAGGAAATGACCCTTTTGAAACTCTGGAAGGAATGGTGAAACGGAGACTCGGACAAAGTTTCCTGGATTATGCAGTTGACCCGTTCATTTCTGGCATATATGCAGGAGACCCCTCCTACCTTATTCCAAAATATGCCCTGCCTAAGCTGTATGCACTTGAACAGGAATACGGAAGCTTCATTGGCGGGGCTGTAAGGAAGATGCTGAAAAAAAAAGATGCACGTGAAAAAAAAGTAACCAAAGAGGTGTTTTCCGTGAGCGGGGGACTGGCTAATCTTACCGGCACACTGGAGCTGCAGGCAAAAAATACAAGAATACTGACAAATGTTTCGGAGCTGACAGTCACCCCTTTCAATAACGGATACTTTCTGCAGGGCGAAAAGGATAACAGGGAGGTGGCCATAAAGTCAAGGTTTGTTGTTTCGACTGCCGGACCATATGAGTTTGACAATCTTTTCCCCTTCTTTGGCCGTTCAGAATTGGCACTGCTGAACAGCCTTGAATATGCAAGGGTAATACAGGTGATAATGGGATTCAGGGAATGGAAGGGTATGGACCTGAATGCTTTCGGGGGACTGGTGCCTTCCAGGGAAAAAAGGGATATACTGGGCGTCCTGTTTCCTTCCTCATTTCTTAAGAACAGGGCTCCTGAAGGCGGGGCATTGCTGTCGGTTTTTCTGGGAGGCTACAGGCGCCCGGATATATTCTCATTATCAGATGATGAAATAACCGGCATTGCCATTAAGGAGACAAAAGACATGCTTGGCCTTGGCAACCACAGCCCTGAACTGCTGAAGCTTTACAGGTACAGGCATGCCATACCGCAATACGGGAAAGATTCAAAGGAAAGGCTTGAGGCGATAGGAAGGCTGCATTCAAGTTTTCCGGGACTGGTGCTGGCAGGCAACATTCATGAAGGCATAGGCATGTCCGACCGGATAAGGCAGGGAAAACGCATTGCCGCTCATATTATAAAGGCTTTGTAACCGCATTCCCGGCTATCGCTGACTAAAGTAAAAAACTCAATAATATTCCTGCAGCCACAGCCGAACCAATCACGCCGGAAACATTCGGCGCCATGGCATGCATAAGCAGGTGGTTTGTGGGGTCATAGCGCAATCCTTCGTGCTGCACCACACGTGCGCTGTCGGGCACCGCAGAGACACCGGCAGCCCCTATCAGCGGGTTGATCTTGTCTTGATCACCGAGAAAGAGGTTCATGACCTTGGCAAAAATCAGTCCGCCGGCAGTAGCAATCATAAAAGATACCGCCCCCAGAGCGAATATCAAAACCGAAGTGGGTGTGAGAAATATATCGGCCTGGGTGGAAGCCCCTACCGTTAGGCCAAGCAGGATGGTCACGATATCAATCATGCTGCCCCTGGCTGTTTCGGCCAGCCTCCGGGTAACGGTTGATTCCTTCAGCAGGTTTCCGAAAAACAGCATTCCAAGCAACGGCAAAGAGCTCGGTGATATAAGGGCCGTCAGAATCAGTCCGATTAAGGGAAATAATATCTTTTCAAGCCTGGAAACTGCCCTTGGAGGCTTCATGCGGATGAGCCTTTCCTTTCTTGTAGTGAGCAGCCGCATAATAGGAGGCTGAATTACGGGCACCAGCGCCATATAGGAATATGCCGCTATAGCAATGGGGCCTATCAGGTTCCTGACGGTAACACCTTCGAAAATCAGTACACCATCGGCAAGCTTGGAGGAAAGAAAAATTGCTGTTGGTCCGTCTGCCCCGCCAATTATGCCTATGGCCCCTGCTTCGGGTAAAAGGAAGCCAAGAGACAGGGCTCCAAGAAAAGTCAGGAATATGCCCACCTGGGCAGCAGCCCCCAGAAGCATAAGCCGGGGATTTGAAATAAGCGATGAAAAATCTGTCATTGCCCCTATCCCCAGAAATATCAAAGGCGGATATAACCCTTCAAGCACACCGAAATACAAGTAATTCAATACACTGCCTTCTTCATAGACACCGATCTCCAGGCCGGCATCCCGGACAAAGGGCATATTTCCGATTATGATCCCCGTCCCTATGGGAATCAGTAAAAGCGGTTCGTATTCATAACGGATGGCCAGAAAAATAAAAACCAGCCCGATGGTTATCATAAAAACATTGGCCCAGGTGATATTCATAAACCCGGAAAATTCGAAAAATGTTCTCAGCCCTTGCAGGGTTTGCGACCTGGAATCACCCCACTCAGCTGCGCCATTTGAATATGTACCTGAACCCTGCCTGGCCCCGGCTTCTGTCTGCCCGTGTACAGGGGCGTGATTACCACCGTAATGACTGATCCCGTGCCAGGCCAGCGTCAGAAATCCTATTATTGCAAATACCGTAAGTAATTGCTTCATAATATCGGTTTATACCAGTTCGAGCAATAAATCGCCCTGTAATACATTTGCTCCCACTGAAACTTTAACACTTTCAACCACACCGTCCTTTTCAGACTGAATCTTGTTTTCCATCTTCATTGCCTCCATAACAAGGAGGTTCTGTCCTTTTTTTATGATATCGCCCGGCCTGACATATATCTCAATGATGGTTCCGGGAAGAGGTGCAGTGACAGGAACGGGAGAGCCCTTTTCCTTTTTCTCAATCCTGTCACCTCCTTTAAATGGCACCTCGGCCCTTACCAGGGTTGGTGTTTTTGGCTTTCTTATTTCCTGCTGCAGTTCAACAAAGTATTGTGTTCCGTTAACCTCAATCGTGGCCATATTTTTTTCAAACTCCTTTATTTCAACCTCATAGGTATTGCCGCTGATGGTGAATTTAAAATTCTTCATGCTTTTTCAGTTTCTTGGATGATGCCTGAGGCCATATATTTTTGAGCTCCATGGAGAATACCGCTTGGATACTTTTTTTATTGTGAGCACTCCACTTTCCTGGTCATGCATTTCACTCAAATACAGAAATATTGCCATGCCAATTGCGGCATTGACCTCACCGGTCACTTCATTGTTCCTGTTCAACCCTGCCTGCTTATCATTCTCGCGGCGGGAAAATCTCAGTGTGCCTGCCCTGAGCAGGGACGGAAGGTTGGAAAATACAATATAAAGCATTACAAGCGCCAGAAATACCACCATATAGCCAACCAGTGCAATGGTGACGGCATATGAATCAATTTGTGAGAAATCCGGAAAAAAACAGTAGGTCATCTGCCTGCATTGTTTATTTGTGCCTGTGCTTTTACCAAAAACTGCCTATAAGGGCATATTTGAATGCTTTTTGGGGGGATTGGTGTCCTTTTTGGTCATCAGTGTCTGCAAGCCCCTTATAATCCTGAACCTGGTATTCCGGGGTTCAATCACATCGTCAATGAATCCAACCCGTGCAGCGGCATAGGGATTGGCAAACTTTTCGATGTATTCCTGTTCCTTTCCCGCAATGTACCTGTCCCTTTCCTCCCTGTCCTTTATGCTGCCGGCTTTTTTCCCCTCCAGTATTTCTATGGCTCCCTGGGCACCCATCACGGCAATCTCTGCGCTGGGCCAGGCATAGTTCAAATCTCCGCGCAGCTGTTTGCAGCTCATCACATCATGTGCCCCTCCGTATGATTTCCTGAGGGTTACAGTAATTTTGGGCACGGTTGCTTCTCCGTATGCATAAAGAAGCTTTGCACCCTGAATGATTATACCACCGTATTCCTGGGCGCTGCCGGGCATAAATCCGGGAACATCAACAAGAGTTACAATGGGAACATTAAAGGCATCACAGAACCTTACAAACCGGGCGGCTTTGCGGGAAGCATCAATATCAAGCACTCCAGCGAGAAATTTGGGCTGATTGGCAACTATGCCCACGGGCATCCCGTTGAATTTTGCAAACCCCACTATGATATTCCTTGCAAAATGGCGATGCACTTCAAGAAATTCCTTATGATCAACAATGGTGTAGATCACATCCTTCATATCATAAGCAAGGCTGGACTGTCCGGGTATGATCTCATTGAGGATGTCATCGGCCCTCTCAGAAGGATCGCTGGTCTCTGTAACAGGAGGATCCTCCAGATTATTCTGGGGAAGGTATTCTAGTAATTTGCGAATGATCATCAGCCCCTCTTCCTCATCCTCGGCTTTGAAATGAGCGACTCCCGACTTTGATGTGTGAACGGTTGCCCCACCAAGGTCCTCTGTGCTGATAACCTCGCCGGTAACTGTTTTAGTGACCTTAGGGCCGGTAACAAACATATAGCTGGTATTTTCACTCATGATGATAACATCGGTCAGTGCAGGGGAGTATACAGCCCCTCCGGCACAGGGACCAAAAACGGCTGAGATCTGGGGGATCACGCCCGAGGCCATTATGTTTCTCTGGAAGATCTCGGCATAACCTGCAAGACTCATCACTCCCTCCTGTATCCTTGCCCCGCCGCTGTCGTTAATGCCGATCACCGGTGCACCAACTTTCATCGCCTGATCCATCACCTTGCATATTTTCCTGGCGAAAGTCTCTGACAATGAACCACCTAAAACAGTAAAGTCCTGGGAATAAACATACACCACCCTGCCATCTATCGTGCCATGACCGGTAACGACACCATCGCCCGGATATTTCTTTTCGGCCAGATCGAAATCATTGCAGCGGTGTGTAACAAACATGTCATACTCCTCAAAGCTGCCTTCATCGAGCAGGATCTCGATCCGTTCCCTTGCCGTCATTTTCCCCTTGGCATGCTGTGCCTCAATTCTCTTTTTCCCTCCGCCAAGTTTGGCCTGCTCCCGAAGATTAAGCAGTTGTTTGATCTTCTCCTGTTTATCCATGTTATGGAACCAGTTTATTTTAAGTTACCGGCAGTAAACGCCTCGCAAAATGTCATTTGCTCCTGTCTTCACAAAGCTCTGTCAGCACCCCGAAAGTTGATTTTGGATGGAGGAAAGCAATATCAAGGCCTTCGGCCCCTTTTCTTGGCTGCTTGTCGATAGTGTGCACCCCCATTTTATGAGCATGTTCCAGTGCATCTTCAATACCTTTAACAGCAAAAGCTATATGATGAATTCCCTCTCCCCTTTTCTCCAGGAATCTGGCAACCGGTCCGTCACCGGCAGTTGATTCAAGTAGTTCTATCTTGGTTTGCCCGACCATGAAGAAGGCGGTGCGTACTTTCTGGTCGGCAACTTCTTCTATATTGTAGCATTTCAGCCCAAGGACATCCTCATAGAACCTGATTGACTCCTCAAGGCTCTTAACCGCAATTCCGATATGTTCAATGTGTGTTGTTTCCATAATGATTAATAATTTAAACAAATATATATCAAAATTTTTTCAGCCAATTTACATACAGACGGATGAAAAAATTTTTATGTTAAAGCGAAGCGTTTCATCCTGTAAGTCAAAATTTTGTATTTTCTGGAACAAAATTTTGGCTTTTTGTTTTTTACAGGATAAATGTATCTATAAATGACAGAAATACAGTATGATTTTTATCAATTAAACCCTGATAAAACATTGCTTTAAAACATATCGGCTCCCTTAAAATATTTCTTTGATATATTTGCATCTTATTATAAAAACAAAAATGCACTTATTTTACAGTCAGCTTCTGTTACTGATAAAACGGCTCCTCCTGGTCCTGGTGCTGTTTATTCTTGGAAGGCTGTATTTTTTCCTTCACAATATACAGTACTTTGCCCAGGCTTGGCCCGAAGAAGTGCTTAAAAGCTTTTTTTATGGTCTGCAGTTCGATGTGTCAGCAATCATTTATCTGAATCTGCCGCTTATCCTGCTGCATCTCTCGCCCGGAAACTTTGTCTCCGGCAGGATCGGTGAATGGGTACTTAAATGCTATTTCTTTACAGTCAACGGGTTGCTTGTGTTTGCCAATTTAATGGACTCCGAGTATTTCCGGTTTACCGGCAAGCGCTCCACAAGCGATTTTTTTGCCTACCTGGGTGTCAGCGACGATATATTCAACCTTATTCCGCGGTTCATTTACGACTACTGGTTCATCCTTCTTGTCTGGATCCTTTTAATTTACGGGGCATGGAAACTGTATCCGGAAAATTCACGAAACAGCAATAAAAGAGTGTTTCCGGGTCTCGGCAGAATTGTTGCTCATTCCGTTGCCGCACTCCTTGTAACCGCTTTTCTTATCAGCCTGGCAAGGGGCTACCGTCTCAAGCCGCTAAGGGTGATTACTGCCGCCAATTATGTCTCAGCCACAAACATGCCGCTGATCCTGAATACACCTTTCACCATGATGAAGTCATTCAACAAGCAGCAACTAAGAGTGCCCGTGTATTTTTCCATGGAAAAGGCAGGATCACTCTACAACCCCCTGCATGAAAACAAGGGAAACGCTGAGGGGCTAAATACCAATGTTGTGGTGATAATCATGGAGAGTTTTTCCAGTGAATTTTCAGGATACCTGAGTGGTTCAACAGGCCATATGCCGTTTCTGGATTCACTGATGCAGCATTCCCTGCTTTTCACTAATTCCTTTGCGAATGCAAAAAAATCAATAGAGGCCATTCCCGCAATCCTTGCATCCATACCTGCTCTGATGGAGACCCCTTTTGTTTCTTCACCATACTCGGCCAACATCATTAATTCAATGCCCGGCGAACTCAGGGAGCTGGGTTACCACACCTCATTTTTTCATGGTGGCGCGAACGGAACCATGAATTTTGATGACTTTGCCAGGATTGCCGGAATAGAGCACTACTACGGAAAAGATGAATTCGGGAATGATGAGTTCTATGACGGTTACTGGGGTATTTTTGACGAGGAGTTTTTCCGGTTTTTTGCCGGCAAACTAAATACATTTCCCCAGCCCTTTTTTTCCTGTTTTTTTTCACTTTCATCGCATCATCCCTATATAATCCCGGCAAGGCACAAAGGAAGATTTCCCGAAGACGAAAGGTCGATCCGGCAGTCGGTGGCATATGCAGATTACTCGCTCAAAAAGTTCTTCGAGGTGGCACGTGACGAGCCATGGTTTAAAAACACCCTGTTTGTTATCACAGCCGACCACACCACCCCGTCATATCACCCATGGTACCAGAACAGGGTGGGCGGTTATTCTGTCCCCATCCTTTACTATCATCCCGGTGATCCTGAACTGCGGGGAAAAATTGACCGGCTTACCCAGCATATTGATATAATGCCCTCGGTTCTTGATTATATTGGTGCCCCCGGGCGGTTCATCTCATTCGGCAGCTCGGTTTTCTCAGATCATAAGGATGGATTTGTTATCAACTACCTTAACGGAATATACCAGTTCATGGAAAACGACAGGATTCTTTTCTATGATGGTGAGCAGGCAACAGGCTTGTTTAATTTCCGGAATGACAGCCTTCTGCGCAAAAATTTTCTGGAAGTCCCTGACCTGAACCATGGTCATCGGGAAAAAACACAGCTGGAAAGGCTGAAAAGCATAATCCAGCAGTATAACTATATGATGGTAAACAATAAGATGAGCGCTGACTGACAGGGATCAGGGTGTTTATTTCAGGATAGCATCATATATCAGCTGCTGTATGGAGGTGCGAACGCTCAACTCGGTGAGCTTATTGTTGAACTGGTCGGGATGCACCCTGTTGGAGAGAAAGATGTATACGATTTCCTCGACCGGATCCACCCAGGCCATTGTTCCGGTAAAGCCGCTGTGTCCGAAGCTTCCCGCTGAAGCTGAGCGGGCTGCCGGGCTTCTGGAAGATACCATTTCCGGTTTGTCAAAACCTATGCCCCGCCGGTTTCCGTTATGACCATTGGGGGCTGATGTGAATTTACGGATGGTTTCAGGCCTGAAATAATTCATCCCCCCGTACTCTCCATCCTGCAAATAAAGCTGCATAAGCTTTGCCAGGTCATTTGCATTGGAAAACAGTCCGGCATGCCCTGCCACGCCACCCGTCATTGCCGCTCCGGCATCGTGCACATGGCCGTGAACCAGCTGACGGCGGAAAATAATATCATTCTCTGTAGGCACTATTTCACCGGGAAAAAACTTCTCAAGCGGAAGGTAAGTAAGCCGGCCTGCACCAAGCGGCCTGTACAGATTTCTTTCCATGAAAATATCAAGGGGAACGGAGCTTACCTGCTCAATAATATTTTTAAGATAGTAATATCCAAGGTCACTGTAAAAATAACGGTTTGTAGCTCTCAGTGGTGATTCGTCAATACGCTTGTACATTGAATCAATATAGGATCTGTTCATGAACATCCTGTTGGCAACACGAAGGGTAAAATCATCCTCGGCCTGGTCGCGGAACAGGTGCCGGGCCAGCCTGTAGTGCCTGTTCATGTACATATAATCGCCGAGCATATAGGGATATCGTGCAGTAACCCTTCTTGAAAACAGTTCCTCGCCGGGAATGAGACTTTCAAAGGTGTCATAAATAAAAGGGATCCAGGATTGCAGCCCTGCCTGATGAGTAAGCACATCTTTTATAACCAGGTTATACTTGTTTGTTCCTTCAAGCCGCGGCAGGTAATGACCAAGCGTATGGTCCAGGTCAAGCAGTTCCTGCTCCTTTAACTTCATAATGGCAGGTACCGATGCAGCTATCTTTGTTATGGATGCCAGGTCATAGAGGTCGCTCAGCATAACAGGATTTTCCCGTGTATATGTATGATGACCGAAAGCCTTATGGTACACCACTAAGCCCTTGCGGGCGATCAGCACCTGTGCTCCGGGGGTTGCGTTCTGGGTAATGGCCTCATTAACGAGTTTGTCAATGGCTGCCAGTTTCCGGGAATCCAGTCCGGCTTCTTCAGGCGTGGAATACCCCAGCCTTTTCAGGGCCGGTGTATCATGCCCGCTGCCTGCCGGGTACCTTGGGATGGAATTAACAGGCAGCCTGCCGGTGGCAGGTACTGCTCCGAAAATAAGCTGCGCAGCATATTCCTGTGCAAGCTGGTTGTCCTCGTATGCCATCAACAGTGCGCCTATTTTTGAAAGATCGTCAAAGAAAGCCAGTCCGTAGGGAGAAGTAAAAACCGACAGCACAACATTGTTCCTCTCAGAGAGCCGCCTGATAAAATAGGAGGTTTGCGGGGAAATACCATACTGCCTTGATCTGCTCATGTTTGAATCGGTAATGCCTACTATAACGAGGTTAAATCTGCCCAGCTCCGTCATTACCCGGTTAAAAGACTCGAGTGTCGAGTACTTGTTAACTGTAAAATGCTCCATAGGAGAATAAAGTTCCAGTGTTTTCTGAAAAACACTTTTTTGACCTTCCCCAATTGAAACAGTGGCTATTTTAAGCGTGTCGAGCCTTTTTAAGGGGATAATGCTGTTCCGGTTTTCAGGGAGGGTAAGAGAAGCTGCTGTGATTTTTCTCTGGATAAGCACTGACGCGGGATCATTAAGGTCGCTGTGAAGATTACGCGTAACCACAGGTGCCCGTCTGTCCAGGCCCATCCAGTATTTTGCCGTCAGCACCCTGCGGCACCTTTCATCAATCATCTCCTGTGACAATACACCCTCTTCCAGTGCTTTCATTATTGCTGAAATTGCCTTCCCTGCATCAGGAGGGAAAAGCAGTATGTCGTTCCCGGCCAGCAGCGCCTGCACCTCAAGTTCCCCCGGACCATATGAAACACCTGCCCCGCTCATGGTCAGACCATCACTGAACGCCAGTCCCCTGAAAACCAGGTCCCCCTTTAACAGTCCCTCTACCGCCCTGGCAGACAATGATACAGGCCGTCCCTCTGTGCTGTCAATTGCAGGGATATGCAGGTGGGCTGTGATTATGCCACCGATCCCTTTATTAATGAGTTCCCTGAAGGGCACAATCTCCAGTTCATCCAGGCTCTCCAGCGACTTGTCAATGAATGGCAGCGTGAAATGTGAATCCTGGTCCGTATTGCCGTGGCCCGGAAAATGCTTTCCTACAGCCAGTATTCCGTTTTCCTGCAGTCCCCTCATGAAATACCCGGCTTTTTCCGCCACCTTCCATTCGTCCTGGCCAAAGGAGCGGCTTCCGATCACAGGATTGCGCGGGTTGACATTCACGTCCAGCACCGGAGCCAGATTAATATGAACACCCAGCCGTTTCATTTGCCGGGCCAGATCGGAGGCCATCGCATAGATCAACTGGTTATCCTGTACAGCACCCAGGGTCAGATGCCGCGGATAGGCAATGGTGGAGTCGAGCCTCATTCCCAGTCCCCACTCCGCATCCATCGCGATCATAAGAGGGGTTTTGGCGGCCGACTGGTAGCGGTTGGTCATGTTTGCCTGCCTGAGGGGACCGCCGTGCATAAAAACAACACCACCGATATTGTAATCGCTGATCAGTTTGGCAATTTCATCATCCATGCCATACCTGTCGTCAGAATATGCCCTCACCATGATCAGCTGTGCAATTTTTTCGGCGGTGGTCAGTGAATTTAAAACAGAATCGGCCCAGTTGGCGTCTTTTCCGGTAAAAGGTGGATAAACCCTTGTATCGGAGGCGGCAGAAGATCCGTTCAGGGTAACCTGGTTCCCGGTTATCAGCATAAACAACAACATAAGAGGAAAGAATAACCGGAAAAAAGAACTGGTGTACATAAACAGGCCTTAATATAAGTTTCAATTAAAAAAGCAACGGTAAAACTGACACCCGGACAGGGTCTGTCCGCCGGAGGAAATTACCAGAAAATGAAGGTCCTGCCGGGTGAACTCAATAATTTCATTTAAACCACTTTACGGATATAAACCAACCAATGCTGCAAAGGTAATGGAATCCGGCATTTAGAATAATAATTACGGAAATTTAACAAAAAAAAATGTTGATTTATCATATCTGACCGCCAAACAGTAATTCATTTGGGGAATGAAGAACCGGATCCGTTCTGGCACGTTTTATGTGCTTTCAGGCAGAAATAAAATAAAAACCAGGGAAAGTTGTTATTTAATAACCATTAGTAAATTTTCCCGGGAACAAACTATTTTGCAGCCCGTAATTCATTATAGGGCATTTTTGCTAATTTTACAGGCGTTTACAATAAATAAAAGCCACTAAAACCAATACAACTCTATTATGATCAAGAAGACAACCACCATCATGCTGCTGTTTTTTATTTTTGTTTTTACCAGCGCAATGGAAGAAGCAAGGTTACTCAGGTTTCCCGCCATCCATGGCGATCAGATTGTTTTCAGCTATGCCGGAAGCCTTTATACGGTTAAAAGCTCCGGCGGCACAGCCAGGAAGCTTACCAGCCACGATGGTTACGAAATGTTCCCCCGCTTTTCACCTGATGGACGGCATATTGCCTTTACCGGCCAGTATGACGGCAACACCGAGGTATTCCTGCTGCCCGCATCAGGCGGCGAGCCAAAACGTCTTACTTATACGGCAACCCTTGACCGGGATGATCTGGGCGACAGGATGGGACCCAATAATATAGTTATAGGATGGACCCCTGACGGCAAACACGTTACTTTCCGCTCACGAAAGAGATCATTCAATGCATTCAAGGGCCAGTTGTTCAATGTTCCCATAGACGGCGGAATGCCCGTTCAGCTGCCGTTATCCGAGGGCGGCTTCCTGTCATATTCCCGCGACGGTCAAACAATGGCCTATAACAAGGTCTTTCGTGAATTCCGTACCTGGAAATATTACAAGGGAGGAATGGCAGACGATGTATGGGTGTACAACAATGTATCGCAAACGAATACCAATATCACAAAAAGCAACTCCCAGGATATCATTCCAATGTGGATAAGGGACGAAATATATTTCATATCAGACCGCGACCGCACAATGAACCTGTATGTCTATAATACCGTTACTGAGGAGACGGCGAAAGTGACCGATTTTGAAGAATATGACATTAAATTCCCCTCCCTGGGCAGGGATTTCATCGTCTTTGAGAACGGGGGATTTATTTATAAATTCAATATCCGGACCAGGGAATATGACAAGGTGCCGGTTACCATCAGCGACGATTTCATTCATGCCCGCGCTGAATGGAAAGATGTATCGGGCTCGGTACGGTCGGTCGATATGTCACCCAATGGCGAGAGACTGGTTTTTTCTGCCAGGGGGGAAATATTCAATGTGCCCGCCAAAAACGGTATAACCAGGAACCTCACACAAAGTCCGGGAGTACATGCAAGAGACGCCCGCTGGTCGCCAGACGGTGAATACATTGCCTGGGTATCAGATAAAAGCGGCGAATTTGAAATATACATGCAACGGCATGATGGTTCACAGCCGCCCGTGCAGCTTACCGCCGACGGCGACACATATATTTTCAGCTTCCAGTGGTCGCCCGACAGCAGAAAGATCCTCTACCATGACAAGAAGCACAGGCTCAGGATAGTCGATGTAAGTTCAAAAGTGATAACAGAGGTTGCATATTCCGGCCTGAGGGTTATGTCCGAATACAGCTGGTCGCCCGATAGCCGCTGGGTGGCATACACAAGGCCCGAGCAGGTGATGAATGTGGTGTGCCTGTATAATGTACAGACCGGTGACTCATATGACGTTACTGAGGGATGGTATGCCTCGGGCAGCCCGACCTTCAGTCCTGACGGCAAATACCTGATTTTTTCCTCAAGGAGGGATTTTAATCCCACCTACAGCCAGACTGAATGGAACCATTCATATTCCGATATGACAAGGATATACCTTGCCACCCTTTCCAGATCCACCCCCGATCCCTTTGCCCCGGCAGATGACCAGGTAGGAAAAAGCGAGTCTGCCGAAGAAAACCAGACGGTGGCTGCAGGAACACTTGGAAACATGCAGGTTGACCCTGACGGAATCCTCGACAGGATAGTTTCCCTGCCGGTGAAGCCTTCCAACTATTTCAGTGTTGCAGCAGCCGGAAACCGTATATATTATAATGAACGTTCCTCCGGAGCAGGTTCAACCAGCCTGAAGATGTACGATCTTAAGGAAAAACGGGAAACAGAACTTGGCACTGATATGTCCTTCAGCATATCCCCGAGCAATAAGAAAATGCTGGTCCGTCAGAATAACCGGTATGCGGTAATCGATATGCCAACACATCTTGTAAATATCACCGACCACCAGGTTGACCTCTCCAATATGAAAGCCTGGGTGGATTACACACTGGAATGGCAGCAGATATTTGACGAAAGCTGGAGGCAGATGCGCGATTTCTTTTACTCCCCGAACATGCATGGAGTGGACTGGCAGGCAAAATATGACAAGTATAATGTGCTGATTCCTCATGTAAAGCACCGTACCGATCTGACTTATGTAATAGGGGAGCTGATTGCCGAGCTTAATGTGAGTCACGCATACGCGCAGAATGGTGAACGACCCATGCCCGCCCGCATCGATATGGGGCTCCTGGGTGCAGAGCTCAGCAAGGATGCTTCCGGGTATGCAAGGATTGACAGGATCCTGCAGGGGGCAAACTGGAGTAATGAACTGCGCTCGCCGCTTACCGCGATAGGCCTGAATATTAATGAGGGGGATTATATACTTGCAGTAAACGGAAATCCCGTTAATATGGTTGACAATATTTATAAATTGCTGGTAAATACAGCCGGCAATATGGTTGAGCTGACCATTAACAGCGCCCCGGAAACCTCAGGCAGCCGCAGGGTCATTGTCAGGCCGGTATCGGACGAGTCTGAACTGTATTATTACAACTGGGTACAGGATAATATCAGAAAGGTGGACCAGGCAAGCGGCGGACAGGTGGGTTATATCCACATACCCGATATGGGCCCTTCAGGACTGAATCAGTGGGCAAGGCTGTATTATCCCCAGCTGCAGAAGCGGGGACTGATTATTGATGTGAGGGGCAATGGCGGCGGAAATGTATCGCCAATGATCATAGAACGCCTGCAGCGCACAATGACCTATGCCACCATGCATACAGGCCAGACCGAGGGGTCTGTAAACCCGGTTGGCACGCATGTCGGTCCAAAGGTAACTCTGCTTGACAGGTATTCCGCATCTGACGGCGACCTGTTCCCTTACCGCTTCAGGCAAAACAATCTCGGAAAACTTATCGGGGTGACCAGCTGGGGAGGCGTTGTGGGATACAGCGGTGCGATTCCTGCAATTGACGGGGGATCGATTATCACTCCTTCCTATGCTCCCTTTGCTGCCGACGGAAGCGGGTTTATGGTTGAGGGTACAGGCGTTGAGCCCGATATCCGCATTGACAATGACCCGGCAAGAGAATACAGGGGAATAGATGATCAGCTGAACAAGGCACTGGAGGTTATACTCCAGGAAATCCAGGAATGGGATGGCTGGGTGCCCCCGATACCTGAGTTCCCCGATAAAACAAACTAAACTTTAATAATATAGATATGGATATGACAATAAGCCTGGAAGATGGTAAAAAGGTAAATGCCACCTATAACGATATGCTGATAAAAACCGATCAGTCGGTTATGTCAGGAGGAGAAGGCTCTGCTCCTGAACCCTTTACCCTGTTTCTGGCTTCAATAGGAACCTGTGCAGGCATTTATGTCAAATTATTTTGTGATCAAAGAGGGATATCAACCAAAGGGATCAGCCTGGTTCAGTCTATGAAGTACAACCCCGGCAACAAGCTGACAGACAAAATAATTATAGAAATACAGCTGCCGGCTGATTTTCCTGAAAAATATAGGGATGCGGTAATAAGGGCAGCCGACCAGTGCACCGTAAAAAGACACCTGGCTGATCCTCCCATTATTGAAGTTAATACCACCCGGTTCTGAAAATGCCCATCAGGTGCCGGGGGATTTAATTTTCCATGGGATCGACGATCTCAAATTCGGTGCGGCGGTTCTCCGCCCTGCCCTCTGCTGTTTCATTGGGAGCCAGCGGCATGGTTTCGCCAAACCCTTCGTACCTGATTCTATCTGAATCAATACCCGAGCCTTTCAGATAATCGGCCACCGCCGCTGCCCGTTTGCCCGAGAGATCCATGTTGTACTGATGATCTCCTGTATTATCAGTATGTCCGTTGATGCGGATACTTATTCCGGGGTTGACGGCAAGGAATTCGCTTAGCTTATTGAGTTCAACCACTGATTCCGGTTTTAACTGATAGCTGTCGAACTCAAAAAATATGTTTCTGAGTATACTCTTCTCTCCTGCCTTTATGGGATGCAGCGGCACATCCTTGAGAAACGGATCGGTCTGGTGCGCAAAGCCGCTGAGTGAAAAATGATCTGAATAAAACAAATAACCGTCTCTTGATACATTTAGTGCATAGTCTCCACCCGTAGTCAATGGAACCAGGAATTCACCGGTGGCGGCATCGGAAAATGACCGGATAACCGTTTCGGCACTGGCAAGGTCGATCAGCTCAAAGCTGGCATGCAGTCTTCTCCGGCTGCCGGCATCGTATACCGTTCCTTTCATATAGGAAACCTCAAGAGGCCTCACGGCAGGATGCAGGTCAAAGGAATAAATATCCCTCACCTCCCCGCTCATCCTGTCTGAGGCAAAATACCCCTTGTCGCCCCTTGCATTCACTATCAGCCCGATTTCATCATAGTGGGTGTTTAACGGATAACCAAGGTTTTCAGGTTCACTCCATTCGCCATTTTCATCCCTGCGCGTTACAAAGAGATCATAACCGCCCATGCCGGTATGTCCGTCGGATGAAAAATAAAGTGTCTGATTGTCAACATGAATAAATGGCGACATCTCATTGCTGCCGGTATTGATTCTTTCGCCGAGGTTAACAGGCTCTCCCCAATTACCATCCCCATCCTTCCGGGAATACCATATATCCATCTTCCCCATTCCGCCCCTTCTGTTACTTGCAAAATAAAGCGTTTTCCCGTCGGGTGAAATTGAGGGCTGGGCCTCCCATGCCGCAGTGTTAACCGGGGAGCCGATGTTCAGCGGCTCCCCCCATCTGTTACCCTCCCTGCGGGCAGTATAAATATCGCAGCTTCCCAGTCCGTCAGGCCGGTTGCAAGCGGTAAAAAAGATCATCCGGCCGTCAGCCGTTACAGAGGGAGCCCCCTCGTTCAGCTCGGAATTAAGCGGCGGACCAATGCTGCTTGCTTCGATCCACCTGCCCTGCTTGAAAGTGCTTACATAAAAATCTTCCCTCAGGTTTCCCGGTCTTCTCCTTCCTTCCGGGTCAAGCTTGACCTGCCTTGTGAAGATAAGCATTTGTTCATCTGCAGTAAGTGTAGGCCAATACTCATCATCGGAGGTGTTGATTGCCGGTCCGAGATCCCGGGGGTCAAAAGGAACGGGGTTCTTCATTGCTTCTATTGCAAATTCGCAGTTGCTTATCCTTTGCCGCCCGATTGACCTGTAAGTTTCAGACACACCGGGATGGTCAGTCAGCCGGGTATAGGCCTCCTTTGCCTCCTGGTATTTACCCAGTGCCATCCATGCATTGCCCATGTTGAAATAGATCATCGGGAAAAAATCGGCATTAACAGAAACAGCCTTCTCAAAATAGTCAACAGCTTCACTGAACCTGTTCAAATCAAAATATACATCGCCCATAAGCAGGTAAGCTTCATAAAAGTCCCTGTCGGCCGATATAGCCTGTTTAAACATGTTGAGGGCTTCCTCGTGGTTCAGAAGCTCAAATTCCCGCATCCCGGAACGGAAGTATCTGGCCGCCCTGTTACTTGAGGTAGATAATTCCTGGGCTGCCAGAAGCGTTGCCGAAAACAGAAGAAGGACAAAAAAAACTGTTCGCTTCATACGAACAAACTATTGTTGTTATATTTATATTCAACTATTTACTAAGGCACATAATTTCAGGCAGCATTTCATTTTGCATTATGAAGATACTGAAAATTTCGCCATCCCTGTTATACGGTGAAGTAATTATAAAGGTTCAGGTTAAAACTCCTGCCGGATGAACGGCCCGGCATTAAAGCGTTTTATTCCCGCTGTATTGCATTCAGGGTATATGCATGAATTTATGAGCTTGCAATGATATATGCCATAAGGGGTTAGTCTTCACATATTCCACAATGCCGGAAATGTTTTTTTCGTAACGGCTCCACTCAGGCTGAAGATACAAAAGACAGGACTTTCCTACCCTGGCGGCATTTTCTTCTGCCCACGCAAGATCATCGCTGTCATAAATGATCACCTTGAGTTCATCTGCCCTGGGATAGATATCATCAAGGGGCGGGCTGTTTCTTTTTGGAGACAGGCAGATCCAGCTCCACCGGCCTGTGAGAGGATACGCGCCCGATGTTTCGACAAATGTTTCAACCCCGTTATCAATGAGCCTGCTGCATAAATATTCAAGCGGATAAGCGGATGGTTCCCCACCAGTTACAACAACCGATCTGGCAGGGTATTCCAATGCCCGTCTTACTATTTCGTCGGTTATAACGAGAGGGTGAAGGTGCCGGTTCCAGGTAAATTTCGCATCACACCAGCTGCAGCCGATATCGCATCCGCCAAGCCGTATAAAATAGGCGGCCTTGCCGGTATGGTAACCCTCACCCTGGATGGTATAAAAATCCTCCACCAGCGGCAGCTTCCGCCCTCCTTCAAACAGGTCTTCCATTAAGTGAAATTTATTATACGCCGCCAGGGCAACCCGGTTAGTTTTTGCTGAAACCGTAGGATTCGAGCATTTTATCAAATATACCGGTATTTTCATATATGCCCGTAAACTTTTCAGCGCCGGGGCCCCATGCAAATACGGGCTGCATCAGACCGGTATGACCGCCGGTGGTCCAGCCGGCTGTAATCTCACGCGTATCAGGGTTGAAGCCATGCAGTCCCATACCACCTGTATCGTGATCGCTTGTTACTATGACGAGTGTTTCACCGTTCTGTTTCGCAAATTCCAGGGCCTTGCCAACAGCCCTGTCGAAGTCCAGCATTTCTGCTACAACACCTTTAATATCATTGGAATGAGCCTCCCAGTCAATCTGTGATCCTTCCACCATCATAAAAAACCCCTCGGGATTTTGGCTTAATATATTAATTGCGGTTGCGGTACCTTCGGGAAGCATATCTCCGCGACCCTCAATGTATGAGAGCGGACTGTTGGGCGCCAAAAGTGCAGCCAGTCTGCCTGAATTTATCCTTTTTACATCATCCATGGTGAACGCAATCTGGTATCCCGCGTCTTTAAGTTCATCAACAAGGTTCCTCCCGTCCTCGCGGGCCTCGAAATGATCTCTTCCTCCGCCAATGAATACATCGATATCGGTACTGAGAAAGTCGAGCGCTATGGCCTCAGCCATATTCCTGCTTGGCTGATGAGCAATGAAGGCTGCCGGCGTGGCATGGGTGATTGCACTGCTTGCCACAAGGCCGGTTGCGAGACCGTTTTCATCGGCTATATGCAGTATGCTCCTGACGGGGTTACCGTCGGGATCCATTCCTATCGCGCCGTTAGTGGTTTTCACCCCGGTGGCTAGCGCAGTGCCCGCGGCACCGGAATCGGTGACAAACGCATCGGCCGAGGATGTCAGTATAAAGCCGATATGGCGAAACTCCTCAATATTCAAAGGGTTTTCACTGGCAAGTATCCCTGCCTGGACATGAGCGAAACTCATGCCGTCGCCAATAAGAAGGATAATATTTTTAGGGGTATTTTCCGCTTCCCGGTTATCTGAGGAACATGATATTGAGAAAAACATCAGAAATGCTAAGAAAACTAACAGGTTTCGTTTCATCATCATAAATTTTATTAAGATTTAATATAAGCCTAACGTTTAATAAACAAGATATTCGGCATTTTGTTTTAGCAACCCTCAAAGGGGCGGCCCATTGTCAGATTATCATGCCCGCTCCGACAGTTTCATTGGTGGCCCCGTCGATGAGTATAAGGCTGCCGGTATCCCTGTTGATCCTGTAGGAATCATAGAACAGCGGTTTGGTGGTTTTTATACCGATACTTGCAATGTCGTTAAGCCCGACTTGCTTATCCCCCTCATTCGTTTCAAGGGTATTTATGTTCATTTTATAATCCACCTCTTTTACAACACAATTAACCTCCCTTGTAGTATGCCTGACCAGGTATTTCCCTCCGACCTGCATGGGTTTCTGGTTCAGCCAGCATATCATGAGCTTGATCTCCTGGCTGCAATGCGGACTGTTTATTGTTCCGGTCAGCATATCTCCGCGACTTATATCCAGGTCGTCTTCAAGGGTAATGGTGACTGACTGGGGGGCAAGGGCGGATTTAAGCGGACCATTGAAGGTGTCGATGCTTTTTATCCTGGATTCCAGTCCCGATGGGAACACCTTCACCCGGTCGCCCGGTTTCATTATGCCACCGGCAAGTCGACCGGCATATCCCCGGTAATCAGGGAACTGGTCCGACTGCGGGCGTATGACGTACTGTACGGGAAACCGCACATCCACAAGATTAAGGTCGCCGGCTATATGAATATTTTCAAGCAGGTACATAAGTGTGGGCCCGTCATACCAGGACATATTGGATGAGCGGTCCACCACGTTATCACCATATTTGGCGCTGATCGGGACAAACCTTATATCCTTGGTGTCCAGCTTCCCGGCGAACTGAAGGAACTGAGTCCTTATCTTTTGGAATATTTTATTTTCATAATTCACCAGATCCATTTTGTTGACACAGATAACCACATGCGGTATCTTCAGCAGGCATGCAATATAGGCATGCCTGAGAGTCTGCTCAACAACTCCATACCTGGCATCGACCAGTATGACCGCCAGGTTTGCCGTCGAGGCACCTGTTACCATATTCCGGGTATACTGGATATGGCCCGGAGTATCGGCAATGATGAATTTGCGCCTGGGCGTGGCAAAGTACCTGTATGCCACGTCAATGGTAATGCCCTGTTCTCTTTCCGCCCTTAACCCGTCGGTAAGAAGGGCAAGGTTGACATCCTCATCTCCTTTCCTCAGGCTGGCAGAGGTAATGGCCTCCATCTGGTCTTCAAAGATTGCCTTGCTGTCGTACAAAAGTCGTCCGATCAGCGTGCTTTTCCCGTCATCAACGCTTCCTGCCGTGGTAAAACGTAACAACTCCATATCTAGATATCCGGGAGCGATATCTGTTTTGAGATTTTGCATTGCCGTAATTCTTATAATTGAACGGTTATATTTTTTATTGTGCTACAGTTTAAAACATACCAACTGTTTTTAATATGTTTTTGAGTGAGGGCAGGCTAAAAATATCCGTCCTTTTTCCTGTCCTCCATGGCTGCATCAGACCGCCTGTCATCGTACCTTCCGCCCCTCTCGGTTACACGGGAGGCAGCAATTTCACCGATTATATCCTCAAGGTTGTCGGCGGTTGACAAAGTGACCCCGGTACAGGTAATATCACCGATAGTGCGGCAACGGACATCTTTTTCCTCTACCGTTTCACTTTTTTTCAACTCCATAAAAGGTGCCCAGGCAAGCCATACCCCGTCACGGTAAAACACCTTGCGCTTATGGGTATAGTATAACGAAGGGATTTCAATATCTTCCATAAAAATATACTGCCAGACATCGAGCTCGGTCCAGTTGCTGATGGGGAATACCCGGAAATGTTCACCCATGAGCTTTCTTCCGTTAAACAGGTTCCACAATTCCGGCCGCTGGTTCTTGGGGTCCCACTGCCCGAATTCGTCACGATGGGAAAAAAAACGCTCCTTTGCCCTTGCCTTTTCTTCATCACGGCGGCCACCACCAAGCGCACAGTCAAATTTAAGCTCCTCCATCGCATCGAGTAAGGTAACGGTCTGCAGAACGTTCCTGCTGGCATTTATACCTTTCTCCTCGACCACCCTCCCTTTATCGATTGAATCCTGCACCAGCCTGGCAATACATGTGGCCCCGGTCTCCTCCATCAGCCGGTCGCGGAACAAAAGCGTTTCCGGAAAATTATGCCCGGTATCGATATGCATCAGTGGAAAGGGAACCCTGGAGGGCCAGAAGGCTTTTCTTGCCAGATGAAAAAGCACTATTGAATCTTTCCCGCCGGAAAAAAGCAGGGTTGGTCTTTCAAACTGGGCGGCCACTTCCCGTATCACATAAATCGATTCAGCCTCAAGTTCCCGTAGATGATTGATCTTCAGCTCTTCCATTTAATCATAATTATAAAACCTACACCTTGGATTCTGTATATTTTTGCTTTACAGCAAAGATACTGTTGTCTGCAGTTGATGACCGCATTGAGATTGCAAATTTAATAAAATTGGTGAGGTAATAACCGGAACATCTCAGTTAAGTTTGCCTGAGCAGAGCAAAATTGACTGCCACCGGGTGTTATCAATACTCAATAATCACTTCCCAGTTGCCTCTTCTTGAAATTTCAAAATTGAGATTATAACTGATGGCCGAACCGGTTGAAGGGTTCTCAAAGCTGAATCTCATATTGGAAAAGAATGGAAAATCAACATTTCTTATTGAATTTTCAAATACAGAAGTACGCAGTGCTCCGCTCGAATTTCCAATTAACATTTCAACAAGCCTGTAATGAACTTTATCCGTGGTCCTGAACCTTAAGACAATATCGTTCCCCTCTCCCATATACCTGTACTGAACCCTGACGATATTGGAAGATGATAAGGTCTGATAATCTCCACCATCCCTGCTTTGGGCAGGCCGGGGGGAAGACAACTTCCGGGGTGTGAAATTTCTGCCCAGGTTCAATGTCAAACCTGCCTGAAAAATTCTTTGCCTTTGCCAGTTGTAATCTTTCCCGGGGGGAGTGAAGGTTTGAAGATATTTGAGTGAAAAATCAATATTCCGAAGTACTTTAATGTTCAGGCCGGATGTCATTCCAACAAGCAGTTTATAGAACTCCTGACGGTCTGTAAAGGTTTGCATCGTTCGTTCACGGTCTGATATTCTACATTCCGTTATTTCGGTTTCCGTTTGTCTTAAACTAATTATATTCCGTATGTGTGGCCCGAGGTCAAAAGTAAAACGGCGGGAGTGGTATGTGAGCAGGAAAGGAAAGTAAAGGCTGACCTGATCTACATTATTCACATAGGTAATTTCAGAAATTGGATTGGTAACCTTATAGCTATTTCCTATTCCGTTTATATGCAGTGACAGCCCTGTACCGAAGCTTATGGGATCGGAAAAGAGGGTATTATATCTCATTCCAAAAAAATATCCGTTTCTGAAATGAAAGGTTTCCGATTTTACCCCTATAATGTCGCTGAAATTAACCCCGGAATTCAGGGTTAAATAGCTTTGGCCGGAAACATTGAAAAACAGAAATATAGAAAAAACCGCAGGTATTGAAATTTTTTTAAAAGTCCTGCTTTCGCAGGTAATGCCATAGAATAACATAATACTATTAAAAATCAATTAACAATCGGATAGTAATTCTTACCAAACAATAAACCCCGGTGACTGATATCTGTATAATTGGATCCTGCTTTCAAATTTAATAAAAATAATTTAAACCGGCCGTTCATACTATTACTGTAATAATGTTTCATTTCAGAATGTGACTATTTCCGGAAAAACATCTACAGTTTCTTTGTGGTATATAGATGGCAAGGGCAGATGTAACAGTTACGGCTTCAGGGGAGACCTTCAACCTGTAGGTGAGAAAATCATGCACGGCACACCACCAAAAAAAACCCTGCAGATACAACTCTGCAGGGTTTTTTAGTAAGGACTTTCAGGGAATATTGCTAATTCGGCGTAAAGGTAAACCCATATGATCCGAACGATCCTTGATCGACAGTAATGGTGAAAGTCATGGTATAAATGCCGGTGCATGTATCCAGTACTCCGAAACCCTGGTATGCAACATTGTCAAAGCCAAAGAAATCGGTTCCTAAAACTGTTCTTGGGGCAGTAACATGGAAGTTCCCCGGGTTAACAACCATTACAAGGGGTCCCTGGTCTTCTTCCATTCCATCAAGAGCGATCAGTCCGCTTACATAAAGTCTAAACGGATTATCCTCATCAGCTACAATGGTAATGGGGCCACTTACTCCCCATCCTGCACTGGATGCCGTATAGTCACCTGAAACATTCTCAGGCAGGTACTCACACGCAAGAGGAGCATTAAATGATGCAAGGGAACGGTAATTTTTACCACCCACCGTAGCCTGCACCTCGAAATTGAAAATTGATCCAACCTCAAAATCATTTACGCTGACTCCCTTGGCATCAGCTACCTCAGTAAGAAAAATGGTCACGTTTGCCGGAAAACTGCTGATGGTTTTAACAGGAGTTCTGCTTTTATCACCATCAACCGAAGCAAGTACGACTAGGTCGCCGGTATAATCATCCGGTGCATCAATGTCAAAACTAACGTAGGTGCCCTCGGCCTCTGAAAATACCGCAGGATCAAGATTAGTGATTGAAGGAACCACTCCTTCTCCCCTGTTCATATCTATAACATCCTCGTCGCAGGCCGTTAAAGCAAGTAGCATAACAGCCGCAAACCCGAATATTTTAAAGATTTTAATTTTCATATATAAGAATATTAGTTTATGTTTAATTTACAAAATATTTAAAATCAGTTTACAAGTTCTTCTCCTCCGGCCCACCATACTTTCTGTGCATGAACATTAACCTGAATAAAATTGTCAGGGTTATTGCTTTCCTCGGAGTTGCCGTATTGCAACCTGTTAGGAAAGCCTGTTGTAGCATTGTTAGGATTATGCATTTCAGGGATACCGGTCCTTCTGTAGTCATGATATGCCTCCATCGATTCATACTCGAATGCTCCAATATACTTCTGGGTCAGTATCTCTTCCAGAGGATTTGCATTGAACCTTGAAAGAACAGCTGCATCGAAATACTCATTGGCAGTTTCAGCATCCGAACCATGATAGATAAAGTTTGCAACCACAGCTTCACGCAGGACAGTTCTGACATTGTCCAACGACTGTCCGTCCTTTTGTCTTGCTTCTGCCTCAATGAATTTCAGCTCATGATAGGTCATTAATGGCGTCGGAGCAGCCTGGTTATTTGTTGTAATCGCTGACTCGGAATATGTTCCTCCCTGGGTTCTTTCTGCCTCTCCCGGAGGGGCAGGATTATATGCACCATCAACGGTGGTGAAATAAAGCTCTATTCTCGGATCATTCCTGGAATCCATCAGGTTAAAGATGGTAGATGAAGCAGCAAGGTGACTCCTTTCTATCATAAACTGAAACCAGGGGTTGTTCCTGGGAGAAGGGAGCGGTTCATATAACCTGAAAATAAGCGCATCACCGGCATTCTGAAAACCGTTTGCCAGCGCAGCCAGGGCCTTTGCGGCAGCATCATTATCCCTTTGGGAAAGCCGTAAATGGTATCTTGCCTTAAGGGACCAGGCAGCTTTTAGCCATCTTTGATTATTTCCCTGATACAGAAAATCAAACCCCCCGGCATTAGGACCACCTACCTGGGCAATAGCCGCCTCGATATTTGATATACCATCTTCCAGCAGCTCGAACACACCGTTTGGTCCGTTATAAATAACAGATTGCCTGTCAAACTTCGGATTCATGTTTGCGGCACCCTGAATGGCTTCGCTCCAGGGCATATCACCCCAAAAATCGGTCATGATGGCCAGATTATAAGCCGTAAGTATCTGGGCTATTCCAAGCGCATGGAAGTTGTTCTCTTCGGGTCCCCCCGGAGAGGTAAGCTCAATTATCTGGTTCAGAATGTTCTGAAGAAGATACATCTGATTCCAGCTGTTGTTGAAACTGGAAGTAGCATTCTGACCGATCCTCCGGTCATCGTCATGCGACTGTGCCCACTGACCGGCACTGTGCTCGATCCATTTGGATGAAAACCATGCCAAATCGGCTGCTGAAGCAACAACAGCAGATTTAAGTATTCCATCCGGAAGTAGCGCAAAGGCATCTACAGTGGAAGCATTGTTGCGGTCCCTGTTAATGTCATCCATGGTATCTTCATCGCAGCCCCATAAGAAAACGGCAAGGATAAAGACAGACAAATATTTAAGTGTTTTCATATTTTGCATTTTAAAGTTTTAATTAAAAAGTAATGTTAAGTCCGAGACCGAACGATGAAGTCTGGGGCAAAGACATGTAATCCATACCGCCAACCATGTTGCCCATTCCCTGGGCTGTTTCAGGATCAAAATTGGGAAGTTCTGTCCACAGCAGCATGTTGCGGGCAAACACGCTTAGATTTGCAGTCCTGATCCCTGCAGGTGCAACCAGTCGAGCCGGTAAGGCAACTGCAATTGAAACGTCTCTCAGTTTAACAAAAGAAGTGCCGTATACATGGTATTCATCCAGAGAAGCCAGACTTGAAGCCCAAAGGTTTTCGTAAGCACCTGCGTCTCCGGAACCGCCGCGAACGATATCATTCGGTGATCCGTCAGGTAAAACACCCGGGAAAATAAACGTCGATTCACGATCCTCTGTTTTTTTGGTGGTGCCGTAAAGATCCATCAGACGATTTGAACCTGAATACATCTGTCCGCCCTGTTTCCAGTCAAGCTGGGCTGACAGTGTGACACCCCGGTAACGGAAGCTATTGGTGAATCCCATGTAAAAATCAGGTGATACATCACC
>SLJO01000208.1 GCA_007135095.1 Bacteroidales bacterium | reverse complement strand
GCATAATCCGGATGCTGAAGCAGGGCCAGCACATCCTTGTAATGGAACATCAGTCCGGCATCACCCTTGCTCCGGGAATCTGCCTTCCTGGACACGTCCCCGTTGCGTGAATTTTTATGCAGCGATAACAGATGCATCACAAACCCGTATACCGGGGTGTCCTTCAGGGGATAGCCCATTGTTACGTTTATATCCCTGATCTCCCCGGGAAGCGCCGAGAGCACCGGAAGCAGCAGGCCCTCATCAGGCAGAACAACAGCAGTCCTATGCGGGTCATCATCGCTGAACATATCCTTCATGGCAGACAGTATCTTCGGCTGACCGCTGTTTGAGGGCACGGCAACAATATCAACATCCCTGACGGTTTTTTCAATATTCCTGCTTTCCTGCACAAAACCGGTATGAGGATACCGCCTCAGGTTCTCGCGCATGAAAATTCCGGCCTGGTGCAAAGGATCCAGCGTATAAAGCTCATCATAATCCCAGAAAAACTCAACCCTCCCCTCCTTCTGCAGGTAGTCAAAAAACACCTTTTCGCACTCATTAAGAGCATTGAATCCGGCAATAAGGAACTTGTCATATCCCGGAAGTTTTATTGTCCCATCAAGAACCTTTTGCGCGGCATGGCTGAAAATCATCCCCTCATATGCCAGCTCCTTTTCAAACAGATGCTGTTTGTAGTTTGCATAGATACCCGATAAGGCTTCCCATATCCTCAGAAACTCCTTCTGGTGCACAGAATGGTCGCCTGGCCGGAAAGTGCCCCAGAAACTCCTGATGATTTCAACCTGCTCCCGTGAAAGATAATCAAACTGGTTCTCCAGATTTTTTAGCTCTGACACATTCTTAAAAAGCGCCGAAGCATCCACCATGTACTTATCGATCTCATCAAAATCACCAAGCAGGATCTCACCCCAGTTATAGAATTCATCGAAGGTCTCCTTGCTTCTGGTAACCGACTGGAACACCCGGTAAAGCTCAAAATTCAGGTTAATCGGATCGCTGCTTTTGAGAGTGCTCACCTCCTCCATCAGATCGGCAATGGTAAACATACCCGGCAGCCACAGCGGCTTGTCAATCAGCGAAGAAAGATGCCTGGTAAAAAACAGTCCCGCCCGCCTGTTGGGAAACACCAGGGCACAATCCGAGAGCTTGCTGCCATACTTACCGAAAAGATATTTCGCTGTATTCTGTAAAAAGGTTTCCATTAGGTTTGGTTTCAGTAGCCTGGAGGTTTGTATTCCGCCTGGAAAACAACTTTATATTGTGGTTTAAAAGTAAGGAAAATTTGTAATCAGGTTAATCAATTTATTAATCAATGAATTATGATATTCACCTATTCACATCATCTTATGTGCCTTAAGCTGTAACCACTCTTTCCATGAAAGCTTAAAATTGAGACCTTTTTCAATAATCTCGGTTTATAGGTTCCCTTAATAAAGCAAACAACTTCTCTGTGCGAATGGGTTTTGGCAGATAGCCATCGAAGCCGGCAGCCAGAAAGCGCTGTTCGTCGCCGGTTTGGGCATAAGCGGTAGTTGCAATGATGGTTACCTCCGGCCGGAATTCGCGTATACGCCTGGTAGCTTCCACCCCGTTCATTACAGGCATTTTGATATCCATCAGCACCAGTGTGATATCTGGATGTTGTTTGCAAAGTGCTACCGCTTCTTCACCATTTTTGGCCAGCAGGTATTCGTATCCGGCCTGTCGCAAGACTGCTTCCATATACAAATAGTTTGATTCTTCATCTTCGGCTAAAAGCACCAGTGACTTCCCTGCAACAGTGTCATTTTCTTCCTCCGTCAGTGGCGCTTTTTCTGCTGCCTCCCTTTCTATGTAAGGCACAGTGAACATGAAGGCAGAACCTTTATTCCTTTCAGAAGTCACCGAGATATGGCCCCCAAGCAGATTAACCAACCCATGGGAAATGGCGAGCCCAAGCCCACTGCCTTCGTAAGCACGTGTATCTGACGTATCCTCCTGGGCAAACATGTCAAAGATCATCTCCAGCTTGTCATATGCTATGCCAACACCGGTATCCTGTACATAAAACTCCAGGTATCCGGGAATGAACCTGTAGCCACATATTATTTCCCCCTGACTGGTGAATTTCAAAGAGTTGTCTAACAGAATATTGATTGTTTTACGGATGAGTTCTTTGTCTGAAAACAGACGTATACCATCACATTGTTTTGGTATTACTGTCTTTAATCCTATTTTCTTTTCCTCACTCAGGGGCCTTATCTCATTAATGGCTTCTTCGATTAACGGCTGCAAGGGAAACTCCTTCTTGTTCACCTCCATTGTGCCTGAAACAATCCGCGCCATGTCTACATAGTCAGTAATCGTATCTGTCAGCCGTTTACTTGACTGACGGACATGTTTAACCATCTCTGCAGCCTCATCACCGGGAAAATACATGCCCGATATCAACTCACCAAAACCAAGTATCCCGTTAAGTGGAGTTCTTATTTCATGCGAGATATTATTTATAAATGCCGTTTTCAGCTTATCGCTCTCTTCGGCTTTCTCCTTGGCTTCAATAAGCTCTTCAACCATCTTTTTTCTTTCGGTAATATCCTCTTTTATGGCAACAAAGTTTGTTATTACTCCATCACTGTTAACAATAGGTGAGATAACCGCCTTTTCCCAGTACAATTCCCCGGTTTTCTTCTTATTCAAAATTTCTCCCTCCCAGTCATTGCCTGAAAGAATGATACCCCAAAGCTGCCGGTAGAATGCAGTGGATTGATGGCCTGATTTTAAAATACTGGAGGTTTTACCTTTCGCCTCTTCAAAACTGTAGCCTGTTAATTCTGTGAAAAATGAATTCACATATTCAATTTCGCCTTCCTTGTTGGTTATAAGTACCGAGACCGAACTTTGCTCAACGGCCCTGGCGAGTTTAGTGGCTTTTTCCTCAGCTAGCTGCCTGCCTATATACATACTCAATAAATGGGTCACCAGTTCCATTATTTCAATGCTGTACTGGTCATAAACATCCGGATTATCATAGTTTTGGACCACCACAGCTCCTGACATTTTCCCTTCTACACTTAACGGAACGCCGAGCCAGGCCTCTGGAATGGTCCCGAACAGCTCAATGGTTCCTTCTTCCTGTAAGCGTACGATTTCATTCTTTTGCACCAGCACCGGCCGGTTTTGTCTGATGAGGTAGCCTGTGAGTGATTTTTCGGCAGGCCATTCCATTATTTCATCCTTTTCGTCCTTATCGAGAATTTTGCTGAGCATTCCGGTTTCTTCATCAAGTGCAGCAATGAAAAAGTTGCTTACATCGATTATATTGTTCAATTCATTCTTTATGAAATCATACAGCTCACCTGAATTTTTAGCGGTAAGGGATGCCTGTGCAATACTATACTGTACCTGTCGTATAATCTCCGCCCGTTTTCGGTCAGTGATGTCCTGTATTGCACCATGCATTCTGACGGGATTACCTTTTTCATCGAATTCAAGTTCTCCCGAACCATGAACCCAGCGTTCAGCGCCATCGTTAATGCGTATTATTTTATATTCCTTATTAAATGGTATTTTTTCCTTTACAGCAGATTCATGATAAGCCAAAATGTCTTCGCGGAATTCAGGATGAATAATGCCTGCCCAACCCTCTATCGTATGTGGATAGGTTTCATCTATTCCAAACATTTTGTAAAATTCCGGTGAGCAAACCCATTGGCTTTTTTCTGTCTCATTTTCATTCAGAATTGTTGAATAAGAACAAATATGTGCCACAGATTGCGAACTGCGCATCATTTCTTCGCTTTCACGCAGCGCTGCTTCGGTCTGCCTGCGCTCGGTGATGTTACGCCAGGTGGTATGAAGCATTTTCTTACCTTTTACTATTATAGGCATAAGTGAAATATCGACAATAAACTCTCCGCCTTCAGCATTAACATGTGTCCAATCTAAACAGTGCAGTTCTTTTTTGCAGGCAAGATCGATCACTTCTATTGCAAATTCTTTTGATGAGCGTCCATTCGGCTGAAATTCCGGCGATATATCCACGGGTGCAAGAAAGAGAAATTGTTCCCGTGTCATTTTCAGAAGATCCAGGGCAGCCTGGTTGCACTCTACGAAGACGCCAGTCTCATCAATAAGCAAAATGGCATCTGAAGACTCCTCGAAAAGTTTTCTAAACGTAAGTTCACTTTCTTCGAGAGCCCTTCCCGCCTGTTTGCGCCCGGTGATGTCCTGGCTAAGGATTGCAATATCTTCACCCATCGATACAACCACGAGACGAAGCCAGGTCGGCCTTGAAATGACCTCTCCGACATAGACTTCTTCTATAATCCGGGGTTCCCCGGTATTCGCCACATGCAGGTATGTCTCAAAAACGGATGTCCCGAGATGGGTTGGAAAAAGGACCAGAAGCCTTTTGCCTTTTACTAATTGCGGATCTGTTCCGTTAATACGTGCGATTGTTTGATTTTCGTATATCCATGTAAAGTCAAAAATCTCACCTTTTTCATTTCGCACAGGATGAAGAATGGTGAATCCATCAGGAGACATTTCCTGAGCAACCCGGAATCGCTCTTCGCTTTCGCGCAGCGCTTCCGCTGCTTTTTGATATTCCTTTTTTAGTTCTGCTTCTTCCAGTGCCCGTTTCACGGAAAAGGGTAGTCTTTCGGGCCTGTCTTTCAATACATAGTCCACAGCGCCCAGCTTAAGTAATTCAACGGCAGTTTCTTCACCAATGGTGGCTGAAAAACAGATGAAAGGTGTTTCGGGACAAAACTTCTGGCTGATTTCCAAGGCCCCGAATGCGTCAAAACCCGGCAGTTTAAAATCAGCAAGAATTAGGTCGAAACTATTTTCGCGCATTAAGGCAGTGAAGCCTGCTTCATTTTCTACATGGGTCAAATCCAGGCGATAACCCGCATTTGATAACTGTTCGCGCATTAATTCCAGGTCCCCGGTTGAATCCTCCAGGACAAGAACCTTAAGTTTAGTGCCTTCGGTATCTGTTTTTGTATTCATAGTTTATTCCATTGGAGGTAGTTCGTTCAGCATGGCCCAGAAAACTCCGATATGCTTCACCGCATTTAGAAAATCTTTGAAGTTCACCGGTTTCACAACATAGGCATTTGCGCCCAGGGCATGGCATTTTTTCAAGTCGGGATCCTGTCGCGAGGAGGTAAACATTACTACAGGAAGCATTTTCAATTTTTCATTACTTCGGATGGCTTCCAGAACTTCAATGCCATCCATGCGCGGCATTTTTATATCCAGCAGCAGTAAGACGGGATTACCCTTAATACGGTTTCTGAACCGGCCCTCATAATTCAGGTACTCCATAACTTCCACGCCATCATTAACCTCGACCACATGGTTTGCCAGCTTATGCTCCTTCAATGCCTCAATAGTCAGTTCCAAATCCTGGGGATTGTCATCGGCTAACAGTATTGTTTTTAATTCTTTCATGATATTGATTATTCCGTATCAGACCATTCGCTTTCTTATATCTCTGATATTAATGATGTTAACATTAGGGTGATTTCGGTAACGAAAAATAAAAAACAGCCCCTTTACCGGATTCAGCTTCTGCCCATACCCGCCCGTTATGTTTATGAATTATCCGTTGCACATTGGCAAGCCCGATACCTGTGCCTTTAAATTCGGTTTGCGAGTGGAGCCGCTGAAAAACCCCAAACAGTTTATGTGCATATTTCATATTGAAACCCACCCCGTTATCACGAATATAAAATATGAAATCTTTCTCATCCTCTTTGAAGCAAATCGATATTTCAGCTTTTTTGGTATTCCTTGTATATTTAACGGCGTTATCAAGCAGGTTAACCCAAACCTGTTTCAAGAGGGGATAATCGCCAGGCACTTGCGGTAACTCCTGTACCTTCCAGGTTATTTCTCTTTTTTCGATATCCTGTTTTATTCTTTCAAGCACCTCTTTTACCAGCGCATTCATCTCTATTTTGGTTTTCCGCACCTCCTGGCGCCCCATTCTTGATAACTGCAACAGGTCATCAATAAGTGTTCCCATTTGCCTGGTAGCATCCGTTACGGTAGACAGGTAGTATTGGGCTTTTTCAGGCAAATCGGCGCGGAATTTTTCATTCAGCAGATCGACATACCCATTTATATGGCGCAAGGGTGCCCGCAGATCGTGTGAAACCGAATAGGTGAAGGCTTCAAGCTCGCGATTGGAAATCAGCAGCTTGCGTTGTTCTTCCTGCAGCTTGGCTGTCAGATTGTTCAAATCTTCCACCATATTAACCATGGCTTTTTGGCTTTTATCGAGTTTCTGAATCTGCTCATTTAGCTCTTTGGTTCGATCCTCGACTTTTGTTTCAAGCTTATTTTTAAGTTCAATCAACTCTTCCTCTGCTTTCCTGCGTTCTGTAACATCTATTGTATATCCGGCCAGGTATTGTTGTTTTCCATCGATAACAAAAGGGAACTTGATTGTGGTGTAATGCCTCCCGTTAAAATCCTCGTCAACTGTAATTGCTTTACCCTCTGCAAGTATTTTTTGATCATCTGCAATCATAGCTTTAGCAAGATCGGAAGGGAACAGGTCGTCCATCGATTTGCCCAGCAGTTCATCCAACGGTTTATTGAGCATCTGCTCATAGTTTTTACTGAGCTTAACCGATCTAATATTCTTGTCCTTAAAAAACACGTAAACAGGGCTATGCTCCATAAAGTGCCTGAAAATTTCCTCCTGCGCCCTTAAAGCATCCTCGGTCTTTTTAATCTCAGAGATATCCTGAATAATAGAGTATATCAGCTGTTTGTCGCCAATTAATACCCTGCTGCCAAAAACTCTCACATCAACAATACTTCCATCGGCCTTTCGGTGCTTATAGTCGGAACTTACCTTTTTAACGCTTTTTGTTTTTGCCAGTTCTTGTTGTATCTCTTCAGGGCTTAGAGTGTTAATCTGCCATATATTCATCTGTTTTAGCTGCTCCCGGCTCCATCCGTAAAACTGAGTGGCTGATTCATTGGCATCAATAATGTTATTGGTTTCTGAGTCGATAATTATCTTTACCGCAGCATTGTTTTGGAAAAGGGAACGGAAAATCTTCTCATTTTTCAATGCTTCATCCCTTGCGGTTTCGAGTTCTATTGTTCTCTGGAAAATTTGTTTTTTAAGATATCGGTTAACGCTTACAAAGGTGGCAATAATAAATATCAGCACTAAGAAAATTGTTCCAAAGAGCAATTTGTTCCTCCCTAAAAAGGTGGTTTTCAAATCGATATCGAATGCAATCCAGCAATTAGCTAATTCCTGGCGTTGCTCTTCGCTGACTGTTCTAAGCGCCTTACCGGCAATGGATGCCGCACTTACAGCACCTTCTGCCTTACAAAATTCTTTTACACAGGCAAGTCTCATTGAGTTTACATGCTCAGAAGCAAGGGTTTGGTTATTTGATTGTACTACTATGTCTGGCTTGTTGGCGAGAAAGGGTTGAGTGAGGCTTAGGGTTTGAGTATAAGAGCTGAAATGAAAAGATAAAACGGCAAGGGTTATGAATGTTAGCTTTGCGGTTAGTTTTGTGAACCAGGTAAGGGCTGGTTGCACCTCCTCTTTACAGTTAACCTTTATAGATTTCATCATTGTCATAAAACGAATTGCATTTTGATATCCAACGGAACCTTGTATTTTGTCGTGCGGCGGATTACCATAACCGAAGCTGATCGCTCCGATAACTTCATCACCGGCAACGCCGGTTTCTTAAGTTTCCACCCGTCCTTATTCGTGATGTTTGCATCCGCGTTATCTATATACCATTTTTCGAAAACCGGATTTCACTTCAAGAAGATATTGCAGACTAAAATAAAATTTAGGTACGCTCTGGATAGGTTGCCAAGATAAGTCCTTATTTTCATGTTAACTAATTAAATATATAAACTTTTTTTTTCCTTAAATTAACAATACAAAGGGCTGTAACAAAGGCAACCTGTTACCAAACCAAAATACTTTTTGATTAAGGCTTCCCGCAACATTTCTAAGAGAGAAAACTAAAACCCTGGAAACAGCATTTACATTCAGATTATGGTTTCACCTTAACTAACCCATCCTGTCTTTTGTGAAAAATATAAATTCTTGGGTAACTTTATATTCTGGTCGAACAAAAAATACATTATCATGAGATTTATCAGCACGAAAATACATGGCATCCTGGATTATTTAACGGGTATTATCCTGATCACTTTACCCTGGTTTTATGGTTTTGGTGGTCCCGCTCAAATGGTACTGGTTTGGGCTGGAATATTAATCATCGGAATGTCACTTTTAACAAATTACGAGTACGGACTTTTTAAAAAGGTGCCGATGGAAATCCATCTTGTCGTAGATGCAGTTATTGGTTTTTTCCTTTTAATGTCTCCATGGTTATTTGAGTTTGCACATGTGGCTTTAGGACCTCATCTTCTGTTTGGGATTTTTGGGGTCGGGGCTGCGCTGTTCAGCAAAGTCGAACCGGCCTGAAGACAGGAAACCCCGGCACCGCCAACACCACCTTTATAGTTTCATATGAGAAAGCACGAAATCTATACCGGATTTTGTGCTTCTTTCATCCCAGCCTAAAAACTCCGATGCTAAAACCGCCTGCTCATCACCCTTAGAGCAGCGTCAAGGCCGGCTGCCGGTCAGTTTACCCTTTACAAGGGAAGGGAACTGGTAATT
>SLJO01000088.1 GCA_007135095.1 Bacteroidales bacterium | reverse complement strand
GGCTCCTTTATTTCAACATTATCTTTTTTGCAGGCCGAAAATATTATGACCGATGCAATTAATAATAGCACGAATTTCGTTTTCATGATTTGGGTATTAAAAAGTTATAATTTGAGATTTGAGAATGACTTTTTATACAACAGCTATTTTGGCTCTTTTTATACCGATTGAATAATACAAAATTGACCGCAATTATTAGGTAAGATAATAAAAAAATGGATTGGCAAGATCAAAAAACCGGGTTTTTGGTTAACGGCATCAATTCGGTGATGAATCATTTTAATTGAAGGTCGATTTGATGCAAAGTTCCATACCTGAATCCGGAGAGAGAGGGAAAAAAAAGGTATCCAGACATAGAAACTCACCGGATGTTGGCGTACTTAATGGCATTAATCTTATAATAGCGGGATTCTGATAACTTACCTAAGACAGTTGCTGGTGGTGGACCGGAAGCTTGTTCCTTTCAGGATGGGGGCCTTTACCTAAGTTTTGTCTTCAATAATAACTTAATAAGTGGAATAAGAAAAATATTGCTGGCAAAATTGACCAGAATATAAAGGCCTTGTGGCTTCACAAAACAAAAGTTTCCTAACCGGTAAATTTTGGGGCTAAATTCAGGCCTAAAACGGTTATTTTTACTTTGAAACACCATTATATAATTGCTTGATATCAAGTTGTTATAAAAGTTAAAAAATAGTACATTTTTTCATTCTTGCAAATTGCAGATATAAAGTTAGTTACGAGTTTTGTGAAACCTTATTAGAGAATAAGAAGTATAAAGATTTGAAGTTATTATAAGAAACTTTCATATCAGCTCTCATTTAGAGATTATGCTTGTTGTAGAAAAAATCTAATGATCAAGAAAATAGGAACTCAGTTTTATCTAATTGTGTAATCCAAATACATTTATTAAATTTAGATGGAAGATTAGCCAACCTAAATTATATTGCACCATGATCATAAAAGACATTAAAAAGGTCATTATTGATCCATCATGTAGAATTGTATATTCTGCATATTATATCAAGGGTTTATATGATGTGTTTGGCAAAAAGAATGTTTCATTTTCAGCCAAATATTTCAAGGAACTCAAAAGAAAGGAGGAATCAAGTTCCTGGGAGCATTATATGGCGTTTGTCGTCAAGAGTTCAGATAAAAAATTTACAAAAATTATAATCGATTTTCGGGACAAAACTTCCGTTAAGGAAAGCGCCTATCAATGGTCAGATATATATGCCAAAATTAATTTTAATCGCAAATTAACTCCTGAAAGGTTTCATACAAAAATTATATCGATCCCACCGGGATTTGGATATAAAATATGGAATATCTGGCAAACAGCATATTACTGTGGGTATAATTATATTAAATGCAAATTTTCTCCTTTGGTCAACTTAAAAGTATTTCTTGCCGATTATTATAACCAATACAAACGCCTGGACTTAGATGAGTTTGCTGATATTCAGCAGACAGATTCATCTTTGAATCAACCTTATGTGTTTTTTAACATGCGTCTCTGGCCTCATGAGAATTGTATTGAAGGAACAAATCTGCACAGAAAACAATTTGTTGAACTTTGCAAGACCATGGAATGTAACTTCGAAGGCGGATTTTTCGCTTCTGCTGATCAGCCCCAATACAAGGAATTTAAGAATCTAATTTGCCCTAAAGTAGATAGCAAAAGTTATTTCGAAAAAACAAAATTATCAGCATTCGTATTTAATACTCCTGCTGTCCATAACTGTCATGGCTGGAAATTAGGGGAATTTTTGGCCTTTGGCAAAGCAATTATTTCAACCCCTCTCTCGAACGAATTACCGGTTACCCTGACACATGGCAAGCACATTCATTATGCTTCCAATTTGAGTGAATTGAAATCTGCTATAAAGCTTTTGTCCACTGACAAAAATTATAGAAGATCTCTTGAAAAAGGAGCCAGGGAATATTACCTGAAATATTCTAACCCACGCTCAGTTATCGAGCAGATAATCACAAACAAAAATCCTTCTGAAAATTTAGATTCCACAAATAAATTATCTCATAGTCCGAGGATAAAACAGTCCTGATTGGCTTGAACCAAGTCATTTTACCTCAGCTATCACCTTACTACCTCCAGCTGATACCAGACTGTTACTTCGTTTCCGATATTAAAGGAGGCCGATCCGCCGGTAACTGGGATTTCCTCAGATGCGAGGGGGTTACCCTTGCCGTCGAGGGGCCTGACAATAATCCTTCTGGCTTCTCCCAGGCCTTTCAGGCTGACCTCTCCGGAGATTACTTCAATAACAGTGGGCCTTTCTCCGCGCTCAACAAGCCGGGTCCGTTCACGGTTCCACTTCATGCCGGTATATCCCGACCTTCCGGTGGTAACAAGCAACAACCGGCCGGCCGACCCGATCGGCTCACCGTCAAGAGAGACAAGGGTAATAGATGCAAATTCATTGTCGGCCGTAATGCCCAGATGTTTCAGTCTGGTCCCCGTACGCGTCAGGCCATCCATACCCTGTCCTGCATGATCCATCTGACCATTCTGCCGCACCATATCCGAGGCATACCCCGGCACCAAATCAGGGCCTTGTCTCCACCCCTGTCCCGCCGCTTGACCGACCAACCTCTGTCCTGCCTGAACCACCATCTCATGCCCCGGTTCCGAGTGCTGTCCATGAAAGCCCGGCAGGTATCCTACAATGGCTTCGGCCCGCGGTGATGAAATTTCAACGAAATTTTGCCCGGTGTTATGCCAGCTGATCTCGCCTGTCTCCGATACAATCAGGTCCTCTTCCCCGATAAGGGGGAAATCGTCGATCTTTCTTTCAAAAGAGCTTATCCTGGTTTTATGGATCAATGGTATGACCGGTGAAAACCCTTCGGTAAAAAATGGTCTGCCGCTGGTCTTCCTTATCCCTTCAATGACCGCTTTTTCATCATAACCCCTGTAGACCGTAGTTTGGGCCGGCTGCAGGTCGCCCCTGAGAAACATCAATCCGCTGGCAGCCAGGTTGGCCATTTTAACAGGATCGGCAAAGATCGCGAAAGCACCCGGCGTAGACGTGTTCCAGGCGTGAGGTGCAGATGTTGCAAGTTCGTGCTGGTATATACCGTCCCAGTCATGCAACATCGAATAGGCGCCAAGGATCGGTATCCCTTCGGCGGCATACTCACTGGGGAAAGGATGGTTCGTTTCTGAAACAGTAAAAGGCATTCCTTTAACCGGCGACCGGGCAAGGCTTGCCGCCGTGCTGGATGCGGGTTCGTTTACCATCGGGGTGTTGTTGATAAAGCTGTAGCTGTTCCCGGTGGCCGGATCGGTCCTTGTAAATGGATGCTGCCAGTAAATGTGTCCGTCAACAAAATCCAGCAGCGACAGACTGGAAAGCAGGGCATAGCCGCATCTCCAGTGACCATGATCACTGTTTGCCGCAACAAGGGATTGCACGCCGAGCTCATCTTTAAGGTAATCATACATGCCGGTATAAAAATCCCTTTCAGTCTGGATGATGAATCTAGCCTCCGTATGGAAACGCCGTTCAGAGGCTTGGCCAAATTCAGTAGGTGCCAGCCTGGGTATCTCATCACCCGCGCTTACACTCGCTTCTTTTCTGATAGTTGTAATATCAGCGGCGCCGATATTCTTTTTCAGCCATTCATTGTACTTCCCTGTAAGCATTTTCCCGTAATACGGTGTTATATCCCTCCAGGTACCCCCTTCCCCGGTTGTATTCTCGCCAAGCAGCATGCCCCTGTACCAGAATTCCACCAGCGAATTCTCATTGACTATTTCCACAAAAGCCACCGCCGGTTCATTAATGTAGGCATTGCCCGTGTAAGGGTTCACATGAGTGAGAAGCTGTTTTGCATATTCCTTCTGAAGCTCGATCATCCGGTCGTCAAACAAGGTCACAGCCTTTGCAAAACCAAGCAGATCATGATCCACCACACCATCGCCCTCCCGGAATGTTCTCCCGACGTTAAGATTTATGTTGCTGTATATCCCTGCCTTTTTCAATTCGTAGATAAAGTAGTCAAACAGGTCAAGCTGCTCCGGATTAAGCTCCCGGGTGTTGTCCACCTCATAATTGAAAAGGCTCCTTTCAGGGCCCCAGTTGCTGTCAAGAAAATGAAACCTCACGGTATTTATCCCGAAGCGTGCCAGGAATGCAGCATAGGCAGCAGCATCTTCCTTTTCCGGAAAGCAGGCGCCGGCTGTGAGGTTTACCCCCCAGACCCTGAACCTTTCCCCGGAAGGTTTAACAAAATGACCGTCCCTGATCGTTATGAACCCGTCCCTGCCAGCCGGCTTATCCAGCAGAAAGGATAAATTCAGCCTGGAATCCCTGCTGTTCTCCCATTCCAGTTCAAAAGGGGCAAACGCTATGGGTCGGCCGCTGCCATCCCTGATAGTGTCACCAGAAACATCGGTCAGGAACTGCCGCATTTCCCTTTCGGAGGAATTATCAGCATCTCCGGTTTTGACCCCGGATAAGCCGGTAAAGCCGGTATAGCTGGTGGAACCAGTGGTCAGAAAAAATATTATTCCCGATAAGGATAATATGACCGCAATGGTCATCCGACGAATGGTAATTGCTGAAGCCATGGTTTTTTGGTTTGGTGAAAACTCCTTTAAACAAATATAGGATTTTCCCTGAGTTTCCGCCCTGCCGGAAATCAAAAGAATTAACAAGATCGTAACACTGCCGTAAAGGCTTCTTAATATATATATGCGATTTTTGTACAGAACACAGAAGAACTGAATTATGAAGCCTTTACGTGTTTTTTTTACTCTCCTTATTTTCAGCGCCCTGGCTTTTGCCTTCGGTTATTTTCTAATGGTCGGCAATCGCGACCGGCATCATGAACCCCTTCTGCACGGCCATCCGCATCTCATCCTAACGGAAGATGTCAGTGAGAAAACACTAATTACCTGGAGGGCAGCCGGACCAACCAGGTCGGGACTGATCTTATATGATACCGTGAGCCACCGGGGTGATCCCGCAAGATACACTTACAGGATGCCTGCAGCAAAGAGTAATGAGATTACAGCCCTTCCGGGGAAAAGGCAGGCACGACATACCGAAAATTTCATTGTGGAACTCGAAGGACTTACTTCCATGACCACCTATTATTTTGTTCTGAAGAATAACAGTGAAGTTTCAGACGAATATCACTTCATAACGCCTCCCCGGCGTACTGATTAACTGCAGGGATCTCTCATATTGATCTTGGTCCCTCTAATCTAAAACCTTTACCACCCGGATTATTTTTTTGACCTGACCCTTTCAATTTCACCTCCATTGCGGACCGGACGTGAGTGGGAATCGGGCTAAGTGTAACTCGGGCCGAGTGAGAGTGCGGATGCGGATAGAAATCGGGCCGGATGGGAGTACAAATCGTGCGGGACGGAACTTGAATTTGGCCGGATAATAAATTGAGCGGAGTATAAGGCGGGGCGGGTGTTAAATCAGGCTGAGTGTGATCGGTCTAACAACAAGCATCCTGCAAATTGCGCTGATTTACCACCATGATCGTGAAATGGTCGCATAGTATATCGTATGCCAGCTTCCAGTAAATACCCGATTTGTGCAGGATAACATGGGTAATGCCATGTTTAAACAGCAGATCGCGCAATGCGATCATCGAACGGGCATTCATGGTATATGAGTGGGTGGCGGTTCTGATGCCAGGTCCAAAAATACTGGCGGTAACTTCCTTCCGGTAAACGCAGAGGTCACAGCCTCTTTCACCCAAGTTATTATGTCCGGTTTCAAGTATTGGAAAATCCATATTATAATGTTTTATTAAATGCTTCGATATTTGTACCGAAGGCCGGCAGATACATCCGGGAAAATATTCGGCCGGCGGAATAAATCAGGAAATAACCCGGGAGGATGGGCCCAGGGGAATTCCGGCCGGCCGAATAAACCAGAAATACATCCTTAAATTATCAACCAAAAAAATTCCGGCCGGCGGAGTAAACAAAATCTTCGCGCAATCATCTCTGTCATATCAATCAATTTGGTATTTTTGGTTCTGTTCACCTGATCCTGCCATCTGGCAGAAATCAGTGTAAAGATAGTGCCCGGTTGTTACCGGGACGTTTACATAAGGTTAAGAAAATGTTACCGAAAAATGTAATCCAAACGTAAATACAATGAAACATTCATGAAACACCGATCCTCTAATATTGCACCGTAAATAAATTCATCATTAACCTAAAAATTTTGAAAATGAGAAGTATTACAAAAACTGTTTATGGTGCAGTTGTTTTATTTGTTTCAGCCCTGTTTATTACGCCCGCTTCCGCGGAAGCTCAGGAGTTCAGGATACGGGGCCGGTTTCATATGGATGCCTTATACGGGATCCATGAGGCCGATACCTTTAGTAATGGTTTCAACAACCGCCGCGCCCGAATGGGAATGGCCGGAAGAATTACCGATAATTGGGACGGCCAGATTGAAATCGATTTTGCCGACGGCGGAATAGATCCTAAGGATTTCCGGCTTCGCCGCACATTCGAAAATGGCGGCCGACTGTGGATCGGGCAGTATAAGGTGCCGCAGGGGCTTAACCAGCTGACCAGTTCCAATGAAATAACCTTCGTGGAGCGGTCGGCCATCAATAATGTTATAGCCGACTCCCGAAGGCTGGGTATCGCCTATGATTACTTCAACGGTCCGCTTGGTTTTAAAACCATGATATTCGGCCGTGCTCTGGGCCAGCGGGCCGCGCTTGTTGATGATATGCCTATCGGACTGGCATTCAGGGGAGTATTTGCACCGGAAATCGGTGGCGGTATTTTGCATATCGGCGCCTCCGCTGTTTATGAAGATCTGATGGATAATAACATCGTCAGACTAAGGGACCGGCCGGAAGCCCGCGATAGCAAGGGCGGCAGCATCAGGCTCATCGATGCGAACGTACAGGATGCAGAAAGCACTTTCAAGGCGAGCCTGGAGTTGCTGTTCATTGGCGGACCCTTTTCCATCGAGGCAGAATACCTCCAGGCAACAGTCAATCGCACCGTGGGAGACAACCCGACCTTCAACGGATTCAATATACAATCCAGCTATGTACTGACCGGCGAAAGCCGCTCCTACTCCAGGGGTCTTGTCGGGACGATATCCCCGGAAGGGGACAGAGGAGCCTGGGAAGTAGCCCTTCGCTACAGTTTCATGGATCTTAACGATGCCGGCTTTACCGGCGGAGAGCAAAGAAACATCACCCTCGGGCTTAATCATTACATCACCTCAAGGCTTCGTTTCATGGGCAACGTGGTGTTTGTCAATGTAGACTATCTTGAAGACAACCCGGTTTTACTGGTACTCCGCGCCCAGTTCGGTTTTTGACCTGACTTCACATCTGCCATTAACTTATTAAACGCGCAGGACGTGGATGAAACCTTAATGACTGCAGGTCTTCATCATCCCCCCGCCAGGACGTTGCTGAATCCTTGATGAATGCAGGCCTTCTTTCGCGCCTAGTTCAGCTTCTGACCTGATTTCACATTTGCCTTTAACTGATTAAACTCCGCGAACGTGAAGGAACCTGGATGAATGCAGGCCTTCATCAACCCCCGGCCAGGATATGGATGAAACTTTAATGAGTTAAAGCCATAGCCTGCGGGGAGGAGTTCATCACCTTATCAATCCGGTCTTTTAATCCTTTAAAACGTAACAGAAATGTAACAACAGTGTCACATTTTGGAAATACCATTAAAATAATTTTGTATTGGATTAATCCGGTAAACTACATTCCTCAAATTATGTATTTAACGGAACAATCCCAAAACTTAAGACAATGAAGACAATGAAAAAAATAAAAATTATGAAATTCAACAAATTATCAAATATAGCGATACTTGCAGGCATTATAATGCTTACCATTGCCGCATGTGGCGGCAGTGAAGAAAGAGATGCACGCAGAACTGAACGCGGAGAACGGGTAGATATACTCGGAGCAGGGGCTACCTTCCCCGCCCCACTTGTCACCGCAATGGCAGATGAATACAGGACCAAAACCAATAACCGCATTACGGTCAATTACCAGTCCATCGGCTCGGGCGGCGGAATACGCCAGTTCATCGAACAAACCATTATGTTCGGAATGACAGAGGCTTTCCTTTCGGACGAAGTTATGCAGGATATTGAAAGAGACACCGGCGGCAGGGCGTTTAATTTACCAATAACCCTTGCAGATGTGGTGCCTACATACAACATACCCGGCGTTGGCAAGGGACTGGTTTTCGATGGAGAGGTTCTTGTGGACATTTACATGGGTAGAATTACCAACTGGAATGACCAAAAAATAGCCGCACTCAATCCGGGGCGCAACCTGCCTTCACTTCCAATAACGGTGGTTCACCGCTCCGACGGTTCGGGTACTACCAATATATGGACCAGCTACCTGACCAGAATTTCCGATGAATGGGGAACCAGGGTCGGATATGGTACCAGTGTAAACTGGCCTGTCGGACTGGGTGGGAATGGCAACGAAGGTGTTGCCGGAGCGGTCATTAATTCCCCCGGGGCCATCGGGTATAACAGTCTTTCCTATGCGTTGCTGAACAATATGGCATATGGTTCGGTGGTCAATTCTTCCGGAAATATCATTGAACCAAGCTATGCTGCCACAACACAGGCGGCCAACATAGAGCTTCCTGATGACACAAGGATTCTTTTCACCAACACCCCTGCGACTGACGGCTATCCGATTGCAGG
>SLJO01000238.1 GCA_007135095.1 Bacteroidales bacterium | reverse complement strand
TTTTTTTTTTAATTTCCGGCCTGCTTTAATTATGAAATACAATATAAAATTAAAACTGCAGGTTATATATTATTAAGTTAAGCAAAAGAATTACTTTTGCTTTAGGGACTAATAACCCGGGCTTTTTTTAATAGGGGTTTTATGAAGGACATTATCAGGCTTAGCTTATTGTTTTGGGAAAACATAAGAATTTCCCTGCAATCGATAATTGCCAGCAAACTACGTACTGTATTAACCATATTTATCATTGCTTTTGGTATTATGGCACTGGTGGGCATTCTGACCGCAATTGATGCCATAAAGGGCTCGATAAGCAGCTCGTTCATGAGCATGGGTGCCAATACCTTTATGATTGAGGGCCGGAACATATCACGCGTTTCGGCTGGCCGGCAGCCGGTAAGGAATTATGCTCACATCGATTTCCGGGAGGCAAATGCATTTATAGATATTTTTGAATTTCCTGCCAGTGTATCAATATTTACCAACGCCTCGGGGAATGCGGCTGTAAGCTATGGATCCAAAAAAAGCAACCCGAATGTTTCGGTAGTGGGTGCGGATGAGGAATACATTTTTACTGCAGGATACGAAATAAGCCGGGGGCGTAATTTTACTGCCAATGATCTGGAAATGAACCGGAATACGGCAATAGTTGGCCGGGAGGTGGTTCGAAATATATTTGATTCCGGCGAAGATCCTCTTGGCAAGATTATTACCGTAGGAAGCGGGAAATACCGCATCATAGGGGTTTTGAAAGAAAAAGGAACAAGTTTCGGCGGTGGGGGAGACAATATCTGTATCTTGCCCATAACCAATGTCCGGCAGTATTTCTCCCGGCCAAATATGAACTTCAGGATCAATGTAATGCCTTCAAGTCCACAGATACTTGAGATTGCCGTAAGTGAGGCTGAGGGAGTTTTCCGTCAGGTAAGGGGATTAAAACCCGGTGATGAATCCGATTTCCGGATAACCAAAAGTGACAACCTTGCAAATATGGTTATTGAAAATCTCAGATATGTCACTATAGCAGCCACTCTAATAGGCATTATTACACTCTTTGGTGCTGCAGTGGGGCTTATGAATATAATGCTGGTATCTGTTACAGAGCGCACCAGGGAAATTGGCATCAGAAAGGCACTGGGAGCCAAAAGCTCATATATCAAGCACCAGTTTTTGTTTGAGGCTGTCATAATCGGTCAGCTTGGGGGTATAATTGGTATATTTCTCGGTATTCTGATCGGCAACCTGGTTTCCCTTTTTACCGGCTCACCTTTTGTGATACCATGGCTCTGGATCATTTCAGGCGTTATCCTCTGTTTTTTTGTCGGGCTCGCTTCAGGATACTTTCCGGCGGTCAAAGCTGCACGCCTTGACCCGATCGTTGCCCTGCGACATGAATAAATCAAAACTGAGATCATATGAACAATGAAGTGCTGACAATCAAAAAACAAAAGAAAACTCCTTTCATTGAACTTGATCCTGCACAGGGAGTTTTAACAATAGAGGGAAGGTCCATTCCCGAGAACCCGGAGTCATTTTATAATATTGTTTACTCCTCCCTCGCCGAATACTATAAGTCGCCCCAAAAGCTGACAACATTTAATTTTCAGTTTGAATATATTAATTCCGGATCGTCCAAATTTATACTCAGGTTTTTTCATCTTATAAAGAAACAGTATGATGCCGGAAATGATTGTGTTGTCAAGTGGTATTATGAAGAGGATGATGAGAATATTCTGGACCTGGGCCAGCATTATAAAAATACATTCAAACTGCCGTTCCAGTTCATTGAAATATACGGCTGAATACCCTCCATTTAAGAAGAGGCCGTCTCAGTATGAGACGGCCTCTTTTTGGATATGCTAAAGTCAAAGCAGGAATTTATTTCACCGATTCCATATAAAGTGCAAATTCAACAAGCTTGCTGGCATACGCCCACTCATTGTCATACCATGCAACTACCTTGACAAAATTATCGTTCAGGGCTATCCCCGCGTTAGCATCAAATATGGAAGTTCTGCCGTCACCGTTAAAGTCGCTCGAAACAACTGCTTCCTCGGTATAACCCAGAATCCCTTTAAGTTCTCCTTCAGAGGCTTTTTTCATAACTTCCTTGATCCTCTCATATGAGGCAGGCTTTTCCAGGCGGCAGGTAAGATCAACAACTGAAACGTTAGAGGTCGGAATACGGAATGCCATTCCCGTAAGTTTTCCCTGTAGCGAAGGTATAACCTTTGTCACCGCCTTGGCAGCACCCGTTGATGATGGTATGATGTTCTGTGCAGCACCACGGCCGCCTCTCCAGTCTTTGGCGGATACACCATCTACTGTCTGCTGGGTGGCAGTAACGGCGTGAACAGTTGTCATGAGCCCCTCGGCAATGCCAAAATTATCGTTCAGTACCTTGGCAACAGGTGCAAGACAGTTTGTAGTGCAGGAAGCCATGGAAACGATATTGACATCATTTTTGTAGGTGGTATGGTTAACTCCAAGAACGAACATCGGAGTAGCATCTTTTGAAGGAGCCGATAGCACAACTTTTTTAGCTCCCGCATCAATATGTTTCTGAGCAGTTTCTGTTGTCAGAAAAATGCCGGTACACTCAAGAATGTATTCTGCACCAACTTCATTCCATTTAAGGCTGGCCGGATCTTTTTCTGCAGTTACCCTGATCTCTTTGCCGTTTACCACAAGTTTATCTCCACTGACCTCAACGGTACCGTCAAACCGGCCATGTGTAGAATCATACTTAAGCATATATGCCATATAGTCTGCACCGATAAGATCATTAACGCCGACAACTTCAATATCGTTCCTGTTAACAGCCGAGCGAAATGCCAGACGGCCTATTCTTCCGAATCCATTGATTCCAATTTTAATTTTTCCCATAATTTAATATTTAATTAGATGAAACACTGATCAGGCGGATAATAGAATTTGAACCAATCATGTTGGAAACATGACAATTAAACCAATTTTAATCCCTCTGATATAACTTTTAGTTTGAATAATATAATGATAAATTTTTTAAGCCCGGGTAAATCGCAGACAAAAGTAATTAAAAACAGCAAATACTCAAAGAAATATCGCTGTAATTCTGGATCAGCAGATTAATCCCATGACATGATGCTTTTCAGCTGGTGAAGAGTTTTACCCGGGGCCGAGGGCCTGCAGTGATAATGTCTGCGTAAAAGGCACATCAGATTATGCATAGTGAAGGTTACTGCATAATCGTTATGATTTGCCGGAATCAAATGCAGCATACCTATCCGGCAATCCCGGATTTATTAAGTGGCATTACCTGTCGGTAAGGAACCGGTATTCAGCTTTTATAGTCGGATTGTTCGGTTTCGGAATGAGAATATGCAGGACATTTCTGTACGGAACAGGAGCATAAAACAACAGTCGTAAACAATATAACTGCCACAATATGAAATACTTTTTTCATTTTTTATCTTATTTGTTTTGAATTCCCGTAATTATTCCGGGGTTAAATATACAAGATTAATTCTAAAAATGTGTTCTCCGGTTTACAGTAGCCTAGGCAATTTTTATTTAATACCGGAAACAAGGGTGCTGTTAAAATCAGTTAATAATATTAATGACGATGAATTCAGGTATTATTTTTTTTGTATTTTCCCGGTTTTATTATTCCCTGGTCGGAGATGATAATTAAGTTTTAAACTTTGTTCCGTGTCACTTATTCTCTTGTATCTCTCGTGAAAAAGTCGATTTTTTATTATCTCTGCAATATGTTTTTTTAAAAGTTAACAATAATCTATACGAATGAAATATTTTTATGTTCTTTTTTTTGCTTCTTTTTTTCTCTATGGCAACGGAATCCTTGCCCAAACAGAGGCAGTTGTCGGTCTAAGGGATAATACACCTTCAGTTTATGCCCTTGAAAATGCAAGAATTGTTACCGGCCCGGGCAATGTCATAAACAACGGAACGCTTATTATCCGCGACGGCATTATTGAATTTGCCGGAACAGGTGTCCGGCCACCCGCTGATGCCTGGCTGATCAATATGGAAGGGAAGTCGATTTATCCCGGATTTATCGATATGTGGACGGAAATGGCCTTGTCCGATCCTGAAACACCAGGGGGGGCCATGCACTGGAATCCCCAGGTCCGTTCATGGTTTGATGCTGCATCAGAATACAGGGCCGATGAAGAAAAAATCAAAAAGCTCCGTTCCCAGGGGTTTGTCCTTGCAAATGCGGTTCCGCCCTCTGGTATTTTCCGCGGCAAGACAGCCCTTGTAAATCTTGGCGGTGGCAATAAAAATATGACAGTCATCAAGTCAGCGGTGGCACAGTCAGTGAGCTTTGAGAGAGCACCGGAACCGGGAGGAGCATATCCAACCTCACTCATGGGAACCATATCTCTGATCCGGCAGGCATTTCATGATGCAGACTGGTACAGCAGGGCTCATTCCGCATATCAGGCAGATCCGGCCGGCCGTGACCGTCCTGAATTGAACCTTGCCCTGGAATCACTCGTGGATGCAGGGACTGGCAGGCAACCGGTGTTCTTTAAAACCAATGATGAAATCGGTCTTATAAGGGCACTTTCAATTGCTTCCGAGTTTGAACTGGACATTTGGGTAAAGGGAAGCGGGTATGAGTACCGAAGGCTGCAGGTTATAAAAGATGCCGGTATTCCGGTGGTAATCCCCCTTGATTTTCCCGAAGTGCCCGACATTGAAAACCCCGAAAAGGCTATGGGCATATCCCTGGAAGCCTTGCGGCACTGGGATTTTGCTCCTGAAAACCCCGGAAGGCTTCAGTCCGCCGGAGTAAGGATGGCCCTGACTGCTTCCGGATCAGTCAATAAGACACCATTTATTGATCAGCTGCGGATTGCTGTTGAGCGCGGACTTGAGCAGGAAGCAGCACTGGCTGCCCTCACCGTTACCCCCGCCGGATTGCTTGGAGTGGAAAAACATTACGGCACAATTGAAAAAGGAAAGGTTGCCAGTTTTATTGTTACTAGCGGAAACCTGTTCAGCAAATCAACCAGGATTGAGGAAGTATGGGTAGACGGCATTCAGTTTGAAACAGAAAAGCCCGAAAAAGCCGGGATACGCGGAAAATGGCAAATCGAATCGGCCGACCTGGGCTGTCTGATTCTTGAAATTGAGGGTAATGACTCCCGGCTGAAGGGGACGGTCAGCAAAGATGATAAGAAAACAGCACTCCGGTCGGTCAAATTTGACAATCACAGGGTAAATCTGGTTTTTCCGGGTGATTCACTTGGATTGAAAGGAATTATACGTCTTTCGGCTTCATTTTCTGATGATGAATTGTATGGAATCGGGGAGACGGCAGACGGCCGGTTTATGAACTGGAAGGCAGATCGCCTTGAGCCTGCCGAAGCCAGAACAGACGATCAAAGGCTGAAACGATCGCAGATGACGGAAGGCCGGATGCTTTATCCTTCAATGGAGTATGGGCTTGAGGCCATACCCCCAATGCCTGAGCATCTGATTATTAGAAATGCCATAATCTGGACGCAGGGTCCCCTGGGGAAAATTGAAAATGCCGATATGCTGGTGAGCAACGGCAGGATCGTACAGGTAGGAAATAATATTACCGCACCCCGCAGGGCAGTGGTAATTGATGCCGGCGGCAGGCATGTCACGCCCGGACTTGTAGATCCGCATCTTCACAGCAGCATTAAGGGAGGAGTAAACGAAGTGGGAAACAATATGACCCCCGAAACCAGGATCGAAGATGTGCTGGAACCGGACAATATCTGGGTATACCGCCTGCTTGCCGGTGGCATGACAACAGCCAATCTGCTCCATGGATCTGCAAATCCTGTAGGCGGACAGGATGCTGTTGTTAAAATGCGCTGGGGATGCCTTCCCAAAGAAATGATTCTTCTGGATGCCATGCCCGGACTCAAGCTTGCCCTTGGAGAGAACGTGGTCCGCAATCCCGGCCAGTATCCAAATACAAGGATGGGAGCTGAACAGATAATCAGGGATGCTTTTCAGGCTGCAAAGGATTATATGGAAGAATGGAGAGAATGGGAGGCGGGCAAAAAGGTCATGCCTCCACGCAGGGACCTGCAAATGGATGCACTGGCAGAAGTTTTAAGGGGCGAAAGGATAATCCATGCCCATGCATACCGTCAGGATGAAATGCAGATGCTTATCAGGCTTGCCGAAGATATGGGATTTCGCATAGCCTCTTTTGAACATGCTGTTGAGGGGTACAAAATTGCCGATATACTGCGTGATCATGGTGCCGGTGCGATTATCTGGACTGACTGGAGTTCTTTTAAAGTGGAGGCTGCCGATGGGATACTCTACAATGCCAGGACACTTCTTGAAATGGGAGTGCTTACCTCACTGCACTCCGATGATACCCAGTTGTCTACCCGTATGAACTGGGAGGCAGGAAAAATGCTGGCAACTGGAATTAACGAGATTGAGGCCATGAACCTGATTACGATCAACCCTGCAAGATTACTTGGAGCAGATAAGATGGTAGGTTCCCTTGAGCCCGGGAAACATGCCGATTTTGTGATCTGGAGCGGACATCCTCTTTCAGGATTTACTCATGCGGAACAAACATGGGTGGATGGCAGGAAATACTTTGACCGGCAGGTGGATATTGAAACAAGGGAACAGGTAAGGAAAGAACGGGCGGTCCTGATTCAAAAAGCTGTTGCAGCATCTGAACCATCTTCACGCCGGGATGATGCCGGAGAGGCTGCCACCCTCACAGGCCATTGAACGGCTAAGGCGGGATTTATGCGTTAGGAATACATAATCAGTTTCCTGCAGGATTTAATGACATTAATTATTAATTTATATAATATGATTCGTACGCAAATGAATATAAGTAAAAATATGTTTGTGGTAGTTATTTCATTTCTGGCGGGGGCAGGCATAAGCCAGCTTTCAGCACAGATGCCTGCTCCTCCCCAGAATAGCCCTGTGGTACTTATGGGCGGGACTGTTGTTACCGTTTCCGGGGAGACGCTTAAGGGTGGTGCCGTTGTTTTTGACAAGGGTATAATTACCTCTGTAGGTGCCAGTGAAGAATTTCCCCAGGGGGCACAAATAATTGACGTAAGCGGCAAATTTGTTTACCCTGCAATGATTCATGCCCGCAGTTCTGTAGGGTTATCAGAGATTGGCCGTGTAACTGAAACCGTCGACCTGCAGGAACACGGAAGGGTTAATCCCAACGTCAGGGCCCAGGTTGCTTTTAATGCCGAAAGCGAACACATACCTCTTGCCAGGACACATGGGATTGCCGTAACTGTTGCCACGCCCACCGGGGGACTTATTTCAGGTCTGTCTGCAGCTATGCTTACCGACGGATGGAACTGGGAGGAAATGACGCTTCATGCTCCGTCAGCACTGGTAATAAACTGGCCCGATATGTCAGATGCCAAAATAAGGGATGCTGCCCTCAGGGAGCTTGATGATGCTTTCCTGTCAGCCAGGAGGTATATGAAAGCAAAACATGCTGCAGGAATACAAGGGATTCCGCATCACAGGACAGATGTGAGATGGGAAGCAATGATACCAGTTCTGGAAGGGAAAGTGCCGGTTCATGTAAATGCAAATGAGCTGACACAGATACAGTCAGCCATCACCTGGGCCGAAAAGGAGGACGTCAGAATGGTCCTTGTAGGCGGCAGGGACGCCGGATATGTTTTACCGCAGTTAAAGGAGAAAAATATACGAGTCATATTAACCTCTGTCATCGGAGGGCCTGCCAGGCAGTGGGAGGAATACGACAGAAGTTACAGGCTGCCGGCCATGCTTTATGAAGCCGGAATTGAATACTGCATTGCCGGTGATTTCAGTGCAGCCAATGCCATAAGGCTTGCACACCATTCCTCGTCTGCTGTTGCATTTGGACTGCCCCAGGAAGAAGCAGTAAAAGCACTAACCCTTTACCCGGCAAGGATACTCGGAATTGATGACCGCATGGGATCAATAGAGGCAGGGAAGGATGCCTCGCTGATAATTGCAGACGGAAACCTGCTTGAATTGTCCACAAGGATCGAACAGGTCTACATCCAGGGACGGAAGGTACATATGTATGACAAACACCGTCGTTTGTATGAAAGGTATCAGCAACGATACAACCAGGCCTTCGAGTAGTTTTTCGGGGCTGACATGTATGGCACTTCATAATAAATTACCTTTATCTTGATAATATGAACCCGGACGGCAAGATTGCAATTATAACCGGAGCTACTTCAGGCCTTGGAAAGGAAACTGCCTTTGCTTTAGCCGGGATGAATGCCATTTTAGTCCTGCCCACAAGGAATCTAATTAAGGGGGAGCTGGTTAAAAACCAAATTACTGATAAAACCGGCAACCCGGATATTTATGTAATGGAATGCGACCTGGCATCCTTTGACTCTATACGCAGATTTACCGTGGAATTTAAGAAACGGTTCGACAGGCTGCATGTACTGGTAAACAACGCAGGCATCTGGGAACGCAGGAGAAAAGAAACCAGCGACGGCATAGAGATGAATTTCGGGGTCAACCACCTTGCCCATTTCCTTCTTACCAATTTATTGATGGATAAACTACGCAGAAGCACTCCGGCCCGCATTATTAACGTTTCATCAAGTGCACACAAGGTTGGCAGGATGAATTTCAGCGACCCGGAAGGCCGCAAAAAGTTCAGCAGCATAAGATCCTACGGGCAATCCAAACTTGCCAATATACTTTTTACCAGGTTTCTGGCCGATAAGGCAAGGAAAGAAGGGGTAACGGTAAATTGCCTGCATCCCGGAGTAGTGGCTACCAATTTGTTTGATAAGCTTCATCCTGCTCTCAGGTATGTTGCAGGACTGTTTATGATCAGCTGCAAAAAAGGAGCCGAAACCATAGTTTATCTTGCCACTTCACCTGAGGTTGAAGGCGTGTCGGGCGAATATTTTGTCAGAAAGAAAATCAGGAAACCGTGGTCTCCCGCCCTTGATGACCGGGCTGCTGCAAGGCTCTGGGAACTCAGCAGGGAATATACCGGTGTGTAACACTGCAGCAGCCGCCTTTCGCACATTGATGAATTTGCCGGAAAGCCTGTAGCGGGCCGGTTCTGGCCACGTGCATCCGTCAGTTATTGCGCATGCCAAAAAAACTGAAAAAAGGGCGGTTCTGTGATCAAGCGTTGCGTTACATTCCGGACGATTTTTCAGTTAAAATGTATTAACATAACTATTCTGTTTAAACAAAAACATCCTATTTTTGCCCTAAACAAATTTTTATGCAGTACCGGGGTGACCAGGAACTCTACCGTACATTGGATGAATTGGGCATAGCCTTTGAATATTATGAACATCCGCCTGTGCCTACAGTCCAGGAAGCATCAAGATACTGGAGGGATATTGAATCCGGCCACTGCAAAAATCTTTTCTTCCGTAATCACAAGGGCAACAGGCATTACCTGGTGATATTCGAATATTCCGGAATATTAAATATTAAAGACCTGGAGCATCGGTTGAAACAGGGAAAGCTCTCTTTTGCTTCACCAGAAAGAATGAAGAGGTACCTGGGAGTGGAACCGGGATCAGTTTCTCCCCTGGGCCTTATCCATGATAACCACAATCATGTTCACCTGTTTCTGGATGAAAAACTAAAACTGTTTGACAAAATAAGCTTTCATCCGAATCTTAACACCGCGTCACTGGTGATTTCCTTCAGGGATTTTGAAAAATTCCTGCAGTGGACCGGCAATACCTATGAATTCATCAGTCTCTATGAATGACCGACCGCCAATCAGGCTTAATTAAGCCTGCATTAGCTGGCAGATGGATGGTCGTGAATAAATTTCTGGTTCGCAGTTATTTGGTTAAATTATTTAATAAAGTAAATCAAAAAAACTCTTTGATTTTGTATCTTTATTCTATATGCAAACTCAGATTGCAATATGACATCTGACGGGCCTGAGAAAAAATTTAATATCCGGCATCTGCCTTACCTGGTGAAAGATGCAGTTATATCCTGGAATAAGGATGATCCCTGGAGGTTTAGTGCCGTTATAGCCTATTACGCCATTTTATCCTTCCCCGGCCTGCTAGTAATTGTTATTACTATTCTCAGCTGTATATGGTGTGCTGAACCTTCCCGACATCCACATAAAACGGAAAAGTGTCTGGATCAGGGCAATCATTACTTTGTAAAAACCTTTGAAGCACAGGCCGGCTAAAGTGAAGTTATGGACAGGAAAATGGTACTGATTGAGTAAATTTTTAACTGATGGAGGACAGACCCATGAGAATCACTTTGATTATACTGGGAATTTTTGCGGTGTTATTGATAGCGCTGCGCATATACCTGCCTTTTTTTATCGAAAACCAGATAAATAAAAATATTAATGAAATGGAAGGTTTTTCCGGGAAGGTGGAAAATGTGTCGCTCAGGCTTCTCGGCGGAAATATCCGGATATCTGATATCACCATATATGATGAAGAATATCCCGATCCTTCCATTCCTTTTTTGAGTATTTCCCGTACCGGGATTTCTGTGGATTGGGGCCCTTTGTTCAGCCGGGAATTTGTGGCAACGATTGATATCGATTCCCTTGTTGTCAATTATGTCATTTACGAGGAAGTTGAGCCCGAGGAAATCGACCTGGTTGCCGAACTTCAGGAGTTGATGGACTTTCAGATCCATATTAACATAACAAACAGCACAATCAACTTCGTTGATCTCACGGCGGATCCTAATATCGATATTTCATTTACCGACTTTTTCCTCGATGCCCGTTATATAGCTAATGAGGTTCTTGTAAACGATACCCTTCCTGCTTCGATAAACATTGCAGCCAAAGCAATGGGAACAGGAAGTGTTGAAACCAGCATCAGGATTAACTATATGAAGGAAATACCTGATTTTGATTTTGAACTGGAGATAGAAGGTGTCGATATAACTGACTTTAATGATTTTCTGGAGGCATACGGGGGTTTTGAAGCCCACCAGGGCTTACTGTATGTTTACACGGAGGCTGCCGCAAATGACGGCGAGATAATCGGCTATGTTAAACCTGTGCTGGATGAGATTGAAATAACCCCAACTGATGATGATGAAGGGTTATTTCAACAATTCTATGAGTCGGTTCTTGATATAGTTGCATCGGTTCTCGAAAGCCCGGATGAAGAAGAGCACATATCCACAAGAGTAGAATTTGAAGGAAGAATAGATGATCCTGAGGTGGGGGTCTTGCAGGCAATATGGAACCTGCTTCGTAATGCCTTTGTCGAGGGTTTTTCCAAGGGTCTTGAAGGGGTAATTGATTTTGAAGATCTTGTTGAATAAACGGACGCAGCAGGTGATTATCAACGGTCAAGGGAGGTGGTTAACTGGTAAATATTTAAATGTATTCGACAACCACCTCTTTGAGAAACTTTTCTTCAAGCTTACGCGCAATACGTTTGAGTACCGTGCGTCTTATTTCCAGTTCAACGGGAAGATTAGGGTCCTGGTGTGCAATATTGATCCGGGTACCTATAATTATCCTTATCTCGTCACTTTCCAGGAGCAGTTTGACGATCTGGTCGGCCGGCCCTCTTCCCGGGACATAATTCTGCCTGTACTCATTAAGGATTTTTGATACCTTGCTCAGGGTAAGGATGCCTTCTGTTACCAGGTCGATACCATCCATATATGATACCGGGGGCAGGTCAGGATCATGGAATTCGAATGTGTCGGTTATCTCCCGGTTCAGCTCCCGGGCTACGATATCACCGGTTGTTCCCCCGGACAGGATCTTTTTCCCCTGAAACTGACCCACGATGGCTCCCAGCTTGCTGTCATTTTCATTTTCGAAGGGAGGACCGCTGCATAGTAAAAGTTTGCGGGGCTCACGGAAGTAAAGGACAGCGCACGAGGTATCATCCTGGGCATGATAGTTGTCATTTTTAAAAGCCGTATTCAATATCCTTGTTGCCAGTTTCTGGGCCGATATATCCGGCTGCTGCCTGATAGCCTTCAATATGAATTCCTGCACATTCTCCCACCCCCAGCCGAATGGATATTCTTTCGAACCCATGCCCGACTGTGTTATGCCATCTGTGCAAAGAATTATACGGTCCTCCTTGAGGGGCTGGAAAAAGCAGCTTTTGATCTCTTTTCCCCTGTTCCTGTCGGAATTCAGCATAAGGCAGTTCCATTCCGCCTCGATGGGGTCACTTCCCCTTATAAGGAAAGCCCCCGGGTTATCATATTCAAGTATACTTGTTTTGGCATTCATTTCTATATCCACGGCGGTAAAGGTGGAATAGCTTATCTTTCGCTGACTGCATACCGGGAGTGTGTTCATTATTATTTCAGCTATCCTGGTTACATCCTTATGTTCCCTGGTGAAGTTCAACGCCATTGAGGCTGTAAGGGTAGCCAGGATATTGGCTTTCACCCCGTGGCCCATTCCATCTGAAAGAGCAGCAATAATCCGGTTCTCCTCCTTGATCCTCTGAGAGCGGAACACATCTCCGCAAATTCTCTCCTTTCCGTGATTTTTTTGCTGGTATCCAACCTCAACATAGAAATTACTTTCCATCTTTTCCCGGTTTTTCTGGCATTTTGTAAGACTCCACTATGCTGTTGAGCATGGCCTCTGTTTTAGAGGCGCCTTCACCCAGCAGGAAACCTATTTGCTGCACAAGTTCAAGGTTTGTATCTATGACATCGGTAACCCTTTTTATCACTTCTTCCTTTCGTACCTCAGGAACATAAAGGTCGCGTATAACCGCACCAACTATCTTGTTTTTCCTGATTGTGAAAATAGAAACATTGTATAATATATCATTGAAATGCACATCACGGTTTACAATATTATCGTCATGGCTAAGCACATAGGAAAACAGGTTGTGAAAGTTGTATGGCAAAAGTGTTTTGAGATCGGCCCCTTTTAACCCGGGAATAACATCTTCAATCATCCTCACCTCCTCATCCAGAATATTTATAAAACTCTTGTTGGCCTGGATGACCTTAAGGTCATTGTCGACCAGAACCACGCTTGAAGGCAGTTTTTCCAGCATTGTGCGGGTGGTTTCAAATGATTCTCTGGCCAGCTGCTGGTCTCTCCTGGCATTCTTCTCTGATTTTTTCAATGCCTCCTGGGTCTGTGCCAGTTTCTGGTTTGTTTCACTCATTGCCTTGATATAATCATGACGGTTCTTAAGGGTAAATGTAAGGCACATATCAGTTTTTGCCAGCCCTCTTGCTACCGCCACCGCAAAATCCCTGCAGGAAGGATATCCGCAGGATGCACAGCCTATTTCATCGGCATTGTGTTCTTTGCCAATAACCTGAAGAATTTCCTGTATCCTGTCTTCATCCGGCCATGGCAGCCTCTGATCATCTTTTTTGAACTTTCTTGAAAGATCCAGGGTGCTGAATTCGTCCATTTCTTTTTCCCAGGTTTTCAGGTCGAAATCAGACAGTCTTTTTTTTGCATAATCCACTACCCGTGCATGGCGGAAATATTTACCACCGTGCCTGGAGGTTCCGGGTCCCATTATACAGCCTTCATTGTAAAACAAATTGAAATGTTTCTTAATGGAGTCTATATTTTTCTCAAACTGCCTGATTGCTTCCAGTATGTTATTCCTGCCTTCAGAAGTAATCACATTACCACTTAAAAGGTGCTGGTCAATACCGGCGGCTTCAAGTATACCGGTACTTATGGGGTAGAGGGAGCCCTTGTTTCCGATGGGGGGATCAAAATCGGAGTACTCCACTTTTTTCTCAGTTATGTTATATTCGCTGAACAGCTCACGCAACTCAATAAAAGTCAAGACCGAGTCAACCCGTCCGTTATCCCTGTATTTTTTCCCTTCCTTCTTTGTTTCAACACAGGGTCCGATATAAACAACCTTCACATCCTGTCCGTATTTTTCCCTTATAACCCTGGCTGTGGCAATCATTGGCGAAACTATTGGGGCGAGGTTGTCGGTGAGTTCGGGGTGGAATTTTTCAATCAGTGAAACAATAGCCGGACAATTTGCAGTTATATAATGCTTGCCCCGGAAGTCTGAGAAAAGTTCCCTGTATTTCCGCGCCACCAGGTCAACTCCGAAGGAAGCTTCCAGAACGAAATCGAATCCTAGCGCCCTGATCATTTCCACGAACTTCCTGTAATCGGATATATCATAAAATTCACCGGATATGGACGGGCCGCAGATTGCGGCTGTCTTGTTCCCTGAGCTTAACAGCAGCCTGGTTTCTTCTTTTGAATCGCGATAGCCGATCGCACCGGGTGAGCATACCTTCAGGCAATGCCCGCAGCCAATGCATGCATTGTGCATTACTTCAGGATAGTCCTTGTGTGCCTCTACTTTTATTGCGTTGACAGGACAAACCCTGACGCAGGCATATGAAAGATTACATTTGTCTGTGTCGATATTTATAAGGGCCATTTTTATTCAACCGTTTTAATTTTGGGCAAAATCTTCGTTTTTTATCTTAAATCCAGCGATTTCTTCAGTAAGTCAACCACTTCTTCGGGCTTGACTTTCTCAAATATCTCATTCCCGATTTTCAGCACCGGCCCTTTCTCACATTTATCAAAGCAGCGGCTTCCACGAAAAAAATACTGATCTTCCAGTTTGTGATCTTTCAAAAACTTTTCAATAATAAGAAGACATTTTCTGTTTCCCCTTGAAAAACATGAACTGCCAAGGCAGATTATTATCTCTTTTTTTTCTTGCATATATTTTTTGGTTTTTCTCTCTGTTCGTAAGCCGGGTTTGCACCATCGGGCCCTGACTCTTTATTTTTATTACCCTGAACAGGTTGCCTTAGTCTGTTCCGCCCAGGGGATGCGGGTATGTATAAGGTTCATAACCTGGTTTTTTATAGTTAAAATAATCTCTTCCCTCGGAGAAAAAATGTTCATGCCCCGGCCTGACAGTTATACTCACAGGGTTACCACTGAGTGTATTGCCCCATGCATAAAGGCTTCTGGTCTGATCCTGTGCGGGATATGATGTAGAATTATGTGTACCGTCAGTTCTGTTGACCAGGAGAACCGGATTATCCGTTCCCCTTAAAAACGTATTGTCAAATATTACACCATCACCTCCCCTGATTAAGATACCTGCCCAGGAGGTGCCTGCGGTATTATCAATAATATTTCCGTAGATCTCATAACTTCTGCTTCCCCTCGGACTGCCGTATTCAAGCCCATGTGCATCAACGGGCTGGAAATTGCTGGCATTATCTACAACGGTATTATACCTGAAAACGTATACAGAACCATTATTGGATGCCACTGCATGCCGGTTTGCCCTGAAATAAGAATCTTCAATAAAAACGGCGTTTTCGGTTCCCAGTTCCAGTGGCCGGGACCATTCTGCCTGTCCTTCGCCATACACCACAACACCGTAACCCAGGTTTCCGATTGAAGGCCTGTAATTCTCAATAAACCTGCTCTGTCGGATAACGCCTCGCGAATTCCCGGTAACATATACCGCAGCATTACCGAAACGGCGCATCTCCAGGTCGTGTAAATGGAAATCAAGGCAGCCGTCCAGCCTTATTCCTGTGTCCCGGATTCTGGTGGTGTCATTATCTATCCCGCTCATGGTAAAGCCGCCAAAGGCTGAGGGCAATCCGTTACTTCCATTGACCCTGATAAGAGGTGCAGCTGACGAACCGGATTTTAATAATACCGTCCTGTCTGCACCGGCTCCGAGCAGGGTCAGTCCGGAATCCATAATTATACTGCCGCTGAAGGAAAACGTGCCTTCGGGAATAACCACGGTATCACCCGGTGAAGCCTTGTTAACGGCATCCTGCAATGCTTCTGTGGTACCGCTTGTGGCAATGACCACTTTCCCTTGAGAATATCCTGATGAGCATATGAAAAGCAGGAGTAACCAAAAGGTTATCAGATTAAATACAGTCAATTTCATAATATAGTTAATGATTGAGAGAAAAGCTTTCCTTGTTCGGGTGTAACGTTCCTTTTTGAAAAAGCATGGCATGCCGCCAGGCTGAAAGATAAATATATATGGGCGTAATCATATCATGTTTTACAGAACATGGTAATAAGTCCTGATTACATTTCAAATTTAGAATTTTATTTCTGAAATATCCGGTTTTTTATTAAATTTCCTGCACCCTCAGGCGGGTGTGCCGGCCTGCATTTTTGGCATCTGTTATGAAACATGTGATTATTCACTGTTATTGTAGTAACAATGTTCGGATAATAACAATAATTTTATGTAAAATTGTGTTTTGTAACAGGGATTCTTATATATAACTGAATTAAGACAAATTCCTATGGATAAGCGGACATCTGCAATCCTCGCAAAATATCCCAGGGGACACAGGGATTGCCTTATCCCTATATTACAGGATATTCAGGAACAATACGGATTTCTTTCAGAGACATCCGTAACTGAAGTCGGACTTTACCTTAACCTTCCTTCCAGTAAAATATACGGGCTTGCTACTTTCTATAACCAGTTCCGTTTTGAGGCACGGGGTCAATTTCACGTACGTTTTTGTCATGGAACCTCGTGTCATGTCAGCGGAGCTTTTGACATTATCAGGGAGCTGGAAAAAAAATTACACATAAAACCAGGGCAGACCACCAGGGATGGCATGTTTAGCCTGGAACTGGTTGCCTGTATGGGCGCATGCCATCTCGCCCCGCTTATCCAGGTTAATGAAGTTTATCATACGAAATTAACCAGCAATGATATAAAAGAGATAATAGATTCATATATACAAGGAGAGGAATAATAATGTCTGTCAAAACCCATGTGCCAATAGATAAGGATTTTCTGATAAGCAATGTTTTGCTGAATCAGTCATCGGAGCTGCCTGCTGAGGTGCAGAAGGCTATGAAATTTGTCAGAAGGGAGAAAGTGAAATATCCCGTTGTCTTTATCGGCACCGGAAGTTGCGGACTTATTTCCGGCGCTGGTGACACCCTGGATGAAGCAAAAAAATATTTGTCCGACAGGAATATTCGGGCAGAAATCGTGGAAACCGGCTGCACAGGGTTTTGTTCTATGGAGCCGCTTGTTGAGGTGCAGTTACCGGGAAGGGCCAGGGTGGCATTCAAACATGTAACTGCTGAAAAACTGCCTTTTATACTGGATGGTATGTTCAATAGCATGCTTCCCGGAGACCATGCACTGGGACAGTATAAAAACCCCTCCTCTGAGAAATGGAAAGATATCCCCTTTATCGAGGAACTTCCTTTTTTCTCCCTTCAGCACAGGAACCTGATGAAAAACTGGGGACGTATCAATCCCGCTTCCATCGAAGAATACATTGCCTCAGGAGGGTACAGGCCGTATATTAAAACAATCAGGAACTATACACATGAAGAGGTATGCGATATAGTTGAAAAAAGCGGTCTTCAGGGCCGGGGGGGAGGAGGATTTCTTACGGGTAAAAAGTGGAAGGTGGCCCATGCAGTTATTGCCGATCAGCGTTATCTTCTTTGTAATGCAGATGAGAGCGACCCGGGAGGTTTTGCCAACAGGGCAATGATTGAAAGCGATCCGCACCGGCTACTCGAGGGAGTTATAATAGCGGCTTACGCGATTGGCACATCCAAGGCCTACATTTACATAAGGAATGATTACAAAACAGCAATAAGAAGGCTTGAGGAGGCGATTGACCAGGCCAGGCAATATGGCTTGCTCGGACATAATGTTTATGACAGCGGTTTTAATATTGACGTTATTCTCAGGAAAGGCCCCGGTGCATTTGTATGTGGCGAGGAAACAGCCATGATAAGCAGCATCGAAGGCAAAAGGGGCATGCCAAGACCCAAGCCCCCATATCCTGCTGTTTACGGTTTGTTTGGGAAACCCACCGTTGTAAACAATGTGGAGACCTTATCAAATATACCTGCAATTTTTGAAAATGGCCCGGACTGGTTTAATGCCATTGGTAACGCTTCAGCCAGGGGCACAAAAATACTTGTATTATCAGGCAAGATTGTAAACCACGGCATCATCGAGGTGCCGCTGGGGACAAAAGTAAAAGACCTGATATTTGTTACAGGGCAGGGGGTGCCGGAAAACAAACGGTTTAAGGCTGTACAGATAGGGGGGCCCTCGGGCGGATTTCTAACACTTGAAAATATTGATGTTTCCTATGATTTTGATTCCCTGTCGTCAGAAGGAGTTTATATGGGTTCGGGAGGGATGGTTGTGCTGGACCAGGACAGTTGCATAATCGATACTGTGAAATATTTCATGGATTTCATACAAAGGGAAAGCTGCGGCAAATGTATTCCCTGCAGGGAAGGCACACGCAGGATGCTCGAGGTATATGAAAATATTACAAAACGCCCTGTTGACGAAAACCGGCACAATACCCTTGAGCGATTCAAAGGTGTAATGCAACTGGAAAACCTCGCCGGTGTAATCAAGGATACTTCGTTGTGCGGACTGGGGCAAAAAGCACCGAATCCGGTTCTCAGTTCACTCAGGTATTTCCGGGGAGATTATGAGGAGCATATATTTGACCGGAAATGCGATGCCGGAGTATGCAAAGAGTTAAGGCTGTTCTACATAGACGTTGACAAGTGTACGGGTTGTACCGTATGTGCGCCAAAATGCCCGGCATCGGCCATAATCGGAACCAAAAGACATCCGTTTTTTATTGTTGAAGAGAAGTGCACCGGCTGCGGCATATGTTATGAGGTATGCAAATTCAACGCCATCTCTGTTAAATAGTTGTGCAAAACTGAAATATTCGATAAATGGTAGTTAAGATAGAGGTTAACAATAAGGTGATAAAGGCGCGGCGGGGTGAAACCATCATGTCTGCTCTTGAGTCAGTCGGAATAAAGATTCCTTCTATCTGTGCAATGAAGGATTTCACTCCAACGGGGGCCTGCAGAATGTGCGTGGTTGAAATAGAGGGAAGACAGGGGCTGGTGCCCTCCTGCTCCCAGCCGGTTAATGAATGGATGAAGATAAAGACCCATTCACCCAGGGTGATTAAAGCAAGAAAGACCATTGTGGAGTTGCTGCTTTCAAACCATCCCGACGACTGCCTTTATTGTGAGCGCAACGTCAATTGCGAACTCCAGACGCTTGCTGAGGAACTTAATGTCAGGGAACGCCGTATCATGGGGAAAAAGAACAAGTACAAACTCGACCACTCCAGTCCCTCGATAGTACGCGATCCCTCCAAATGCATATTGTGCGGCCGGTGTGTGCGGGTTTGCGATGAAAGGCTCTCCGTATTCGCCATTGACTTCGTCAACCGGGGGAACAGGACCATAATAGGTACGGCATGCAATAAGGATCTTAATTTTTCAAGTTGCATAAATTGCGGCCAGTGTATTATGGTTTGCCCTACGGGTGCCCTGGTCGAAAAGGACAGTATCGCTGAAGTAGAAGATGCGCTCCATAATAAGGAAAAGACCGTTGTCATACAGTATGCTCCATCGGTAAGTGTTACCCTGGCCGAAACATTCGGTGTCAAGCCGGGCAGGGATATCAGCGGACTGATTAATGCCGCACTGAGAAAGATCGGTTTCGACAAGATATTTGACACCTCTTTTGCTGCCGACCTGGTGGTTATGGAGATGTCGCACGAACTCATGACAAGGAAAAAGCAAAAAGGGAAATTGCCGCTTATTTCCAGCTGTTGCCCTGCATGGGTAAAGTATGCCGAACAATCATATCCGGAACTCCTGCCGGCTTTATCTACATGCAAAAGTCCCCAGCAGATGCTTGGTGCAATCCTCAAAACCTGGTACCCCCAGGTTTCCGGAACAGATCCGGGCAATATCTTCTCTGTTGCTGTTGCCCCCTGTACGGCCAAGAAATTTGAAGCTCAGAGAGAAGAAATGACTAAGAAGGGACTGTCAGATATTGACGCCGTCATTACTACAAGGGAACTGGCCAAGCTCATCAAGCTTTACGGCATAGACATGAACCAGATAGAGGCGGAGGAAGCTGACGAGCCTTATGGTACCAGAAGTTCATCGGGAAAGATATTCGGTTCGGCCGGGGGCATGACGGAGGCCGTTATGCGAACACTGCCATATATTGCAGGAGGCAGGGAGCCTGATCGCATCAAATATCCCGAGCTTCGGGGCATCAAGGGGAAAAAGGAAGCCAGCCTTAAAACAGGAAAAACAACTTACCGGTTTGCCGTGATCAGCGGGCTTGAAAATGCGGCACCCCTGCTTGAGGCGATAAGGGCCGGTAATTGCGAATATGATTTTGTCGAGATAATGGCTTGTGCGGGAGGTTGTATAAATGGCGGCGGCCAGCCTGTCGGCGCCGAGGAAAATGCTGTACGGGCACGTATGAAAGCCCTGTACGGCATAGATGAAAGCGAAATTATCAGGCTTGCACATAAAAACCCCGTGATAAATGAATTATACAGGGATTTTCTCGGAGAACCCCTGGGCGAAAAGAGTATATCGGTTTTGCATACAAACTACTCAGAGAGAAAAGTGATGTTATGAAGGCTTCCCATGATAATAAAAAGCTTCTTATTACCCTTAAGGACAGATGCCGGGTTTGCTATACCTGTGTAAGGGAGTGCCCGGCAAAGGCAATAAAGATAATTAACGGTCAGGCAGAAGTCCTTATTGAACGTTGTATCGGTTGTGGCAACTGTACACGGGTATGCAGCCAGGGCGCCAAGGTTTATTCCCGATCCGGTTTGCAGGTTGCCGATTTGCTGGAATCTCCCGGAAGGGTTGCGGCGATAGTAGCACCCAGTTTTCCGGCCGAATTTACCGAAATAGCCGATCATCGCCTGTTTGTCGGCATGATGAGAAAACTCGGTTTTGATAATGTTTTTGAGGTTGGTTTCGGAGCCGACCTGGTTGCCCTGGAATACAAAAAAATACTTGAAGATCCCTGCGGCAAAAGGTACATATCCTCCGACTGCCCCGCTATAGTTAATTATATCAGGCAGTATCATCCTGATATTGTACCATCGCTGGCTGGAATCGTTTCACCAATGGTGGCAATGAGCCATGTTGTAAGAAAAAAGCTTGGGAATGATGTTAAAATTGTTTTTTCAGGACCATGTGTTGCCAAAAAGGAAGAGTCGGCTGCTGTTGACCAGGTAGTTACATTTGCCGAATTAAGGGAGATGTTCAGGGAAAGGAATATTGAATGCAGAAATACAACACCTGCTGAATTTGATGAACCAAGGGCCGGAAAAGGCGCTGTCTTTCCTATCAGCAGGGGACTTTTACAGACGGTAGACATAAAAGACAATGCATTTGAAGGAAATATTATAGTTGCAGAAGGAAGGGCTGACTTCCAGGAAGCCATAAGGGAGTTTGAAGACGGACTGATAAGTGATAAGCACCTTGAGCTGCTGTGTTGCGAGGGCTGCATAATGGGTCCCGGAATGTCAGAGGGTGGTAAACATTATGTAAGAAGGAGTTTTGTCAGCAACTATGTTAAGGAAAAAATAAAGAATTACAACAGGGAGGAGTGGGAGAAGAATGTAGAAGAATACAGCAGCCTGGACCTTAAATGTACGTTTGAACCTGCCGATCAGCGCCTGCCCATTCCTTCTGTTGAAGAGATAAAAAAGGAACTGGAAAAAATGGGCAAGTTTGATGCCAGGGACTTTCTTAACTGCGGGGCCTGTGGTTATGAAACATGTGAGGAACATGCCATTGCTATTATTGAGGGCCTGGCAGAAGTAGAAATGTGCCTTCCCATGACCATCGATAAGCTCCATAACTCAATTAATGACCTTGCAGTGACCAACGAAAAACTTGTTACCGTCCAGCAGGCCCTTAAACAGTCGGAGAAGATGGCCAGCATGGGACAATTATCAGCCGGTATAGCCCACGAACTTAACAATCCACTGGGAGTGGTCATAATGTACTCAAACCTCTTGCTGGATGAACTTCCCAGGAATGCACAGACACATGCAGACCTGAAGCTTATTGTCGAACAGGCCAACCGGTGCAAGAAAATAGTTGGAGGGTTGCTTAACTTTGCAAGGACAAACCAGGTCCACCCTGCGGAAGTCAGTCTTGAAAAGCTTGTAAGACAGTCGCTTGATGCAATCATCATTCCCGGGAACATCGGGGTAGAAGTTGATATTAATGATTTAGTACAAAAAAACGGTGAACTTGATGCAGAGCAGATTATCCAGGCACTCACCAATTTGTTGAAAAATGCCGTTGAGGCTATGCCTGATGGCGGGAAACTACAGGTTGTTATCAGGTGTGACGGTAAAAATGCCGAATTTCACATAATCGACACAGGAACCGGGATAAAAGAAGAGGATAAGGAAAAAATATTTGAACCTTTTTATACAACCAAGGGTATAGGCAAGGGAACCGGGCTTGGCCTGGCCACCACATATGGAATAGTCAAGATGCATAAAGGGCAGATTGATTTAATATCGAATGCTGATCCCCTCAGGGGTGAAACAGGTACCCGGTTTATAGTTACATTGCCGGTAAATAATATTGAATTTCCCTAATATCAGAACAGATGGATAAAGAAATAAAAACAATTCTGCTGGTTGATGATGATGAAGATTATCTTTTTCAGACTAAGCTCAATATCGAACAGTTCGGTTTCAGGGTTATAACTGCAGAAAGTCAGCATGAGGCTGAAAATCTGCTGGAAACACTAAAGCCTGACCTTGCGATACTGGATTTGATGATGGAGACCGAGGACAGCGGGTTTATACTTGCCTTCAAGCTAAAAAGGAAATATCCTGATGTGCCTGTAATAATAGCAACAGCTGTAACAGTTGAGACGGGGATGTCTTTTGGTGTTGGCACCGAAGAAGACAGGAAATGGATCAAGGCTGATCTGTACATTGAAAAAGGGATCAGGGCCGATCAGCTGAACAGGGAGATAGTAAAATTATTAAAGCTTTAACATGGAAAAATTGAAAGTCCTCGTGGTTGATGATGAACCCGGAATCTGTTCAGGCATCAACAGGATATTGTCCAGGCATTCGGTGGGCTTTCCTTTCATGGATGAGAACATTGGCTTTACCGTTCAGGAAACATACAACGGTGAGGATGCAGTCGCCATTCTGAATGAATGCGTACCGGATATTATCCTTCTTGACAATAAACTGCCGGGCATGCTGGGAATTGAGGTCCTTGAGTATATAAACAAAAAACGCATGGAAACAGTGGTTCTCATGATAACCTCCTATGCCTCGCTGGAGCTGGCCGTCAAGGCCACAAACCATGGAGCCCACGATTTCATTCCAAAGCCTTTTACTCCCCATGAATTACGATCGGCAATAGAAAGCGTCACCAAGCATATCTTTCTGAAACGGATGACAAGGAAGCTTAACAAAGAGGGCAAGCAGATAAGGTTCCAGTTTCTTTCAGTGCTTTCCCATGAACTTAAAACCCCCCTTAACGCCATTGAAGGATATTTGCGCATAATGCAGGACAGGCAGGCCGGGAACAACATTGACGCATATGACAAAATAATAGACCGATCGCTTTTACGGGTCAAGGGAATGCGTAGCCTTATTCTGGATATGCTTGATCTTACCAAAATAGAATCGGGAAAAAAGAAAAGGGAAGTAACACCGGTTAACCTGGTGGATATTGCTAAAATTTCCATCGACACGATGGGACCTATTTCAATCCAGAAAGATGTGAAGATTTATCTCGAATGCCCGGAAGAAGTAATGCTGGTTGCCGATCATGATGAGATGGAGATTATTTTCAATAACCTCCTTTCAAATGCAATTAAATATAACATTGAGGGCGGCAGGGTTGATTTTATTATCAGAGAGGACCAGGGCAGTGTAAATATCTTAATCAGGGATACCGGAATCGGGATGGGAGAGGATGATATACCGCGGTTGTTTGATGAGTTTGTCAGGATAAAGAATGAACAGACAAAGAACATAACGGGAAGCGGCCTTGGCTTGTCTATTGTAAAAAAACTTGCCCGTTTATATAAAGGCGATATCAGGGTTGAGAGCAGGCCGGGTGAGGGAAGCACATTCATGCTCGAATTCCCCCGGTCAAATGATACTCTCAACATAGACTTAACCTGATGTGACTTTCCCGGGTCTGAAACGAAAGAAACGAATTATTTGCAGGGATGATAACCACGTCAGCCTTCGGCTGCAAAATATAATGAATGAGGGTTCCATACGTTTGAAACTTTGAATATGACTGACCTGCAAATTATAATTAGATGATTGTTAAATTGAATGACCTGATTTGCAGGTAGCATGAGGTTGTAACGCATTGTTAATATTGGATTATACAAATGAAACTACCGGGAAAAACTATTGAAAGATTGAGCCAGTACAGAAGATTACTGCTGAACTGCCTTGGGGCTGGTAAAACCCATATTTATTCACATGATATTGCAGGTATGCTTAATCTGACCGCAGTACAGGTCAGGAGAGACATAATGCTTATGGGGTATTCAACCAGCAATAAAAAGGGATATGATATAAAAGAGCTGATAGATGTGACAGGATCAATTCTTGATACGCGGAAGGGCCAGAATGTTGCCGTGGTCGGGGTGGGTAATTTCGGAAGGGCAATAACAGGATATTTTACAGGCAAACGTTCAAAGCTAAATATAGTCGCTACTTTTGATACCGATCCGGAAAAGATCAACAGGGTCATTTCTGGTGTAAACTGCTATCCCATCCAGAAGCTGTCTGATTTGGTCAAGGAACTCAATATAACTATTGCAATTCTTACAGTACCCCCCGATCATGCCGTTAATGTTGCCGAATCCCTGGTCATTGCAGGGATAAAAGGTATACTCAACTTCACCTCGGTACCATTGAATGTTTCAGGAAACGTCTACCTGGAAGATTATGATATGATAACTTCGATTGAGAAAGTGGCCTATTTTGTTAAAAAAAACAGCTCAGTTTCGTAAATTTGCGACTTGAAAAAAATCACCAGGCAAATGCAGGTACATTATGGGCTCGACAAGGAGTTCGATATTCGAAATCCCGTCATTACGACCGGATCCTTTGACGGCGTTCATGTTGGTCACAAGACCATTTTAAACAGGCTGCGCAGGTCAGCCCGTGAGGTTGGCGGTGAATCCGTCCTTATTACATTTCACCCTCATCCCAGAAAGGTGCTTTACCCGGAAACAGCAGGCAGGAACCTGAAACTTATTAACTCTCAAAGGGAGAAGATCAAACTCCTTAAAACTACAAAACTGGACCATCTTATCATAGTTGAGTTTACCGTTGAATTTTCAAAAATGAGCTCGGCCGATTTTATAAGGAAGATCCTGGCCGGCAAGCTCGGGGCCAGGAAGGTGGTTGTAGGGTTTAATCACCATTTTGGCCATAACCGTGAGGGAGATTATGAATATTTATATGAGCTTGGTAGATATTTTCATTTTGAGGTAGAGGAGATACCCCAGCAGGATATCGACAACGAAGCAGTCAGCTCCACCAAAATAAGGAAGGCACTCAGAGATGGCAACATACAAAGGGCCAATGCATATCTTGACCATCACTACATTATCAGGGGGGAGCTTCAAAAGGGTGACAGGGAACTGCAGATTAATGGATTTCCCACCCTCAGCCTTCCTGTCGCGGAGGACACTAAACTAATTCCCCCCGATGGCATTTATGCCATTCACATAATCTCGGGCAATAAATACTACCGTGGCATGATAAAGGTCAGGCGTCCCTCCGGAGCCGGTTCAGAGGATTCATGCGATATTAATCTTGCGCTGCATTTGTTTGAATACAATAACAACCTGGTGGGGCAGACAGCAACTGTATATTTCCACAAGCAAATCAGAGATGAAGCTATTTTTACCAACGGGTATGACCTTTTGTCGGAATTGCAGGAGGCCAGGGAGGAGACCGATGAATTGATTTACTGACCTCCTGATGCCGTTTAGAGTCCAGGTGCCCTGGATTTTCATGCATCCTGCTGATTTTATTTTCATCAATCGTAATTGATATGCCCCATGTTAGCCCGGAAATAGAAGAGAAATGGAAAGAGCTTTTGAAAGAGGAATTCAATGCCCCATACTTTCAGGAACTTAAAACCTTCCTGCTGAAAGAAAAATCGAAATCAGCGGTCTATCCCCCCGGCAGGTTAATTTTTAATGCATTTAACCTGACCCCTGCCGATAAGGTCAGGGTGGTAATTCTCGGTCAGGACCCTTATCATGGTGCCGGTCAGGCCCACGGTCTTTGTTTTTCTGTTCCCGATGGTATAAGGATCCCCCCTTCGCTGAAGAATATTTATAAGGAACTAAGTGATGATCTCGGACTTCCTGCAGCCGGGCATGGCAATCTGGGGAAATGGGCCGGGCAGGGTGTCCTCCTGCTCAATGCCACTCTCACCGTAAGGGCTAACCAGGCGGGGTCCCATCAGAACAGGGGCTGGGAGAAATTTACCGATGCCGCTATTTCTGCCCTTTCAGATAACTATTCAGATATTGTGTTCCTTCTCTGGGGAAGATATGCACAGGCAAAGGAGTCACTTATAGATACCGGAAAGCATCATGTACTCAAGGCCGCCCACCCTTCACCCTTTTCTGCATACAACGGTTTTTTTGGCTGCAGGCATTTTTCAAAAACCAACGCTCTGCTGGCCAGCCACCGGGACGGACCGGTTGACTGGAGATTATAATATTTATCTGAATCCGGAGTTATGTAGTAAAACCCAGGTGCCAGGGGGTAATAATTCATACGAACAAACTATTGTTATCAAATTTATATTCAATTATTTACTAAGGCATGTAATTCATATTCGGTATTTCACTCGTATGGATCCCCCTGGTT